>JBMFOM010000006.1:0-39784 GCA_049969615.1 Caldifarciminota bacterium
AGCATTTTCCTTGGGGTTATCTCTTAGCTATGATGAGGTTCCCGGATGGGGACCGAGGGCAAGCCGGGATTTTTCAGTGGTTTCAAATTGTTCCCGCGAGGGCTCGGAAAAATCAGAACGCCTTCAGCAGCTTGAATGTTCTCCTTCCGGCCACGAGGAGATAAACACCGGGCGCCTCCCGGCTGAGGTCAAACAATGCCCTATCTGAGAAGACACCGCTAGCGAGGCACCGGCCAACAGGGTCATAGATTCCAGCGTCAAAGCGCCTACCAGACCAGGAAATCTGCGCTATGGCTCTCATGTCCCAGTGGAGCACGGGGCCGGTTTCTCCGACAAAGGATTCCCTGACCTCATCGCAGAAATAGGCAGAGCCAGCATAAACATCATAAACGAGGGTTCCGGTTCGCCTGTTGTCGCTCCAGGCGACCAGCGGCCAGCCATCCAGGGCCGTGACCGTTGGCGCGACCCTGCTGTCGCCTCCGCCATAGTCAACGCGCATGTCCGAACCAAAATTGAGGCCGCCATTGCAGTCAAAGTCATAGTAGATGTTGTATGTTCCCTCCCGTTCATCGTGCCAGACAACATGAGTCACCCAATCGTTGGCCCATACCGAAGGCTTTGTCGCACCGCCTATGGGCTGGTTGGTCAGGTCATCAACCTTCACATTCGTTGTCCAGGTGGTGCCGTTGTCCGTGCTCCGGGTTATATAGACATGCCATGGGCTCAGACTCCTGCCGTCAACCCACACCACATATATTCCATCGCTAGTCCCCCAACCATCCCTAACATCAAGGGAAGGTTGGACCTGCCATTCGTCGGTCGCGTCATCGTTGAGGCGTTGGTTCGCCTGCCAGGTGGCACCAAAGTCAGAGCTCCTGGCGAAATATATGTCCCAGGCAGAGGTCCCGGAATTCCTAAAATCAGACCAGGCCACGAAAACCCAGTTCTCGTGAACCCCAATTGAGGGCTCCCTCTGTAGTCCGGTCGCTACATCATTGACCCGTACGGGGTCAGACCAGCTCGCACCCCCGTTAGTGCTCGCCGAATAGAGGATGTCAAAGTCCCCGAACCTATCGTCCTGCCAGGCAAGGAAAACCGTGTCGTTTCTGGCCCAAACCGAGGGCATGTTGTGGTTTGAGACCACATCATCAACAGGATGAACGACCCAGCTCGCGCCCTGGTCAGTGCTCCTTGCAATCTTAACGGAAGCGTGCCCCGTACTCCAGTCCCTATAAGCTATGTAAATGGTGCCGTTCCCCTGGACATATATGGAGGGATACTGCTGGTCAGAGGTATCCGAGGGACCCGCGTCGCCAACCCTGGTAGGGGTTGCCCAGGTGGTGCCACCGTCGGTGCTCAGGGAGAACATGATGTCAGAATCATCGCCGGATATGTCCTCCATCCAGGCCAGATAGTATTTGCCGCCATAAGCAAAGGAGGTGCGGCCACCAGAGCCAAAGGTTGGGCCAGTGCCGAATGTGCCGTAGTAGCCAGGGCCATCGTTGACCCGTATGTTCGGGAACTGTGATAGGATAATGAGCAAAAACATATAAACCCTCTCCTCTAAATTTTAATCCCGGCCTGGGCGCGCTTGCAATTTGATCCGGGTCTGCCCTCACGCTTATAATTTGGCGTGGTTAAGGATAAAGAGAAGCTTATAAAAGATCTGGAAGACATGGGCTTAAACGAGTATGAGTCCAAGGTCTATCTCGCGTTGATTGAGGGTGGAGTGATGACCGCGCCTGGCGCCGCCAAGCTGGCCAGGATTCCGATACAAAGGGTCTATGACATCCTTGAGAGACTGGTTGAAAAGGGTCTTGTCTACATAGTCCCCGGTAAAACCAAGAGGTTCGGTCCAGCAGCACCCCAGACCGGTATGGAAAGCTTCCTGCAAAAGGAAAAGACCCGGATGGAGAACCTACTCAAGGAAAGGGAAAAGGTGGCGGAGGCGCTCGCTCGCGAGCTTTCATATCTCTATAACCCAACCACGCAGGATGACGACTTTCTTGATTACATAAAGATAGCGAAGGACCCCTCCTATGTTGGCATAATATTTACTGATGCTCAGAACAAAGCCAAGGAAAGAGTTTGGGCGTTCATAAGGCCTCCATACTCAGTGCCGCCTGACGAGAATGTTGAGACCCAGCTCGCCGCGTCAAAGAGGGGCGTTCAATACAGGGGAATCTACGAAATATCCGCAGTTGACGAGACCTTCACCTTCTTCATAAAGCTGGGCATGGCCACAGGGGAAGAGGTTAGGTTCACCGACCGGGTCCCGCTTAAGGCCGCGATATTTGACAACAGGCTGGTTTTCTTCGCCCTGCAGGACCCCATGCGCTCTTCATATACATACTTTTTCATAGACCACGAGGACATCGCCATAGCCTTGTCAGACACTTTCAATTATGTCTGGGAGCGCTCCAGGACTCCAGAGGAGGTGCTGGGCTCAGGGGTCTGGGATGATGTCAGGAAATTGAGGGATGGGCTTGAATCAAAATGAACAGCAAAAGGCGGTTTTATGGGGAGCATCTAACCCCAGCGCAGATTTGCGAGGAATACATCCTACCACACATAGTGGACTTGCTCTGGGATCGCCTCTGGGTGGATCTTTTTTGTGGAGAGGGTAGCCTGATATATCCCCTGGTTAGGGTCGTGGAACCATCAAGGAGGGATGAGTTCTTTGCTGAACATGTCCTCATGTTTGACATTCAACCAGATCAGGTGGAGAAGACCATTAGTAAAGCTGTTGAAATAGGGATACCCAGGGATGTGGCCGAGAAAAGGGTAATGACCAGAGATACATTAGCTGATTACCCTGCGGAAATGTTTGGGCGACTACCTACAGTCCATATAACCAATCCCCCCTATCTTTATCTGGGATACATCGCCAAAAGGGCCAAGGAGCACCTTAAGTATTTCAAGGGCAACAACGATGGCTACCAGGACCTCTATCAGATAGCCCTTGCCAACGATATGCGGGCCGGATTGGAGGAGTTCATTTACATAATTCCCACCAACTTCCTTTATGGGGACGCGGTGGCCAACAGAATAAGAGAAGACCTCCTGTTCTTTTACTGGATAGAGAAAGCTTTCCTGTTTGAGACTCGGATATTCTGCCATACCGGAACCAATGTGGGCATCTTCTTTTTCAGGAAGAAAAGGAATCCCTCCAAAGAGATTCAGGAATTTACGGCACTCAAAATAGGCCCCCACGGCAATCAGGAAAGGCTGTACAGACTGAACCCCCGGTTCAAATACCGCGCTGGAGCAAGATTCGACGAATTCGTGGAGAGAAACAGGAATCCGCGCGCGCCAAAGGTGAAATTCTACCTGATGATGGATGAAGTCATCAAGCACCCGGGGCCATACAAGATCAGGCTCGTTGATGCCAATACATTTGAGGCGGGCGAATACAGGATACTTGAATTTCCGGTTGACGAATGGCTTTTCCATAGAGTCAAAGCAAATGTTCTTTTCGTGCGCACCGTGGACACAGGAGGCCAAGAGAGGGTTGGTCTTTACGAGATAAAAAAGGCTTTTAGCGCGGACGGAATTGTGGTTACACGTTTTACTTTCAGGACCCACCCAATTCAGCTTTTCTTTGAGCCGGAGATCTCTGAGAGGGAACAGCTTGAATTAGCGGAATATTTCAACTCAGTGCTTGAGGACCTAAGAGCCGAGACCGACAGCGAGTTTATGACCACCTTCAAGTATTCAAACGCCTCATATACTAGGAAATACCTGGGCCTGAAGCAGGTGAAGGCCCTTATTTCTACCTACAGACCAAAAGGAGGCAAGCATGCCCCTGAAAAAAAACCTCCATTACTGGCGGATCTCTTTAAGGAATCCTGAACCCCTTTTGGATCCTCATTATTTTCACGACCCCGAAAAGCTGGTTTTTGACGACAAGGAGACGATGGAGAGGATTCACAGGATAAGGGACCTGATAGTTACTTACTCGGTTCATCGTTCCCGTAGACTCCCTGTGCCAAAGTGGTTATTACCGGAGCTGCGGGAACTGGTTTTCGGCAAAGGGGGCAATTTGTCCGAATTCTCCGCTTTCTTCAAGGTTCTGGATTTTTCCATGACTGCGGCAAAAGACTTGCACGATGATGATCTTTTGGGGTTCATAGACCAGGCTCTGAACCACTACCTGGACTTTAGAGACAACGCCTACAAGGAAAGAAGACTGGAGTATTCCGATATAACCGCTCAGGCTCTGAGAGATTCTGGTGCCACTAGGGCCACGGGTGGGCTAGCCAACACCAAGATCATTACTTTGCTTAGGAAGGCCGGCATTAAAGAGATAATAAATGAGCCAACCGTAGAGGATGTAAGGGGTCGTACCGGTGCAAAATACCAATTTGCTGAAAGACATCAAGGTAAGAATCCTGATGTTCTTTTTAGACACGGCGCGGATTGGTTCGTAGTGGAAGCCAAGCACTTGAAAGAATCAGGAGGCGCACAAGATAAGTCGGCCGGCGAGCTTGTGGACATGATAGATCAAGAGGACAAAGGCGTCTACTATGTCTCATTCATGGATGGCATATTTTTTAATCACCTCATACATCCGGGTTCAGGCACAAAATACGAGAGGATCCGGAATGATGTAGAAAGAATACTTTTAGCACGGCCGAGAAGCTTCTTCGTCAATACACGAGGCTTCCGGAAATTAATCTCAGATATGGTAAGATGAATCCCCCACTCCCAGCGGTTGATATACTCGTTCCCCACAAGGAATTTCCGGCCAGATTGACCAGGGAGGGATGGGCTGAGTGGGACTGGGAACCGGGCCAAGAACTTCCCGCGGGCGCGGGCGTGATCCTGGTGCCGAACATGGTCCTCATATCAAGGGAACAGAAAATTGTCGTTGATCCTGGTCCCTTCTATGTGGGAAGACTACCGGCAATCGCCCTAAGCTGGCGAGGGCTTTCCACGAGGGATATTGATTTGGTCATAGATACGCACTTGCACACGGATCACGCGGGAGGAAACGCCATTTTTAAGGGAAAGAAACTGATATTCCACGAGGCAGAGTATTCGTGCCATCCTCGGACATGGATTGATTACATATCTGACGGCATGGCTGTGAGCCCAATGAAGGGGGAAGATATGGCCCTCTCGGATGGGGTGAGGCTACTGCATACTCCAGGCCACACCCCTGGGTCAATCTCTGTTCTAGTTGAGACCGAAGAAGGCAGGGTCCTGATAACAGGGGATGCTGGGGAGAGGGAAACCGAAGCGCTGATTTCGGAGTACTTGCCGCGCCTTTTGATACCGGGCCACGGGGATCCGGTTCCAATAAAATAAATCCTGTCCAGGAGAGGCTTTTAGCCTGCCGGCCCCGCCGCGCCTTATTCCACCCGTTTCCCCCTCCACTCACCCATGTTCCAGTCCACGCGCTCGTTTGCCTGGCCCCACTGGCCCTCTATCCTGTAACCATTATCCTTGAGGACAAAGTAGCCTAAGCCTTCGGCCTTTTTTCCGCCGCTGACCTCGGTCCAGCTAAAGTAGAGAGTATCGTTCATTATCTGGCCGGTGAGCATTCCCTTGACTCCCTTGTATTCATAGGTGCCGTCAACAGTCTTGCCCTTCTGGACGAGCTCAACCGTGCCCCAGTTTGTATTCCATGTCCCAGCAAAGGTGTTGTTCGCCTTTTTCGCTTTTTCACCGAACATCTGACAGGCCACCAGAGCCACGCCCAAGATAACGACAGGAAGCATCTTTTTCATGGTCAGAAAAATATAAGGGGAGGAGAGGGCCTGATGCAAGACCCTGCTCAGCTGAGCTCTCACATATTCCCACCTCCCAGAGGTAAGGTCTAATTTAGGATAACCTGTAAGTTCTTGGGGCACAAGAGCTTAGCGTGTTCCCCTTGCAGTCGGTCAAGGCAGATTAGGGCCTCGGTGAATATGCTATGAAACCCCCGAAAATCCCGGTTTGTCCTCCATCACTAGTAGCGGATTTTTCATTGGGCCTTTCTTATAGCCCTTTTCTCTTGGACAAAATGCTCCTCCCCCAAACCAGTAAGTTATTGCTGCTTTATCAAAGGTCTCCTGAGATTGAAATGCCTGCACAGGAGCGAAATCATGCGGGGATCACCTAAAAACCAGCGGTAAAACCCACACCGCCAGGATGGTTATCAGGACAACGGCGATGAAGTTGACGACGAATCCGACCCTGGCCATCTCGCCTATGGTGAACTTCCCGGTTCCATAAACTATAGCGTTCGGCGGGGTGCCGACCGGGAGCATGAATGCGCAGGATGAGGCGAGGGTCGCTGGCACGGTGAGCGCGTAGGGGGAAAGGCCAGCACCATGCGAGACCCCAGCGAGCAATGGGATAACAAGCGCGGCGGTCGCTGTATTTGATGTAAGCTCGGTCAAAAGCGATATCGCGCCTGCGACGATGAAGACCATGAGCCAGGCCGGAAGCCCTCGGATGCTAACGACCCCATCGGCTATCCACTTTGAGAGTCCGGAGCTCCCAAAACCGCTCGCGAGGGACAAGCCGCCACCGAAGAGTATGAGTATTCCCCATGGCAGGTCAGAACCCTCTTTCCAGGAGAGGAGGGGGGCCATCTTTTTCCAGGAACCGGGAACAACCAGTAGGGCAAGTGCTCCGAGGATGGCAATGGTCGCGTCCCCCAGGTAGCCCTTGAGACCAACCAGGACCTCCCAACCAGGCAGGCCGAAAATCCCCTCCCTGGTGAGCCAAGCAATAGCAACAAGGCCGAACACAACGAGGACATATATCTGGGAGGGAGATAGGTGGCCATGCTTATCAACGGGAATCACCAGCTCGTCTGACTTGACCTTGAAAACCTTGAAGTAAAAGGAAAGGTATAGCCAAGCGAGAAAAAGGAAGACAAAGGAAAAAGGCAGGGCAAATGTCATCCACCTGGCAAAGCCTATCACCACACCCGGAAACAGCCTGGGGAGTTGGCCAGCGAGAACGAGGTTCGGGGGCGTGCCGACCAGGGTCGCTGTCCCGCCTATGGAAGCGGAGTAAGCCAGGCTAAGAAGGAGCGCGGCGCCAAAACGCTTGTTGTGTATACGCGAGACCGCGGCTAGAGCGACCGGGAGCACCATCATCACGGTCGCGGTATTGGACATCCACATAGAAAGGAAAGCGGTCGCGAGCATGAAACCCGCGACGAGGAGCCAGGGCCTCCCTTTTCCCATGGCCAGGAAGGGCAAGGCAATGCGCTCGTGCAGGCCGTATACCTCAAGGCCCTTTGCTATCATGAAACCTCCCAGGAAGAGGAACACCACTGGGTCAGCATATGGCAAGGCCGCGTCCGTTATCTTCAGGACGCCCATCAGGGGTAGGAGAGCCAAGGGCAAAAGGGATGTTGCGGGTATAGGCACGGCATCGGTCATCCACCAGACTGCCATCCAGCAAGCGAGCGCGAGAACCTTCCGCCCCTCTTGGGGAAGACCGGGTAGGGGCAACAAAAGGACAATTGCGAAAACCATGGGCCCGGCTATGAAACCTATTTTCTTGGCCACGGGGAAATTATATTGATAAGACCTGCCCACTTGCTATTCGTGCAAGCTCTTGACTGGTTCAAGGAATTGTTCGGTCTTCTGGCGAGAGAGATAGCTTGCGTCCCGCGAAAATGCTAAGGGATCAAAAGCCCCTAGCCCTTGCGCCAGTGGCTAAGCTATCTTGTGGTTAATCTATGGCCTCTCAACCACCATCGCGACAGCGCCGCCTGTTCCCAAGCAAAGCGAGGCAAGGCCTATCTTCTTGTTATAGCGCTTGAGAGCATAAAGGAGGGTCGTGAGGATACGCGCGCCCGAGGCTCCAATTGGGTGGCCAAGGGCTATCGCGCCGCCGTGCACATTGTAGCGTTCCCAATCCCACTGCAGTTCCTTGTGATCCGCTAGGACCTGGGCCGCGAAGGCCTCGTTGACCTCAAGAAGATCAAAGTAGTCTGGCCCATTCGCGCCGACCTTTTCCATGACCTTTCGGACTGCGCCTATTGGCGCGTAGAAGAGCTCTTTTGGTTCAACAAAGTGCGACGCGTAGGCCCTTATATAGGCCATGATGGGAAGGCCGAGCTCCCTTGCCTTGTCCTCTGTTGTAACCATTACCGCGGCCGCACCGTCATTGAGGCCCGGCGCGTTCCCTGGGGTTATTGTCCCGTCCTTCTTGAAGGCGGGCTTGAGCTTTGCAAGGGATTCAATGGTCGTGTCCGCCCTGGGGCCTTCGTCCTTCTCAACTACAATGGGGTCTCCCTTTCTTTGGGGTATCACGACCTTGACCACCTCGTCAGCGAAATAGCCCTTGTTCCAGGCCTCGGTGGCCTTGCGGTGGCTCTCCGCGGCGAGCCAGTCCTGCTGTTCTCTGGTTATGCCGCTTTTTTCAGCAGTATATTCGCCAAGCTCACCCATGTGAACGCCGCCCACAGGACATGTAAGTCCATCAAAGATCATCAGGTCTTTCAGGGGCAGATCACCATATTTTGTGCCCCAGCGCAGGTTCGCGGCGTGGGGGCATTGACTCATGGATTCCATCCCGCCAGCGACAACGAAATCCGCGTCCCCAAGCTTCACTGCCTGTGCGGCCAGCATCACTGCTTTAAGGCCAGAGCCGCAGACTTTGTTTATGGTGAAAGCGTTCACGGAAGGGGGAAGACCGGCCAGGAGCGCGGCTTGCCTGCCAGGGGACTGGCCCATGCCGGCCTGGACGACTTGGCCCATTATCACCTCATCTATGAGCTTGGGGTCAACTCTTGACCTGGCAACGCACTCCTTTATGGCAATCGCGCCCAGGTCCTGGGGCCTCAGTTCGCTCAATGCGCCCATCAACTTGCCGATAGGCGTCCTAACAGCAGAAACGATGACGGCTTCTTTAGTGTAAGACATAAAAAACCTCCGGTTAAGGGGAAATTATAAGGCAAGAGTGCGGGCCAAAGCTCAAAACACCTCGGAACGCGACCGGGCTTAATCAGCTTTTCTTAGAACAAAAAGCCCTTCCTCGTCCTGATAAACTCTTCCCCAGCAGGGATCATCAAGGACCTCAATGGCCCACCCGTCTCGTCCCTGTTCATGCCAATCCATTTGCCTGTAGGGGTATCAAGAAGGACATACTGAGCCTCGCCGAGACCTTCTGGGAATGGCCAGAGCTTTGCCCGGTGGGGAATGCCGCCGGTTATCAGGTTTATCTGCACACACAGGGGAGCGTCCGGAGGAACATGCTCGGCTATCTCACGCGAAACAGTCCTGTCCCTTTCGGTGACCCGGTATATCCAGAGACTGAAGGGACTCTCGGCCTTGTAGAACATGATTCCAAACGGAGTCGGCGCGAACAAGGCGTGGCCGAGAAACGCGAAGCCCAGGACAAGGGGGGCTATCTTTTTCCAGTTGACCCTGGCCATAAACGAAACCAGGGCCCAGAGGCCAAAAGGGAGGAACTGCGCGGCATACTGGGACTCGACCTGGTAGTAGCCGGGGAAAACTGCGAATATTACCAGGCCCGAGTGAACCAGACCCGGCAGGAGCTCAGGGGGCCTCAGGATCGGTAAAAATCCCAAGGGCAGGAGAAGAAATAACCAGTAGAGGGCCTTTGTCCAGGACAGGGACGGCAAGCCGAAAAACCTAGTGTATGACCCAGCTAGGTTGAAGTGTGGCACGAGATAGAAGCTAGCGATCAGGAACCAGACAAGAGCAACCGCGGCGAGGATAACCCCTTGCTTTCTGAAACCCCTGAAAAATGCCACGGCCCCCAGGACGATCATCGGCAAGGCGAGAGTCTCCTTGAGGAGGAGTGGTGCGAGGGCAAATCCCAGGAAAAACCAGGGCCTTTTCTTTTCCAGTAAAAGTATTGCAAAGCCAGCGAGCAGGGGAAAGAAAGCGTCAGGGTGGAAGTCAAACAGAGCGAGATACCAGGTGCCGGGGTGAAGAAAAAAGAATAGCGCGAGGAAGAAGCCTGGCCAGGGGCCGAGCATCCTCTTGCCCAGGAAATAGAAGACCGTGCCCGCGGAGGCAACCGCGAGGGAGCCAATGACCACCAGGGTCTCCGCGTGGGGCAGGAGCCGGAACAGGGGGGCAATCAGGAGAAATACAGGCCGCAGGTGGCCCCTCACCAGGAACGAGAGGTCAAAACGGAAAGCGAGGTTCCAGGCTATCTGCTCCATTATACCCAGGTCATAGAAGCCCGCGTTCCCAGCCTGGTAGCGGAGACAGCCCATCACCGAGAGCACAGAGGCGAAAGCCGCTGACAGAACTAGGACAATGGCCAAAGGCAGATCTTTCTTCAAGCTCAGATTATCACGCGCCGGCGCTTGGCCGTGCCACCATGTATTTGAAAGTAGTTTCTTGCGCAGGATCAAGTATTTGTGTATTTGGGGTCCCCAAGGCTTAAAATTTGTCACAAGGTGATCCTTGCCCCGACTGCGCTCTCTTGGCCCTATCCAAGTTGGGGCAGTTGAAAATACTCCGGGCCTAGCTTTAACATCTTTAACATTATATACGAGACGATGGAGGTTGTTTATGTTATTAGCAATACTTATCACGAGTCAGCCCCTCCCCGGCCTCTACTTTGAGACCGGAACAGAGGGCACCTGGGCCAAGATATTCACTGGAACCCAGTGGATAAACGAGACGCCCCTGATGGGCGAGGTTCTCCCACCAAAGGTAGCGGACACCGCCGTTCTCTGGGTTGACAGGAACCACGGGAACGCTGTCGCTGAGCATGTTGCTATCACCGGAGACGGCAAGCACATCTTCGCTGGCTGGTGGCTGAACAACAAGCGTGTCTCGGCATACAGGACCCTAGGGACAAATGTGCCCATCTGGACCGATAGCCTGCCGGATGCCTCCTGGCAGATACGGGTTGACGCTTCAGAGATTGACAGGTTCACATCCGTTGTTCCAGGCCATCCTACAATGGACTGCTATGACAAGGGTTCCGCGACCCCACTCTGGGAGTTCGCTTACCCAGCGGGATTTGGCGCGTCTGGTTGGAAGACCTCTGCTGTTTCCTACGATGGCGCGGTCGCCGCGTTCATAGGATCAAATGGCGCTGTGGGCAAGGTATGGGTAATATCCACCGCGACAGGTGATACCCTATGGACGAGGCAATTTTCTCTCGCCAACGGCGCCTACGGGGTTGACCTATCGGACGATGGCTCGGTTTGTCTGGTGACCTGCTATGATTCCTGTTTCGTCTATGAGAACGGGAACCTGAGGGGCAAGTTCTACCATTATGGACAGGTTCCATCGGCTATATCTGGCGATGGGTCTATCGTGGCCTCCGCGAATTACAACGCCACCGTGCAAGTCTGGCAATGGAACGGGTCATCCTATGCCCTCCTATGGCAGAACAATGTTGCGAATAGCTGGGCGACATCCGTGGATGTATCCCGCGATGGCTCAACCATAGCCTGTGGCACTGGCTACGCGAACGGAACAATCAGGGTCTATGACATCTCCTCCTCCACTCCGCTCTGGACATACGCTGGCTACGGAGGCTATGGATCAGGGGTCTGGGGCATCGCTGTTTCCGGGGATGGCGGCCACATCATCGCGGTATCCTGGGGCGACACCGCAACATCTGACACCTTCAAGGTCATAACCGTCCACGACAGGTCATCCTCAGTGCCGCTTCTGACGGTCAACGGCCAGTCCGAGCCAGGTTCTCTGTTCTCCTGCGATATATCTGATGACGGGGTCTACGCGACCGCGGGCGGTAAAGCAGTCCACGCCTACACCTTCGGGAATGGCGGCGAGGTCTATGCTATAATCATAGGCGCCTCTGAGCCAGTGAATGTGGGAACAGAGGCCATCCTCTCGCCCCCCAAGTGGGTTCAGCTCTCAGGGAACTATCAGGTCCAAGCAAGGTTCAGGAACTACGGGAACGCGGCCGCGAGTTTTCCGGTCTACTTCAGGATAGACACCGCGGGCGGAAATGTCTATAGCTCTTCATCAAGCATAACCAACCTGGGGCCAGGCTCTCCGCAGACCATAACCTTTTCGCCAAACTGGACTCCCCCCAACTACAACCTCTACACTGCCTACGCGTGGACCGAACTAACCGGTGATACCTATTCCGGCGACGACACGATTTCCCTGGTGATAAAGTGCTTCCACGACGCGATGACCGTTCAGATTGACCAGCCTTTTGACACCATAACCATAAACCAGCCTCTCACGCCGGGCGTGACCGTCAAGAACAACGGTTCATACACCGAGGCCTTCACCGTGATCTTCAATGTCTATGATTCCGCGTCAACGCTCATATATTCCGATACGGCCAACTCGGCCGCGCTCGCGCCGGACGCGCAGGCAAGGGTGACATTCTCGCCACAGTGGGCACCACCGGCTATCGGATCATACACGGCCGAGGCCATAGCGGGAGTGACTGATGACTATTACAGAAACAACGACACCATAAGGAAACCCTTCCGAGCTACCTACGAGATCATCTATGACGACGGGGTTCCTGGCGCTTACTATATAGTGAGTAGCACATACGACAACAACAAGTTCGCTGTCCGGTTCACCCCGACGGTGGGCCCGCCCCTCTACATAACCCAGGGCAGGATATATGTCAACCAGGCTAACAAGCCTTTTGACTATGTGATCCTCTGCCCGGACGCGTCCGGCCGGCCGGATACGGTCGCACCCTATACCACGGTCAACAATGTCTCTGCAACATCCGCACCTGGCTGGGCTTTCTTTGACTTCGTCCCGGATGTCTATCTGACCACTGGCTCGGATATATGGCTGGTCATTCACTGGCCGCCTTCAAGCCCCGGCGCACCAGCAGTCGGTGCTGACAACAACTGGTTTGTGGACACCAGAAGCTGGTGGTATAACAACACCAACGGCTGGAACAACTGGACAGCGCACGATTGGATGATCCGAGTAACCCAGTTCATCCCGCCACCAGAGGTGGCCGAGGTGGCAGGCAAACCCAAATTCTGGGTGGGGATGCCCTCCCCGAACCCAGCGAGAAACCAGACAATACTCTCGTATAGTCTTTCCGACGAGACCGACGTCCAGGTCAAGCTTTATACCGCGGACGGGAGATTGGCAAAAGAGGTCTTCTCCGGGAAACAAGCACCAGGCGTGCACAAGCTGATGATGGAACCGGATGTGCCCGCAGGTGTCTATTTCCTGAGGTTTACTGCCGGGGAGCAGAAGGTCGTCAGAAAGCTGACCATAATCAGATAGGCCGGCAACGGTAAGAGCCATTGGCAGACTGGATGCCTGTTGGGGATGATAGTTATGAAGAGGTTTTTATCTCTATTTATCGCTTTTGCAGGTTTTCTCTCGGCCGATCCAAAGGAGAACCGCCTGCTAATAGCCACCTCACCGGATGGGCTTGTCTGGACTAGGCAGAACCAGGTTTTCTACGACTCAGCGGATGTACCGGACGCGGTGGTGGGTCCTGGAGGCAGGGTGTATCTCTACTTCCAGAACTTCCATGAGCCTGACATGAACAAGATATATGTGGGGTTCTCAAACGATGGCCTAACTGGATGGATCTTCGGCTCCATAGTCATATCAGGGACCGAATACTGGCCAGGGACACCCTGCGATCCGGACATCATCATAAGGGGAGACACCTTCAGGCTGTATTTCACGGGCGATCCATATGGTGACGGAAACCCGGAAACCTACTCCGCGACCTCTTTTGATGGGATGAACTTCATCATTGATTCCGGCGTAAGGTTTCAGATCAGTGGGGCGCCTGTTCTGGATCCGAGTCTGCTCTGGACTGTTGACACATGCCGCTATTTCGCGGGCGGGATCCCCGGGATAAACTACAGAGCACATTCCACCGACGGGATAAACTTCATCAGGGATCCGGACTTTCACGCGGACAGCTTCATGATGGCAAACGGAATAGCAGTTCCTGGAGGATACAGGTTCTACTGCTTCAAAGAGGACCGGGGCATAAAATCCCTGTTCTCAACTAACGGGGTAAGTTGGAGCTTTGACGCCGGCTACCGGCTACAACTGGACACAATGACTGGTCTGGAACACAAGTTCGTAAAAGACCCTACGGTGGTGAAAACCGGCTCCGGCTACATCATGTATTATGTCACGAAGATACCGCCTTCGGATATTGCCGAAAGCAGGAGCGAGGATTTCTCGTTCAATGTCTGTCCCAATCCCACCAGGAATTTAATCAAACTAACCGTGAATCTGCCAGAAGGTGTCCGGTATTCCCTAAGGCTTTATGACGCAGGGGGAAGCATGGTCAAGGATATAAGCCAACCACGAGAGACTACCCCCACAAGTTTTGTCTGGGCACCCGAAGTCCCTCCTGGCGTCTATTTTCTGAGGCTCACAGCCGGGAATGTCTCCGTTATAAGGAGGATAACTATCCTCAGATGAACACTGACCAAGAAAGAGGCCTCTACATCCACATCCCCTTCTGCAGGAGCAAATGTCCATATTGCTCTTTCTATTCTGAGACGAGCCTGCACCTTATTGATGACTTCCTGGACGCGCTCACCATAGAAGCCAGGGAATTCCAAGAACTGGGCTTCTCAACATGCTACATAGGAGGAGGGACACCCTCGTCTCTCTCGCCGGATCAGTTCAAAAGGCTCTTTAGCATAATACGGGATAGCTTTGATCTGGCTACAGACTCTGAGATAACGGTTGAGGTCAATCCGGAATCCGCAGGCCAGGAGCTTCTGAAAGTCCTCAAGGGACTTGGCGTGAACCGGCTCTCGGTTGGCGCGCAGTCCAGCCACGACCACGAGCTGGCAATCCTGGGTAGAAAGCACGGAACCACCGACACAAGAAGGTGCCTTGAGGATGCCCTGACATCCGGGTTCTCAAACATCAACATTGACTTGATGTTCGGATTCGTCGGCCAAACAAGGGACAGTTGGATAGAAAGCCTTGAGTGGGCTGGCCAATTGCCCATAACGCACATATCAACCTATGCGCTCACGCCACACGGGGCAATCCGTGAGCTCCCGGAAGACGAACTGATAGCCATGTATGAGATAAGGGATGAGGTTCTGAGGGCTTTCGGTTTTCAGAGATACGAGATAAGCAACTACGCGAAGCCCGGCCACGAATCCAGGCACAACCTGATCTACTGGAAACGGAGGGAATACCTGGGCCTTGGGCCATCCGCGTCAAGCTTCCGCGGAAACCAGAGATGGAGGAACGAGCCGGATCTCCTGCTATATCTAAAATCTGTGCCATTCCAGAGGGAGACCGAAACCCTGTCGCCCGAGCAGGCCAGGATTGAGGAGATATTCTTGGGCATCAGGCTGACCGAAGGGATTGAGCTGGGGCTTTCGGAAGTCCCCGAATCCCTAGTGGGCCTAGTGGAAATAAAAGGGATCCGTGTGTCTCTCACGCCAAAAGGTGTTCTCGTCGCGGATCGCGTTGCACTGGAGATGTTTGAAATTTCGGGTGGCTAAACCAGGCATAAAAATGGCAACAAACCATAGGAACGCGGGGGCTTGCTCATCCTCAATAAGAATTATGGGATCTGGAACCAGGGGGTTTTGCATCGGACCGCCGGGGAGCTTTAGCATAAGGCCATGAATCTGATACTTTTGATTCTCAGCATAAGCTACAGGGAATCCTCCGCCGGACTCAATAATCCAGAGATGGAGGAAGGCAGAACCGTTCTTGAGACAGCGGATGTGAACGGTGACGGCAACCCGGACATAGTGTCGGTTGGCGACCACGGCTCGCCTTATGTCAACACCCAGGAGCACGGCATAATGGTTTGGTTTGGAAACGGCTTCGGCTCATGGAGCGTTTATCAGAACGGGGAATTCGGTTATGGCGGAGTCACCATAGGTGATGTCAACAACGATGGCCTGGTGGATGTAGGCTACGGCGTGCATCACAATTACTCCGGGACAGATTTCGGCGACCAACTCATAGAGGTAGCTATAGGAGATGGAACCGGCAGAAACTGGACTCCCTGGGACGATGGGCTCGCACAAGAGGGCCAGGACTGGGGCATGTTTGATACTGACTTCGGGGATATAAACAACGATGGCTGGTTGGACATAGTGTCCAACGCGTTCGGCGCTGATGACGGGGTCTGGGCATACTTGAACAACCACAATGGCACATGGACAAAGACATGGGGTTTTGGGGGCGGCAATTCCACGATGGACATCTTCCTCGGGGATGTCAACAGGGACGGAAACCTTGACATTGCTGTCGCACACCAGGGAGGAACGATATACCTGGGCAACGGCGCCGGCGGATTCAGCCTGGATGATGACGGTCTCCCTGCGGGCGGGAGCCTAGGCAGGCCGGGTGTGAGCCTTGGCGATGTGGACAACGATGGCGGGGACGACCTCTCGCTCGTCAACAGCTCTGGAGGACTTGAGGTATGGGTCTACAACGAGGGAGAAGGAACATGGACGGATTTCTCCGGCTCATTGCCGGCAACGGGTTCCTGGGAGTTCACCCAGCTTCGGGACATGGATTGCGACGGCAACATTGATCTGGTGGCCGCGGGGGACAGCACGGTCACAATCTATAGGGGAAATGGCGGGGGGGCATGGAATCTGGCGACATCCTTCAGGATAGATTCTTGCCTGAGCTTTAGCGCTTTCAGGGCCAGCGCTGACGCTGATCACAATGGGTTTCCGGACATTTATCTGGTGTATGAGAGGGAAACCGATCAATGGAGCTCGGTCAACACACCGGCCTGTTACCTTGAGGAGTCCAACCCAGCCAGCCTTAGGGTCTTTCCGGTTTATCCAAGGGGTGGTGAACGATTTTACGGAGGCTCAGCGCGCTTTATTGAGTGGCACGGAGGAGTCCCGGCGGGAACCGCTACAGTCTCGCTCGCCCTATCAACAACTGGACCCACTGGCCCATGGACAACCATCGCTACAGGCCTTCCCAACGGAGGCAGGTTTCAGTGGAGAGTGCCACAGTCCCCATCAAATAACTGCTGCATAAGATACATAATCTCATCTGGTCCCTCTGCAGACACAGCAATAACACCCGGACCATTTGAGATAATCGGGACAGGGAACAACGAGCAGCTGCAGGCCAGGGAAAACCTTCTTAGCGTTTCTGGGGTCAGCAGAACCACCAAGATAATCCTTATCCTGACAGGAAACATGGACATCAGGTTATCGGTTTATGACGCGAAGGGGGCGCTCATTGAGGTTTTGAATGATGGGAGGCTTTCGTATGGCAAACACGAGTTTACATGGCGAGCCGGAAAAACCGGAGCGTACTTTGTCCTTGCGGAATCAAGTGGCTGGCATTTGATGGCAAAGGTGGTCATTGTGGAATAATCCTCGCCCGGACAGGAAACTATCGGGAACGAATCGCTCAGCCACTAGTTGAAGGCCACCTCTCTCCGCTGTTATAATATCAGCATGACAGCAGGATTGTTTTTTGCTCTCGTAACTGTGGCCCAAGAAGAAAAAATGACCATCCAGAACTACATGAGGCCCTTCAGGGAGGCCTTCAGCTCATACATATCCGTGGTGTCAGACGCTGAGGAGCTCTACTACGCGGAGAAATACGAAGCCGCCTTCAACAAATATCATGCCATACTCAAGGGCGCGGAGAAATCCGACTACAAGATGATCGGCTACATAGGCATGGCTTGGTGCTACATCGGCCTTGGAAGATACTCCGACGCGACCAAGATGCTCAAGCAGGCTGACTTCTATGCCTCGTCTGATCCAAAGACCCACATAATGACTTTAATGGGCAATGGAATATCCTCGTTCAACTCCGGTAAGTATCCGGAGGCATACCGATACTTTTCTCGGATAACAGATGACTACAGGGATTACCTTGAATACTGGCGAGACGCCTATTATTTCAAAACCATGTCAGCCTACGCGAAAGGCGACTATCCACAGACCATAGCCGACGCGGAAACCATAATCAAGGACAGCCTGCATTTCAAGGGCTTTGATAAGAGAGCGGACGCCTACCTCCTGGGCGCGAAAGCCGCGCTGAAGGGCGGAAACTACGAAAAGGCTATCACCCTGCTGAACGGGTTCACGAGGGAGTTCCCCATGCACCCGAAAGTGGGCGAGGCGAGGCTCCTTTTGGCAGAGGCTGAGGCCTCAAAGGGAAACTACAAGGCATCTATAACTGCCTACGAGGATGTCCTGAACACATACCCCTATCTTAAGGATCAGGCGCTTGAGTCAATGGCACGAGTCTCAAATAAATTCGGGGATTACATAGTAGGCGATACCTCCTTCAGGATAACACATCCCCTTATGGTTGATGTCTTTCTCTGGGTTCCCGCTGTTGACGCGCACAAGAATGGCAACCTGTCCAAGGCTATGCCAAGGTTTCTTAGAATGGTCAGGGATGTCCCGGAGGACGAGCGCTCTAGCAAGGGACTCGCGCTCATAGGCCAGGCATTCGCGGATCAGGGTAGCTATACCAAGGCCGCGGACATATTCAAGCAGTATATCGTGCAGTATCCAGCAGGCGAGGACATAGCGAGGGTTATGAACCTGCTTGCAAACTGCTACATAAAGACTAACCAGTGGCGGGAAGCACTCAAGGTCCTGGATGAAATGGTCTATCGCTTTGGTCAGGACGAGAACCAGAAGGAAATAGTGGACGGTGCAAAGAAGAAACTCGCGGCCATACTGAACGAGCACCCGGACGCGGCTCAGGGTATCAGCTTTAAGACACCAGGTCTCTCTCAGGACGCCGCGTTCCAGCAGGCTGCCGCGGCCTATAATCAGGGAGACTTTACCAGGAGCGCGCAGTTGTTCCTTGAGTTTGCAAAGAACAATCCCAAAGACCCAAAGGCCTGCAAGGCCACTTTTAACGCCGGATACATCTACTTCCAAGCAAAGGAATACGCAGACGCAGCCAGCGCACTCTCCAGCTATGTTGCCAGTTGCGGATCTGGCGAGGACGCGGAAAACGCTTATTTCTATCTGGGAGCCTCATATTATTTTGGCGGGGATTATCAAAAGGCTTCCTCTACGATGGAAGGATTCGTATCTTATTTCCCCGCTTCTGCTCTGAAACCCAATGCCCTGAAGCTCGCTGGACTGAGCTACCTCGAGATGGGCGCGGATAACCCTTCATACAAGGAAAAAGGGATAGCAAAACTCAGGGAGTCGGCCAGGGCATTCAGGGCACAGGGCAACCCAACTGAGGCAGAGAAGATAGAAAAATACCTGGAACAGATAGGGGCAAAATGAGACCCTTATGAAATTCAGAATATACGTTTTGGCCGCAATTGGCCTAATTGCAATTTCTGCTACATGCAGGGACAAGGCCTTATCCGTAGAGGAACCCTTTAGCCTAGAGGACAGATTCCACGAAGCGATGTCATTGTATGAGCAAGGCCAGTATGCAAAGGCCGCGGAGGCTTTTAAATCAGTGGCACAGCACAACCCCATCCACACCTACACGGATGACGCGGAGTATTATTTGGGGATGTGCTACCTGAAAACGGGCAAACCATCAGAAGCTAGCAGTTCGTTCAATAAGATCGTACAATATTTCCCGAACAGCGAGTTCGCCCCTCTGGCATATATAGGCCTGGCAAGGGCATATTTGAATGAGGCTCCCATTCTTTATCGCGACCAGAGCAAGACTACTGACAAGGCCATAATCACCATAGAGACCTTCCTAAGGAAATATCCGGATCACGAGAAGGTCCCGGAGGCAAAAGCCATACTTGCCGAGGCCAGGGACAGACTCGCCGCAAAAGAGCTAGTCGCGATAAGGGTCTATGAGAACCTTATGAAATACGAGGCAGAGCTCCACTACGCTGACTTGTGCATCCAGGAATTTCCGGAAAGCCGACTGGTCTGGCAGGCAAAGCTCTACAGAGCAAGGGCCCTCTACTTTCTCTTAAGGGACGACGAGGCGCTTGCTACACTGGGAGAAATAGAATCCTCCACCGAGGCCGGGAGTGATGTAAAAGCCGAGGCCATCATCCTGAGAAACCAGATCCTCGCGAGAAAACAATTAAAGTAGCCACCTTCATGGGAAAATGAGGACAGGCGTCTTTGGAGGAAGGTTTGACCCGGTTCACATGGGCCACTTGATAGTCGCGCAGGATGTGACGGAACGCCTCACAATGGACAGGCTCATCTTCCTGCCTTCATTTCATCCACCGCACAAGGGCACGGAAGCCCCATACGAGGACAGACTGGAGATGATCCGGTTGGGCATTGGTGAGGGCAACGGCAGGTTTGAGGTATCTGACCTTGAGAAACGCCTTGCCCTGCCAAAGAGCTACACTGTTGACATACTTGAGGTCCTCAGGTCTGAGCTGGGACAGGAGGAGGAGATAATATTTTTGGTGGGAACCGACGAGTTCGCGAACCTTCCCTCCTGGCACAAACCGGAGCGCCTGTTCCAGCTCGCGAGGGTCGCTGTTCTGGCGAGGGCGATAAAAACCCCGATAACCCACGCGCTCGCGCAACACGCCACCTTTGTCCCGAACAGGGTCGTTGAGCTGTCGTCCTCGGAGATAAGGGAACGGGTGAAAAGGGGCATGAGCATAAGGTTCATGGTGCCTGAGCCAGTGAGGGAATATATCCTGGAGAAAGGGCTATACAGGGGAAAGGACTAAACTCTCTTGATCATCCACGCGCTTTCGGTTTAGGTAAAGGCGAAACAACAATAGATCAAGCCCTGATAGCGCGGGCGCCCTCGCCTGCGACAAAACCCACGCGCCAGCCCATGGTCTCAGGCCTGAAAACCAGCCTCCTGGTTTCCTGTTTCTCACCGTAGCGCGGGCAGAAGACCGCGCTTTCGGCTGACCATGTCCCACTCCCCTTCTCCAACCTGAGGGCATAAACGCCTCCTTTGCTCCTCAGAATAAAGCCCTGGCCCTCCGGCTCCGGGACAAGCTCAGGGCCAAGGGTGAACCCAGCGCGCCATGGGCCCCGCTCTGAAACC
The DNA here is from genome assembly GCA_049969615.1 of Caldifarciminota bacterium. Classification (GTDB taxonomy): domain Bacteria; phylum Hydrothermota; class Hydrothermia; order JBDRYB01; family JBDRYB01; genus JBDRYB01. The sequence continues at coordinate 20,871 of JBMFOM010000006.1, forward strand.
GAATCCTCAATAGCAATGCCATGCTCAGTGGGAATGAACCTGCGCTCCAGGATAGGGCCGAACAAATTGTGCCTGAGAACAAAGCTGTCGCCCTCCCAACCAGAGAATAGGGCCTTGGTTCTACCCTCAAGGGTAAATGGCTTGCGCGGGTCCCTGAGGTGCATGGGTTCTCCCTCAAGCCAGCAGAGGTTGTGCGCGGTCTCGGATCTGAGCTCTTCCCTCATGGAACTGGGGCCTGTATAGAGATAGACGCCCGGGTCAACTATCAAAGGCTCGCCCATCCAGAGGACAAAGGAACCGAGGTCAGAGTGCATGTGGCCGCCGGGCAAGGAGGGATCATCGTCAACCCTGGAGGCAAAACAGAGGCCATCGCGCCGGATGATCAGAAAACCGCCATCGGAATAGTGTCTCGTGCCTTCTGGCTCCGGAAGGCCCAGACCAAGAAACTGGCAGAACTGCGCCAGATGGGCCATGTAGCAGGTTCCCCTCGGCCTGAGAACCCCGCCATCGTCAAAGTCCCCGAACACAGGGAGAGAGCCGTCGGGCCAGGCAAGATTTGTGAGGAAACCGAGGGCCTTTTGGATGATATGGGAGATGCCCCCCGGATCAATAGCCCACTCACTCGCCAGGGCAAGATAAATGAGGCCCATCTCAATGGCAAACGCGGCATAGCCGGGCGCGCCTTCAGCAAATGTCCCATCAGGGAGGAAAACAGAGGAAAACAAGGCTGAGAATTCACGCTGACCAACCCGAAACCACTCCCCTGCCCCTGGGAAACCATTAAGGTATCCGCCTAGGACAAAAAGCCCAAGAGCCCTTCCGAGCGCGTGGTTTGGAGGGTGCGGCTCTGGGTTCCTGAGGAGATGATTTGCGTGGGCTGCGAGCCAACGAATGGCATTTGACCTCATCCCACGGGGGAAGGAACTACCAGCGGCCTCAAGCAAAAAGACCCAGTTCACGGCCCTCACCGCAACCTCAAGGGAAGAGGCCCAGTTGGGGCCGATGCTAACCGGATTTGCCCCGGTCCAGGATTCAAAAGCCTCATGGAAATCCTCCGGTCTAGCCCACCTGAAACGAGAGGGTTCCCAAACCGTTCTCAGGTCAGAGGGCGCGTTTCTGTAAGAGATGTATTTGTAATGAACCTTTGGCCAGAGATGAAGGGGGGCATCGGGAGCACTACCGGTTCTGGAACCCAAAGGAAGCCCAGGGAGTCCTGCGGTGGTTATAGAGAAAGGGATCCTTGGCAAATGGAAACAATGTCTCTCCCATGCGGTCCGGATGAATGCAAAAATTGAGGCCCTTAATCCTGGTTTCAAAGATTCACCATTTAACCCTGAAGGTTATCCCGCTCCGGGGATTCGTGAATGATAGTAACCTCAATTCGCTCAAAGCCACCCAGGCCAAAAGCCCCTTCTATCCAGCCGGCTACCTCCTCGGCCCATAGGCCAGGCATGTTTGAATCCAGCAGATCAACCACAACAAAACCCTTGCCCGAATCCGCTATTTCCCACCTTTCTTGGTTGAAGTAGTAGTGCCAAACTATGTTCGCGTTCTTGATCAGATAGGTTGGAAGGTTGAAGACAAAGCTGAGAATCTTTATGGTGGAAGCGATGCGCCTGGATGTGAACCTCCCGAATTCCCTGTATATTTGCCTTTTGCCACCCATCGCCTGCATGATAGGGGTGAGACTTTCCACTGGATACCACTTATTCTTGTCCGGCTCAACAGGAACCCCTGCGCTGACGAAAATCTCTTTCCCCTTATCACCAAGCCTCATCCTGACAAATTCAGCGAGCTCGGTTATCCCGAACCCCCTTATCATCAAAACCTTCATAGCTCCCAGTTCGGATAAACGCCCGCGCTCATAGGGGTATGGATTCCCATCTCAAGCCTAAAAAGCCCAACCCCCCCTATCATCGCGGCATTATCTGTGGAATATTTGGGGTCAGGGAAAAGGGCCCTCTCGCCAAACTCAGCGCTAAACACCTCCCTGAGCGCCCGGTTCACAGATACTCCGCCAACAACAACGAGTCTATCAACTCCGGTTATCCTGACCCCAGCGTGGCATACCTCAACGAGCTGTCTGAATGCGGCGCGTTGAAAGCTCGCGCAGATGTGAGAAAAGTTCTCCGCGACGAAACCGTGTTCCCTTCTCATGATATAGTATAAGAAAGAGGTTTTCAAGCCGGAGTAGCTGAAGGCCATGTCAGCCATCCTAGGAACGGGAAACTCGTGGAAATCGGAATCGCCGCCCCTCGCGGAACGCTCAATCTCCGGCCCACCAGGATAGCCAAGACCGAGTATCCTGGCCACCTTGTCAAAACACTCCCCCACAGCGTCATCGCGAGTTCTGGCAAGGACCCTGTATTTTCCCCAGGCCATCACATGAACCAGATCAGTATGGCCACCAGAGGCTATGAGCGCGAGGAATGGAGGATCAATCTTCTCGGTCAAGCGTATGGAAAATATGTGTCCCTCAAGGTGATTGACGCCAACGAAAGGCAGTTTAAGGGCCTGGGCCGCGGTCTTCGCGAAAACAGCACCAACCATCAGCGCGCCGGGAAGCCCCGGACCAAGGGTGGCCGCGACTCCGTCAAGGTCATGCCAGCCAAGGTCAGCCCTCTCAAGGGAAAGTTTAACAAGGCTGGGCAAAAGTCTGATGTGAGCACGGGCCGCGAGCTCCGGCACAACCCCGCCAAAGGCCTTGTGCTCGTCCTGGGTTCTGGTGGCCTCGGAAAGGACGCGAAAGCCATCACCAACCACAGCGCACGCTGTCTCATCGCAGGAAGTGTCTATTCCAAGAATGAACAAGACGCATAGTTTAAGCCCCGCGAGGGCCGGACTTCAACTGGCAGATACCCTGCGCGATAGGTTATAACCCAGATTTTGCGGCAGGATGTAAGCGTCGAATTGCCAATGGATCAGCCCACATAACATTGTTCAGAAACCCTGAAAAATCCCGGTTTTTCCTTGGTCTCTATCCGGGAGCCTTATCATAGCTAGAAGAGAACCCTGAGGAAACGCCCTCGTGGCGGGATTTTTCAGGGGGCTCCTCTTGCTTTGAAACCGCTAAACCCTTGCCCCAACCTGAATAGGACCAGAAGAGACCAGCTGGGTAAAGGAGCACCCAAATACACAAGTGTTTGATCCTGCGCAGGAAGTGAGTTATAATTTAGCTAGCTATTCGGAGGAAACATGAATTACCTTATAGCCATCAGTTTGCTTGCGGCCTTCCCCATGGACAAAATGGGGCAGACCGTGCTCATGGAAACCCCATCGGGAGAAATCTCGGAAGTGGTGCAGTCCGATGACCTCACCCAGATAGCCATGTCCATATATTCCTACGATGACAGCATGATGAGGGTTATAGTCAACGGTCAGGAAAAGGGGAGCTACGCGAGCGTCTGGGACCTAAAGTTCACTAAGGACGGGAACCTGGCCTATGTGGCACTTGACGAGGAAAACAAGATGTATTTTGTCCTCGGCTCAAAAACATATGGCCCCTATGACTATGTCGGGGAATACATCCTTTCCGAGGACGGCCAGCACTACGCCTTCAGGATTGGCAAGGGAGGGAAGTGGAACGAATCGGGCTATTATTCCGGCGGAAAATACGCGGTTTTCCACGATGGCAAACTCGGCAAAGAATACGAGTTCATAAGCCTCCTAGCCCTCTCACCTGAGGGTTCAGAGGTCAGCTATGTGGCACACAAGGGCGGAAAGTGGAGCGAGGATGGCGCATATAATGGTGGAAAGATGTTCGTGGTCAGAGGAGGGGTTGAGGACAAAAAATACGACTGGGTATCCGAGCTCATTTATTCCCCCGATGGCAAGCATCTCGCCTACATAGCCGGATCAAATGGTAAGATGGTTGATTGGCAATATGTGGGTGGGGAACGCGTGGTCATCGTTGACGCGAAGGCAAGCAAGAAAAAGTATCCGTTTGTGATCAACCTCGTTTTTGATTCATCGGGCACTGCCTGCTACATCGCTGGCCGGGACGGAAGCTGGAGCGCGAACAACAACTATGTTGGCGGAACATTCTTCGCGGTCACTGGGGCCGGCGAGGGCAAAAAGCATGATCTTGTAAAGGGACTCATCGCGACAAAGTCAGGAACGCTCGCCTACATAGCTGGAGAAGACGGAAGGTGGGAGGAAGACCAATATATAGGCGGAGACTACTTCATCGTTCAGGGAAAGAGAAAGATAGGGCCCTACAACTACATAGACTTGCCCGTTGTGGCAAAACAGGGCGATTACTATGCCTGCGTGGTTTCAACAGGAGGCCGCTGGGATCCGACAGGATATTATTCTGGCGGAAAATACAGCGTGGTCCCCAGCATAGGAATACCCAGCAAGCAATACGACGACATCAGCGGACAGACACTCATTCTTGGGGACAAAGAGGGCTTCGCTTTTCTGGCATACGAGGGCGGAGAATGGTATGAGGGCAGTTATGAGGGTGGAAAGGTTTTCGGAGTCTGCAACCAGAAAGAGAGCGGACGCTATAACAACATATTCCCGATGAGCCTGAACATATCGCCAGACGGCAGGCATTTCTCCATGACGGCGCAGAATCCGGAAAATTCCAAGGAGTTCATCGTTGTTGACGGACAGCCCCTGGAGGGCGAGAATGATTTTGTCTTTGACAGGATGCTCCTGTCAGAGGATGGCAAATACCTGGCCTATAACTCGGTCGTGGAGAACAAGGTCTATCTCAATGTGGTTGAAGTTGCAAAGGCCCTGAAAAAGGAGAAACCACAGGAGCCTGATAAATCCAAGGGAGGCAAGGGACACAAGTAAGGGACTGTACCTGACCCTATGGGGTCAGGTGGGATGGTTTTGTGTTTGAGGGTCGTCTTCGCCAACTGTTATACCGAGCTTCCCGACGTTCAAAGCTTGAGGCCGAGGAATTGTTGGGGCCTTTCGCGGAAAGCAACCTGGCCAAAATGGACGAGGCAGAGATGGTCGCGTTTGAGCGGCTTGTGGACCTTGACGACATAACCCTGCTGGAGATTTTCGCGGGGACAAGGCCAGCGCCGGAGGACCTTGAGGAGATGTTCGGGAAACTGAGGGAGTTCTGGAGAGTCTCAAAATAACGCGCTAAATCATGACTCAGAGCGTAAGGGTAATTGGCGGGGGCCTCGCGGGTTCAGAGGCCGCGTGGACAATAGCAAGGCAGGGCATAAGAGTTATCCTTTATGAGATGAGGCCGGAGAAAATGACGCCCGCGCACTCCACCGGCCTCCTGGGAGAGCTGGTCTGTTCAAATTCCCTGAAGTCAAAGGATATTCTCTCGGCGCAGGGATTGCTGAAGCAAGAGCTAAAAAAACTCGGCTCACTGATAATGGAGGCCGCGGAGGCCTCTGCCATACCAGGAGGTAAGGCCCTTGTTGTTGACAGAGAGGCTTTCGCAAAACACATCACGGACAGACTTGAGAGTAGCCCATTGATTGAAATAAGGAGGGAAGAGTTCACGGATGTTCCAGAACCCAGCGCGGTAGTGGCAACAGGGCCTTTGACATCTGATGCTCTGGCCCAATCAATAAGCGACCTTGCGGACAGGAAATTTCTCTCTTTCTATGATGCTCTAAGCCCAATAGTTTCCGCAGAGAGCCTGAATACCTCCCGGATGTTCTGGGCAGACAGGCATGGGTGGGAGGAAGAAGCATATCTGAATATACCCATGTCTGAAGAGGAATACAGGGATTTTTACGAGGCGCTAGTCTCTGCAGAGATACACAATCCGCACTTTGACGAAAACATACCCTATTTTGAGGGTTGCTTGCCCGTTGAGGTGATGGCAAAAAGAGGATACGAGACACTCATATACGGCCCGTTGAGGCCATCTGGACTCGTTGATCCAGCAACGGGAACCGAGCCCTTTGCCGCTGTCCAGTTGAGGCCGGAGAACTCCGAAAAAACCGCCTTCTCGCTGGTCGGGTTTCAGACCCAGCTGAGAACCGCTGAACAGGAGAGGGTTTTCAGGATGATACCTGGCTTTGAGAAAGCGGAGTTTCTACGCTATGGTGCTGTCCACAGGAACACATACCTCAACGCTCCCGTGCTCCTGAGACCCACCCTTGAGCTAAAAGCAAAACCGGGCATTTTCATAGCTGGCCAGCTATCCGGGACAGAGGGCTATCTTGAGGCCGCGGCCGGAGGCCTCGTCGCTGGAACGAACGCGGCCAGGTTTGCGCTGGGAAGCGAACCCTTACCGTTTCCGCCGCACACGGCTATAGGAACATTGTTCTCATCCATAACCAACGCTCCCGAAAGGAATTATCAACCGATTAACCTACACCTCGCTCTGTTCACTGATGTCCCGAAAAACCTCAGGGGAAGCGCTAGAAGGGAATTCATAACCAAGAGGGCAATCAAGGAGATTGAGGGTTTCGTCTCCTGTCTTTGAAAAATCCGCTGAGAATCTCGCGAGCCTCATCTCCTAGGGGGCCCTTTATCAGCCTGAACCTGTGATTCAAGCGGGGATCCGCGGGCACAGCATAGAGGCTCATCGCCCCGAACTTCTCGTCCTCAAGGGCATAGATCACCTCCCTGACCCTAGCCAGAACAAGGGCTCCAGCGCACATAACGCATGGCTCAGTGGTAACATAAACGGACGCGCCCTCAAGTCGCCAGTCTCCGAACCTCGCCGCGGCCTCGCGCAAGGCCAGGATCTCAGCGTGGGCAGTTGGATCGCGGAGAGACTCTGTCCTGTTGTGCGCTCTGGCGATGATCTCCCCGCCAAGAACTACCACGCACCCCACGGGAACCTCTCCCTCAGAGAGGGCCTTCCTGGCCTCCTCAAGCGCGAGGGACATTAATCTAATGTGTTGTTCCATATCTCACGGGATAAGGGCAGAACCGATCAAACGATCAAACCGGTTGCCCTTGGAATATCTTTGTCCGCTGATCAATGGCCTCATCCCTCTCCCAGAACCCTCCTGAACACGGCCTCGGCCTCGGAAAGATAATCGTGTTCAAGAGCATCTATAACCCCTCCTTCCTCAAGGGTCTCGGCTATTTGGGGATGGCCTAATGCGGATTCGGTTATGGAAATGCCTTCGTCCATAGCCTTCTGGGAAGCCTCCTTCACCCACGCGTATGCCTCTGCCCTGGGAACACCTGCCCTCACAAGCGCCAACAGAAGAAGCTGCGACCTATAGAAATCGCCGAATCTCTTCATGTTTTGCTCCATCTGATCCGACTCAATCTCAAGCCCTTTTATTACCCCTGTCATCTTTCTGGTCATGTAGAAGAGCAGGCTCGTGGCGTCTGGAAGGATAACACGCTCGGCCGAAGAATTTGAGATGTCCCTCTCGTGCCAGAGCGTAATGTTCTCAAGCGCGGCTACGACATATCCCCTGAGCAACCTGGCCATGCCGCATATTCTCTCGCAGATTATTGGGTTACGTTTGTGCGGCATTGCCGAGGAACCGCGCTGGGTTTTGCCGAACGGCTCGGCCATTTCGCGGACCTCTGTCCTTGACAGGTGCCTTATCTCCGTAGCGAGCCGTTCAAGCCCTGAGCCGGCTATTGCTATAACGCAGAGGAGTTGGGCATACCTGTCCCTGGGAACCACCTGGGTTGAAACCGGTTCCGGCGAAAGCCCCAACTTTTCCATGACCCTCTCCTCAAGCTCAGTGCCCAGTATTGAGCAGTTACCGACGGTTCCGGATATTTTTCCCATGGAGACGACCTTCTTGGTTTCAATGAGCCTCGCCAAACTTCTACCTGTCTCGGTGTAAAAACCGAGGAGTTTCAAGCCAAGGGATGTCGGCTCAGCGAACACGCCGTGGGTTCGGCCCATCACCGGCGTCAGTTTATGGGCAATGGCCTTCTCTCTGAGGACATCATGGAGGCCCTTTGTCTCATCAATCAGGAGCTGACATGCTTCCTTAAGCAGGAGGGCATTCGCAGTATCCACCACATCATAAGAAGTCAGGCCATAATGTAACCAGCGGCCAGGCTCTCCAGCAGTCCTCTCAAGACAGGCCACGAAAGCGATTACATCGTGGTCAAACTGTTTCTCCAGCTCATCCTGACAGCGGACCAGCTCCTCGTAATCAAGCCCCTCAAGTGAACGCTTGAGTTTATCGGGCACATCCGCCGGAATTATGCCCATCTCTGCCTGCACCTCAGCGACCGCTATCTCAACCCTGACCCACTGGCGGAGCTGGTTCTCCCTTGACCACAGCTCTTTCATCTCCGCAAGCCAGTATCTCTCTATCATGGCAATATTATATCGGCCGGCCTGGAGTCAACGCACCAATGGAATGGCTAAAACTATGGGCCAAATTCTTATTTAGGGCCTTGGCTGGCCTTGATTCCGGCCCGCTCATCAAAGTATTCCTCAACCTTCTTCTGGATATCCTCTGGAATCTCCTTCCTCAGAGGAAACTTTTTGGCGCACAGGAGCCTGTCAGATAAAGCTGTTATCAACTCCATGCTCTCCGAGATTGCCTGGGCCGAGAAGTTCGCGAGACCGTCGCGAGCAGTGTGGCATAGATGGGAACCCCCTCCGCCAGAGCCTATGTTGAAAGATGGAATACCCTTCCTGGCAAACGGCATGGAATCCGATGAGTATATGTTTTTCTCGGCCTTCAGGGGGAAACCAATCTCCCTTGCTAGGTGTTCAATGAACGCCAGGGCATCGTCTCCACCTATTGTCATGCAGAATTCTCTGCCCAGGACATCGCCGAGGATGTCAATGTTAATGACCCATAAAAGGGCATCCAGCTCTTTCTTGCGTTTCTCCGCGTGTGCCTTTGAGCCGAGGAGACCCCTCTCCTCAGAACCACAGAAGAGGAACCTGGCTGTCCTCGCTGGAGGGTGCTTCGCAAGGTGCTCGGCAAGCAGTATAAGGGCTATTGTCCCGCCCAGGTTGTCAATGACGCCGGGAGAACCGGGCACCGAGTCATAGTGAGCTGTGAAAAGTATTATTTCTTCGGGTTTCTCGGTTCCCCTTATCTCCGCCAGAACATTTCTGGAATCAACCGCGCTAACGCGCTCTTCTTTCATTAATCTGACCCTTCCGGCCGCCCTGATAGCAATCCCGACCTCGTAGTCCACCATGACACCCGGCAATTCGCCATATTTCTCGTATGCCTCCTGAGAGAAGATGGGCCCCCTTATCTCGCCGAGTGGCGAGCGAACGCAGACAAAACCTTTTGCGCCTCTTTCTTTCAAAGCCTTGTAAAACTTGCCGCGCATGAGGCCGTTCAAAAGCACTATCCTGTTCCGAACATCCCTCTCCGGATCCTCCGGATTCTTTATGAAGACCAGATCGCCTCCCACATCACCAGAACCAGTGAGCTCATATGGTGAACAGGGGAGTTCTCTCCTGCCGATAAAAAGCCTCGCTCTCATAGAAATGGCCTTTTTGATCTTGAAGCTCTCGGTCTTCGGCGAAAAGCCGGCTTTCCTGAGAAATCCGGCTATGATCTCAGCGGCCCGAGCCTCTTCTGGAGAACCACCGGTTCTCTCAAAGGCAAAAGCCTCTGCCATTTTCATTATCAGATCGGGATTCCCAGAATCACTATCTGGCCTTGCTCTCTTTCTCATCCTTTTTTCTCCTTATAGGGAATATCAGACAAAGGGCAACGAAGAGGAGGGAAAGCCCCATGCTCAACAGGCCGAGCTTCTCAAGCCTCGCGTCATACCAGAGCTCAACCCGGTGCCTGCCTTCAGGTATAACCACGCCCATTAGGGTGTAATCCACGCGGAGGGCTTTTGTCTCCTGGCCGTCCAGCCTCGCCTTCCAGAAGGGATACCAGTTCCCGGAATATATCATGATGGCCGGGGCGTCAGTCTCGGTCTCTACCAGGATCCTGTTTGGCTCATAATTGAGTATTCTCGTTGACCACTGTCCGAGCTTGCCCAGCGCGACCTTTGGCGCGTCCTTTGAGTCAAAAACCGCGACCCGGTGCAGATCAACCCGCTTCATCTCCTCCAAGACCCCTTTGCCCTCGGATACTACAAAGGAATCAACGATAAAAGTCCTGGGCAAGTAATTCCTGTTTCTGAACAACTGCGCCTCTCTGGTGGCGTATATAAGGTCAAAGTGCATGGGCGAGAGAAAACCCAGTATGGGCGCGAGGACCTGCACCTGATCAGGCGGAACCAGGGAGAGGTCTCTCGGCAGTGGCTGACAAACCACATACTTCACATTCAGGATGTCAACGAAATCCGGATACCGGAGGAGGTTGGGGCACGCTAGTGGATGGAACATTATGGTTGTCAGGCTGTCCTCAAGGAGCTCCATATATGGTTTCAATTGCTGGCCGTGGTGGCCGGCCATGTTCTCAAAGCCATGCTCCATAAGGTAGTTATCGTCCATGTGCCAGAACATAGGCATGACGCGGAACACATCGTCGTCCTTCTCCATGTGCCGGATCATCTCGTCCTTCGCGTAGTAGAACTTCGGCTCTGGAATGGCCTTTATGAAATCCTTGTCCACCAACCACAGGTCAGCGGCCACCGTAACACCAGCTATTACAAGGAAGAAAATAGCCCTCAGCTTTTTCCTCGCCCAAGCCCCGGCCACGAACCATAGAATTGCCATGAGGATTCCAACCCTGAGGATGCCCTCGGGAACAGCAGAGAAATTCAGGTTCAGAGCGGCGAGCTTTGCCTGATCCTGGACAGAAAATGCGGATGCCAGAAAATCCCTAAAACCATCGCCCATGACCAAGGCTATTATGCCGAGGAGGATCACCACGCCTATGCCCACAAGCGCTCCCTTCTGCATCTTCTTAATGCTCCCCGATTTCTCGCGGAGGGTCTCAAGCCCAACAGCGGCAAGGATGTTAAGCGAAAAAGCGGAGAGTATAAAAGCCATGCCGTGGGCGCGGAACTTCTTGAAGCCTGGCAGGATATAGTAGAATAACTTGAAAAGGGGCGTGTGGCCCGCAAGAGCTATTATCGTGAACACAACAAAAAGCGCGAGGGCGGCCGCGGTTCGCCTCTTTTTTATGGCTATAGCAAGCGAAAGGGCCGGGAAGAGAGCGGCAAAGGCACCAACATAGCTAGCGTCGTGCTTGAGGGGGTTTGGTCCCCAATATGAGTCCAGGTATCCGCCAAAACCGGGGAAGACCGCGCCGATGAGGTCAGTCCAATAGATTGGATAGGTTATCGCGTATTCGTAACCCTTGCCAACTCTGGGCGAGAAGGTCTGAGAATAATATAGAGCGGGCAGGAACTGGGCCGCGGAGACCGTGACGCCGAGAATGCACATTACAGCAAAATAGCCCATCCTCTTTAACAGACCGGGCCATTTGATCCCATCCCTGAATCCCCAAACCAGAGAAAAGAGAAACCATATGCCCGCGGCAAGGTAGGTGTAATAGGCCATCTGTGCGTGAGGTGAGAGGAAACATAGACCCAGGAGCAATCCGCCAACAGCGAAATATCTGAGACGACCCTTTTCCATTCCAGCGTCAAGGGCATATATCACTCCAGGCAAAAGGGACGCGACGATGAATTTTCCGTCATGCCCTGCGAAAACCAAGCTAATCAGGGAGCTCGTGAAAGCGTAGGAAAGCCCGACCAAGAAAGCGGTCTCCCTGCTCGCCTTCATGCGGTTCTTGACGAAGAAGTATGTCAGTACGGCCGCCAGGACCCCGTGGACGATGAAGACCCAGTTCATCACCAGGTGAACAGGCAAGAAGAACCTGAAAAGCGCGGTGGGATAGAAGATGTCCCCGTGCAGGACGCCCACAAAGGGCATTCCGCCATACATGTAGGGGTCCCACCAGGGGAACGCGCCGAAGGTCCTTATCGCATTAATCATGAACTCGCGCCACTGCAACGAGCCAGAAGTCTGGTCATAGGCAAGGAGCATCTGGCCAGGGCCCAGGAAATCCCTGAACATAGCCAGCATCAAGAAAACATAAACCAGGATGGCGAGGATGTCTGGGTTTATTTTCTTCATAGGGGAAAGTATAAACCGGGAGGGAGGGGCCGTTCACCAGTTGAAACCCCTGAAAAATCCCGGTTTGTCCTTGGTCCCCATCCGGGAGCCTCACAGACCCTGGAAGGAGCACCTTCAGCGCGGCCCGGAAGGGAATGGGTGTTTGCCTGATCGCTGTCATCGCGGCTGAGATAGGCGACATTCTAGTTCTAAAAATGCGGCCCGGAGCGGATCTTATCTGAGACAGCTTCTCAATAACCCTATTCTGGTTCTAATATAGGGGATAAGTCGCCGGTTATCATCTCTTTACCCTCATGAACGCAGGCAGGGACAGGAGGAGAAACACCCCGTTCGGGAGCCACGCGGAGAGAATGGGGTTCATCCCGCCCGTATCCCCTAGGGTTCGTGAAGCCTGCAGGAACGCCCAGTAGAAGAAAGCGACCATTATGCTTATGCCAAAACCCCAAGCGCGCGAGACACCGCGCATTGACGCGGCAAGTGGAAGAGCAAACAGAAGAATTATGAAGTTCATGAACGGGAAGGAATAACGGACATTCACCTCAACCGTCTCGCTGTAATATTCCATGCCGGCCTTTTTAAGAGCGCCTATTCTCCTTGTGAGGTCTGATACGGTTAAGTCAGTCAGCTCCTTCGGGGATTTAAGGAGTTCAAAGGGCGACTCGGTTATGTCCGGATAATCCTTTTTGTCATAATGGCTCGTTAGCACTGCCCCATCATTGAACTGTCTCTCAACCACCCTGTATAGGAACCAGTGGCCATCCCTAAACTCTCCCTTCAGAGCGTCCACGCGCCGGAGGACATTTCCGCCGGTGTCAGTATCCATTATGATTAGTTCTGTTCCGGTGCTTTGGCGAGCATCTATTTTCTTGAAGAAGAAAAACCTTCGTTCCGTTCCGAAAAAGGCCAGGTTCTCAGCCTGGGTCCTGAGGCGCGCGGTCTCCCTCTTCAGTATCTTGACAGCTTTTGTCTCTCGCGCTCGCTCCATGCCAGTTGGGACAAGTTCCATATTGGCCCAAAGGGTGAGGCCTGTCATGGCCGCGCCAAAAACCAGGATTGGAACAAATGTCCGTAGGGCATCAACGCCAGAGGCCTTCATCGCGAGGAGCTCGTTGCGCATGGCGAACTCGCCGAGGGAGAAGAACGTCGCAAGCAGAAGCGCGACCGGCATCAGGAGAACCGCGAGATAGGGAACCTGGTAGGCGTAGTACTCAAGGATATGGAGGGGATTCGGTTTCCGGGCTATCAGGCTACTCATCTGTTCAAAGAAGTTTATTATTATGTAAAGAGCAATTATCCCCGCGGCTATGACTATAAACAGCCGCAGGAACTCCCTTATGACATACCGGTCAAGGGTCCTCAAGGGAGAAATTATACCGGGCCATTGCGATGAGGAACAAACCCTCCGTTATAGAGGTAAGGTAATGAGGTATCTTTGCACCCAGGGGAAAGGGATTCCGGGCTAACAGGGACCGACAACTAGAGTCTAAGCGCGTAGGTTATCCCATCCTCGGTTCCGTAGAACCGAGGATTATACCTGATCTGCACAAAACCGAGTCCCTCGTAAAACCTTCTGGCTCTCTGATTTGAGACCCTAACATCAAGAACTATTGCCGCCCTCCCGGTTTGCCTTGCCTCATCAATACACCTCTGGAGGAGGGCTTTGCCGAGACCCTCGCCCCTCCTGTCCTCGCGGATTGCTATGTTGGCAACATACAGGTAATCAACCATATCCCATGCCACCAGATACCCTACAATCTCGCCATCATCTAGAACCCAAAAGCGCGTTCCAGCCTTCACGAGTTCAGAAACAAAAGCATTTCTGCTCCATGGACCAACAAATGAGGCACGTTCTATTGCCATGATGGGTTCAATATCCTCTGGCCTCGCCGGCCTTATCTCCATGCTAAGATTATAACCCACTCTCTGCGCAGGATCATGTATTTGAGTATCCGGTTAGACCGAATAGAACCGCGGCAATGCTCATAAATTCCTGTGTTTCTTGGAGCTCCCAGATTTGGCGGCGGCTGGGTTCCCAAGATAAACTGAGGAATGTTATATAGGTTGAACCCTTAATAAAATTCAAAACTTACGACCTGCCGCAAAGTCTGGTTATAATCCAGTCTCCCAGCAGATTGCCATGCCTGAGATCAGGGTTATGTCCGCGCGGGTATGACTGGGTTTGGGTTGATCTTAGTTGTCCGGGGCCACGCGCTTGGATTAAACTTTGTGCCTTTGATAGCAAAGGTTCTCAAGGTTGAGATAACAGCCAGGAAGGACGACTTCTGGCCCGTTCTTAATGCGATAAAACGCGCCGGCACCTTGCACCTGGAACCCGTTGAGGCCGAAACTGAGGCGCTTGGACTTACGAAAAAAGAGGCGGAGGAAGAACGGACTCTATCCGCCCTTCTGCCATTATTCAGGGAGATGGAGAGAGCCTCACACGGCTTGGCGGAATCAGAGCCTCTTGAGCTGGGCACCGAGCAGGTAGCAAAGGAAACAAGGGACATATATGATAGGTTCAAGGGCGCGCTTGAACGCCTGGAAGAGGTGAGGTCAAGGCTCAAGGTTATGACAGATCACAAAAGGGTCCTGGCCGCGGCCGCCCGTGTCTCGCCTGGAGGCAAGGAGCATCTGATCATAACCCTGTCCAGGGAAGAACTCCGGCACCTCAACCGGATCAAAGAATTCATAAGGGAACGCGGGGCAGAACCAGAGCTTGAGGTCGTGGAGGTAGCCGCTAGCAGGGTCGCGGTGGTGATACCGGCCTCCGGGTTCCTCTCGGAGCTGAGAGAATTCATTTATAAAGAAGGTTTCAACGAGTTGAGGCTACCGGAGTCGTTGTCCGAACTCAGCCCTGGCGAGGCAATGAACAGGCTAGAGAGGGAACTTGAGAGGCTCCCAGCCGAGATAAAGGGAGCCGAGGAAAAACTCACCGGGCTTCTCTTTGATGTCGGGAGGAGGCTCTCCACGCTCATGGCCACCGCTCTCGATCGGCTCGCGTGTCTCAGGATTAAGGCCGAAATGGCCAGGGGCGGGAGGTTCACCTTTGCTATCAGGGGCTGGGTTCTTGAGGAACAAAAGGACACGTTTGCGTCGGCCCTGAAAGGCCTGCCTGTCGCGGTTAGCTTCAGCAAACCAGACAAAGGGGAATATCACCGCGTCCCCGTTAGACTGAGAAATCCTGGATTTGTTAGGCCATTTGAGGCAATACTCGGCATATATCAGCTCCCCATGTATGGGACATTTGACCCCACCTGGACGCTTTGGTTCTTCTTCCCCATATACTTCGGTTTTATGCTTGGTGATATTGGATACGGTATAGTGGCGCTCGTCATATTCGGTTTCATGAGAGCACTCTCAAAGCCGAGAACGATGCTCAGGGATTTCTCAAACCTCTTCCTGTGGGCCGCTGGCTGGACAATAGTCTTTGGCATAGCCTATGGCGAGTTTTTTGGCACACTGGGCGAGGCAATGGGCATGAAGCCCCTGCTGATTCACCGGCTCCACGACATAACCTACATGCTCCTCGCCGCGGTTGGTTTTGGGGTGCTCCAGGTCCTAATGGGAATATTGCTGTCTTTCATAAACAACATGAGGCTCGGCCATCACAAGCACGCGATCTATGAGATAGCGAGGTTTTTTGGCATAGCGGGAATACTCGCCGTTGTTCTCGCTCTTACAAAGGTTCTCCCGCCCCTCGCGCTCTGGATCGGCCTGGGAACCATCCTGACGAGCCTCCCGCTGGTCGTCTGGGTGGAGGGTTTCATCGCTCCCCTGGAGATGCTCTCTGCCATAGGGAACATGATGAGCTTTGCCCGACTCATGGCAATAGGTCTGGCTTCTGCAATATTGGCAATGATAGCCAACATCTTCTACTCCAAGATCCCGCTCCTCATAGGAGGGCTCATCGTTGCCATTCTCTTCCACATCTTGAACACGGTCCTGGGGATATTTGACCCGACCATACAGGGCTTGAGGCTCCAGTTCGTGGAGTTTTTCTCAAAGTTTTACATCACAGGAACAAAAGCATTCAAACCTTTACGGATAGGAGGAAAAGACTATGTTTCGTAGGATAGGAACCTACCTGTTAGCTGGTATAGGCGCCCTGCTGGGTTTCGTTGGCATCGCCTTCGCACAGGAGGCCGCAGCACACGCTGGCAAGGACCCGCTTGTCTATATAGCCTCAACAATAGCGGTATCTCTTCCGGCAATAGCGACCGGCTATGCACAGGCAAAGATAGGAGCGGCTGGGTCTGGCGCTCTAGCGGAGAACCGGGAGCTCTTCGTCCCCATAATGATCCTGGTCGCCCTACCTGAGACCGCTGTAATCCTTGGATTCGTGATAGCCATACTCGTCCTCTTCGTGTAAAAAGTGCCCTAACACCACACCGGACATGGACGAGAGGATTGAGCGTCTGGCACGCGAGTCCGCTGACGTGGAGGCGTGGTCAGGTGAGGTCTCTGCTAGGGATGAGGCCTGGCGGATAATCGCCAGCGTGGAAAACGAGGCCGCGGCCGTAATAGAACGGGCTGAACGAACGGCAGAAAAATGGCTGGCCGCCGAGAGGGCAAAAAGGCTTGGAGAGGCCCACGGACGTATCCTGGAAAGCAGTCTCACAATCAAACACAGGGCAGTGGAAAGGGCAACCACGAGGGCAAGGGAAACCCTTACGGAGCTCAGGGATAACCCCCAACAATACGAGCCAGTCCTTGAGAAGTTGATCTTGGAGGCAACCAGAGGCATTGAAAACCCTCTCGTTGAGGTTGCGCCCCGCGATGTTGAGATGGCCGAAGAAATCCTTAGGAAAAACGGTATAAAGGGTGAAGTCCGTCCCTCATCCTCTGTGGACGCCGGTGCTGTTGTTCGGGATACCACCAGAGGTTTTAGCGTCTATAACACCTTTTCCGAGCGTCTGAGAAAGGCCGCTGAACTACTGCTTTCCCGATTCGGAGAGGTTTTCGGCACAGAATAAAACGCCGAGACCTCTGATAAAGTAGCGATAACTTGCTAGTTTGGGAGAGGAGCACTTTGTCTAACTCATCTTTGACACCTCATTTTTCGTAAGTCATTGATAAGTACGGCGGATCAATATAGACCAGCCTCACCCCTGGCGTCCCATCGGCGTTCTTCAGTTTCCCCTCCTGCTTCATTTGCAAGAGAGTCTTAAGCACCTGAAGGTTGTCGCCGAAGATGAGCATATTCGTCCAGCCGTTGCCGCTTTCGCCATTTCGGAAGGTCTTGACCCTCTGCAAAGGGACGACCATCGTGTCGGCCAGGATGTCCTCCTCCCGCTCCTTGTCAGCGTAGATAAGTTCATACTCTTTCTTGGTGTCAAAGAGGATCGTCTTGTAATCCTCGGGCAAGGGCTTATCTTCCCTCTCTTGCTCCGAAAGTTTTTGCATAGCCGTTACCTCTCATTCTTGTCTCGTGTCCTCTGTTATACTAAATAGTTTTTTAACTAACCCATCGTTTTCTTTTTCTAATTTCTCAATCTCTTTTTCCTTACCTTCTATTTTAAGTTGATGGCATCTTTGGGAGATTTCAGCAAGTTTTTGGTGAAGCGGATTTTTAGGATCAAACTTTGGAATGCCCACATGCTCCATTACCGAAGGCGTGCCAAAACCCCGACCAGCAGAAGAAAATGATTTAATAAAATCCCGAACTGGTTTTGAATTGATAATAGCGCAGAGATAATGGGCTTCGGATTCATTGTCGGTAGCGAAAAATGATGTTGTATCCAACGGAATAGCAACTTTATAACCAAATAATGTTTTAACTTGCGATAAAACACAAGCAAAAATATCGTTACTCATTCTTTTCCACACAACTTTAAAATTTGCGAAGGTGTCCTTTGATATATTAAATTGCGTATAAAATGGTCTCCCTGCCTTTTGATGAAATTTTTTGTAAGCCTCTCGTTCTAAAAGTTCGGATTTGAAATTTATCAGATAACTATATGTCAAAGGGAAATTTAATTTTATAAATTCCTCGGTGAACGGTTTAGTAGGAAGGATAGGATCATTGAGTATTAAGGTATAGACTGTTAAGGTATTACTCCATCTATTAATATCTGCCCCCCTAAACGATGGATAGATAAACTTGCTTTCAATTTTTGCTTCAATTCCCTTAATTTGTTTCTTTCTTCTGCCTTCTGTGATATTTTTAACTAATAAATTTCCATCGCTGGTTAGATTTATAATTCTGAACCAAAATATGCTGTATGGTTCTGTTCTTGCTCCAATCTTTGCCCTATAGTGATTTGAGCCAATAATCTGAGAAAAATCGCTTTCTGTTTCAAAATTTTGCCAAGCACTAACTTCTGAACTGATTGGCCTCGCTAACATTCTTTTCTTGTAAATTAAATTTGAAACTTCGTTTAATAATTTATCTGTGGCGATTTTCCCAACGCCTTTTTTCTTGGTCCAAACAAAATATGGTAATGGATATTCTGTCTTTCCACCTCTTTTTAGAATAATAGCTGCGGTTTTATTAGCCGCTCCTTCAAATGGTTGAATAGAAACTAAATCATGGGCTTTTAATACTTTTAGATATTTTTTATCTCCCAATTGAAACCTTCTAAATCCTTCACCAGACCCTTTTGATTTAAAAACTTCCTGCGTAATTAAAAACCCCAATTTAGCTCCGTCTTTCAAATAATAGTCGGATGAAGCATAAACAAAAAGCATTGAAAAATCCTTCTTACCTCTACCGAGAGTATCTTTTGATTCTTTCATAATTGATAAACCATATAAATCCCACAAATTTTTAGTGGCTTCTCTATATTCTTTTGATAGATATTCCCACCTAATCCAAGGTGGATTACCGACGACAAAATCAAATTTTCCGGCAATCATTGGTGCAGAGACGTTTTTCAAAAATCTTGCCCAAATGCCATTTTTGTGTTGTTTTTCAAGTGCTAAAATTTGATTATAAAAATCTTTTACAACTTGCTCATTGTATGGAAAAACTAATCCTTCTTTT
>JBMFOM010000007.1:0-7951 GCA_049969615.1 Caldifarciminota bacterium
CTACCGCATAGCCTCCGTCAGAGGTCTGGGTTATGGAGTAGGCGCGGTCAGTGCCTGTCCCCCCGAATGTCCTAGCCCAGGAAAGAGAGCCATCGCTCGTGAGCTTGAGCACGAGGAAATCATAACTGCCGGCGCCGAAACTCTCTGTCCATCCCGCTACCGCATAGCCTCCATCGGAGGTCTGGGTTATGGAGTGGGCATAGTCCCAGCTCGTCCCCCCGAATGTTCTAGCGAAGAGGCCCTGCGCCAACAACATGTTTGTAGTTAGAAAGTACATCATATCAAAAAACTCCTTTATATGTTATGGCAAAATTATAACACCAACACCGGGGGGACACAAGCTTTTGGGTCCCTCACCCGACCCACCTTCAACCACTTCTAACATTCGCTGTTTATGAGGAACCCTCAGGCAAGGCTATCCCTTCTGGTGGGGCCTATCAGGATGAGCAACATGAACCTTGCCCGGATGCTCAGGCTCAGAACCCCGGCCCGATTGCGAGACCCTTGTGCCACGGCCGCGCCTTCAATCCGTAGGGGGTTGAGGCGCGTCGGGCAAGCAGGATTGATCGTTGCGCCGAGCCGGGCATTGGCATTAAAATTCCCGCCGTAAGGAGGCATGATGCGGTTTAATTGGAAATACATTGCAGGAATAGCAGTGCTCGGAACCTTTGCCGCCCTGAGCACTTACCAGATCGCCAGGGCCCAAGCAGAGGGAGAAGTCCCCTCGGCCGAGGAGGTTGTCAGAGAGGAGACAGCGCCGCCTGACACCGTTTTGACGAAACCCACCGGCTCCAGTGGATCATCTCGTCCCTCCTCTGGCCCAGCACCGACCGTGACCTTTGGAACGGGTGAGTATCTTTTACAGTTGCCCCCGGCCGACATGGAGAAATACTACCCGCCAGTGTTCAAGAGATACGAGTATTCCCGTCTCATGGACAGCCTCGCCAAGTATTTCTACGAGCTGAAGATAGATGTCAACGAGGGCGATTGGGACTATGTGGAATTCAGCTTCAGGCTTTTCGCCAGGCAATACAAGCTCATGGCCGACATGCATCCGGGCATGTCAGAGTTCTTCCGGCTTGATTATCTGGACGCCCTGGCCGAGCAGTTGAACATTCAAAGCCCGGACAAAAAGGCCCCAGGGGACACCACCGGCGGCTACAAGCCCATGCCAGAGGAGATGGCCCACGAGGAAGAGGAGCTGACCAAGGAAACCGAGCCCGGCAAGGAGGGCATGGCCAAGAAGACCAATCCAGAGGCGGTCAAGACCCTTGACAACATAGAGAAGGAATCCTGCAAGGCCTGCCACTACATGTATCGCCCTGCCGCGTTTTTCGCCTATTATTGGGGAACGAGGGGCATGAAATACGACATGGTCTCTTTCCGGATGAAGGACCCGGTGAGCAAGAAGGGGGAGATCAGCTTCAAGGAGTTCATGGGTCTCCTGGGTGAGTCCTACTACGGCATCATGAGTGGCATAGACAAAGGCGAAAAGCGCTATGTCCGTATCAAGCTCAAGGACTTCGCCAAGCGCATAGATGCCCTTGACGCCACCTGCATGAAGTGCCACTGGGAGGAGCCTGATAAATACATGCTCAAGACCATCAAGCCCCAGATGAAGGCCTTGGACGAGGAGGCCAAGCGCTACAAGCCCCGTAAGGACATCCTGAACAAGAACCTAAGCTACATCTACGAAAATGTCTGTTCGGGCTGTCATGTGATACACATGCCCGTCTATCAGATACAGGAAGTCTGGAAGGGAGAGCAGGGAAGCACTCAGGGACAATAGAGAAAAATCGGGGTTCTGCCCATGTTCATGCAAAAGCTCCGTTCAAATGTTGGCAAGGTTATCCTGTGGGTCATGGCCTTTGCCTTTATCGCGTGGATAGGTTTTGACCTGGGCGCTGATTTGGTCGGAACACGGATACGCAAGCCCTGGGAACGCGGCATCATAGCTGAGGTTGAGGGCCACGAGATACCCTATGACCTTTACCGGGCCCGGCTTGAGAAGACCATCTCCGACTCCCTCAAAGCGCGAGGTGTAGAGAGCCTGCCCAGGGAGGATGAAGAGGCAATAGCCGAACAGGTCTGGCAGGACATGCTGGACGATATCCGGTGGGAGAAGGTCCTCCGGGACCGCGGCCTTGAGCTTGAGGACGAGACCGTTCTGCGGCTCCTTTCCCAGTTCCCGCCAAAGGAAATAACCGAGGATTCCTCCTTCTGGATAGACGGGCGTTTCAGCTATGAGCGTTACCTCGCCGCGATGGGCAACCCCGCTAACCTACCTTATTTCAAGGAGTATGAGCTTCAACTCCGCAGGAGCATCCCCAGGCATTTTATGGGCCTGGACATGATGAGCTCTGTCGCACTATCAGAGCGCGAGATACTCTATGACTACCGACTGAAAAACACGAAGACCCACTTGATCTATGTCGCTGTCAACGCGGCCGCTGTTATCCCGAACGATCAGGTTTCTGTTTCTGAAGACGAGATAAAGGCTTATTACGAAAAGCACAAGGAGGATTACAAGGTGGGAGAGAGGGCTACCCTCTTGGTTGTCCGCATAACAAAGGCGCCATCCGCGCAGGACACCGCGGCCGCCAGAGAACAGATACTCACGGCCCTTGAGGAGATAAAACAAGGCACCCCATTTGAGGAGGCGGTCAAATATTACACCGACGACCCAAACGGCAGGGACACCGGCGGAGACATGGGTTGGGTGTTACCGGAGGCCGCGCCCCCTTCAGTGAGGGAAGCCCTCTCCGGCAAGGGTCCGGGCGCTCTAGTTGGGCCGGTGCAATCCCCATTGGGGTGGCACCTTTTCAGGGTTGATTCTGTTCGCGGGGACTCAATGCGCCTCAGACAGATAATAGCCCGCATTCACATCTCTCCTGAAACCGAGGAGGCCAGGGCCGACGAGATGAGAAACTTTCTTGAGCTCGCGGAGAAGGCCGGGTTTGCCGAGGCCGCGGCCGAGCTCGGCATGAAGGTTGATACTGCCGCCGGTTTTGAGCTGGAGAGAGGATTCATCCCCATAGTGGGGCCCGATCCCGTACTCATTCAGACCATCAGGAAAGCCAAGGCCGGCTTCACATCCCCGCTAATAAGAAAGCCAGGCTTCTATGCGGCAATCCATGTTGATCAAAAGTTCCCCGCCGGGTATTATTCCTTTGATGAGATAAAAGACAGGGTCAAAAGCGACCTCCTCATCCAGAAAAAGAAGGCGAAGGCCGCGGAGCTGGTCAGGGCGGCCATGAATGATATTGCCACGGGCAAGATTCCCGCCCTGCCGCCGGGGTTCGTGGTCCAGGAAGACACCGGAGCCACATACAACACCTATCTCCCTGGGGTTGGCGACAAGGAACTCTTTTGGGGCGCTGTTGCCGGGATAAAACCCGGCGGCTCGGCAGGGCCCCTCGAGGGCAAGACGAGCGTCTATGCCATTCGTGTAATCAGCAAGACTGAGCCATCGCAGGAAGCCTTCCAGGCCCAATCCAGCATGTTATTGCGCCAGACCGAGATGACCTACTTCCAGAGGCTAATGGGTGGGTGGCAGGATGAGCTTACCCGCGACCTGAATGTGAAGGACTACAGGCCCTTCATTTTCCTCTATTAGAGAGAAGAGACCCCTAATAAAATAGCGATAAGTTGTTGGTTTGAACTAGGGACACCTTGTCCAGGAAAACAGGGCTCTAAGAGGGATCCCTGAAAATCCCTTCACGAAAGCATTTCCTCAGGGTTCTCTTCCGGCTATGATGAAGCTCCCGGACGGGATGAAGGGCAAACCGGGATTTTTCAGGGGTCCAAGATATTAGTGGATCAACCCACCTAATATTGCTCAACCCGGGCGCGGCTCAATCTGGAGTCCCTAAGAAACATAAAGACTTAGGACCATTGCACCGGATCAATTAGTCTTCCAAAATACGCGAATGTTTGATCCTGCGCAGGAAGTGGGCTATAATTTTAAAATGATAACCGTGCTCCTTTTGTGGATGCCAACCATGGAGATACAGGACCCCATGGACATAAGGAATGTATCTGAATCGCTCTCGTTAATTGACATGATGTTAACGCAGGGGGAGCTTGGGGTCTATCCCCTGCTTTCCAGGAACATTTCCTCTCTTGAGCTGGCCAGAGCAGGGGGCGAGCCGGTTCCCTGGTCCGGCGAGCGAGAGCTCGCGATTCCGGTTTCCCCTCAGTTCGTTGGCTCTGACCTAGCGGCTAGGTTCGTCATCCCATTTCAATTCGCGTTTCGTTACGGCAATTTGATGGCATACGAGAGGCTCGCGCTCTTTACGGGTCGGAGACACTTTCTGGGCCTCTCGCCTTGGGACAGCAGGCATGACCCGCGCTGGGAGATAACGAGTTGGGACCCCCAGCCCATAGTCGGCAAAGAGGACATAGCCGAGGAGCGCCAGCTCAGAGGATACGGAGGGTATTTCTGGGACTGGGGATACATCACCCTGGGTCGCGAGGCCATCCGGCTCGGCCCCTCGTATCGTTATGCCATGACCCTTTCGGATTTCTCAGGGCCTTTGGACTTTTTCTACAACCTCCGCATCCTGGCTGGGAGCATCAAATTCGTCGCGGGTTTTGCCCGGATCCCTGACACCATTGACAACCGGAGGATCACATATCAGCGGATAGAGTGGTCTCCGCTGAATAGCCTCTCTCTTGCCGCGACAGAGGGGGTTCTGACCGCGAGGGAAGATTTTGCCAAATACGCCATACCGTTCCTCTTTTTCCACGATATTCAGCGCCACGAGTCAGACAACCAGGACAACCTGTTCGCTTCCGGCGAGGTCTCCTGGCAGGTCATTCGCGGCCTCCGTCTCTACGGAGAGATATTCATGGACGATCCGACCTTCATTTCTGGCGGAGAGGCCGCGATGTATGCGTTTTCGGGCGGCCTGCATGTCTCTTTCGGGAACTGGGATGTGAGGACAGAGGCCGCGGCCGCCAGCCCATTCACCTACGCGCATTTCTCTGACTCAAATGCCATGTCCGCGCTCGGTTGGCCTATGGGCTTCTGGTTGGGGCCGGACGCCAGGGCGTTTTACGCTCACCTGGGTTGGTATCCAGGCACGATGGGGATGAGGGCCTTCTTTGAGATATATCAGCACGGAGAGCTTTGGCTTGATATCCCCTATGAGGACATAGGCGGCGAGGGGGTTTCCTGGCCCACCGGGACCGTTGAAACCGCGGCCGAGCCCGGCCTTGAATTTTTCCTCCTCTCCGACAGGATCAGCTTCAAGGCAAGGGCTTCCTGGTTCAGGGCAACGGATTACTGCAATCGGGATGGCAGGAATGTTTCGGAAATAAGGCTCGCCGGATATATCGCTGTGGTGCCGGTTACGCTAATTATAGGATTCTAGGAGACCCCTGATAAAGTCCCTCTTAGACCCATTTTCTCGTTCACGGACATAGCCTAAGGCTCCCTATCAAGCTCTTTTAACCTTTTGATTCAACCCTCAGCCTCCAATCCACAAGCTTGCGGCCCGGCCAGGGTTTGAGCTTATAAGAAACCCCTGAAAAATCCTGACGTGTCCTTTGTTCCCATCTGGGAGCCTCATCATAGCCGGAAGAGAATCCTGAAGGAATGCTCTCGTGGCTGGATTTTTCAGGGGACTCCTCTTAGAACCTGTTCTTCTGGGCAAAGTGTTTCTCCCCCAAACCAGTAAGTTATTACTGCTTTATCAAAGGTCTCAAGATACATAGTTGAACGATCAATAGCCGGGATGA
Organism: Caldifarciminota bacterium; assembly: GCA_049969615.1. Classification (GTDB taxonomy): domain Bacteria; phylum Hydrothermota; class Hydrothermia; order JBDRYB01; family JBDRYB01; genus JBDRYB01. Next base: position 5,743 of record JBMFOM010000007.1, read on the forward strand.
AGTGGTTCTGTGGCCTCAGGAGGATGATGTGGATGGACTTAGCAGGGGCTCAGCTCCAGGCTGAGCTATCAGCTATCGCCTTCGGTTGCAAACGAGCGGTGAAGCTCTTACATGCATAGGGGGGCTTGACATGGGCGTAATCTATCAAATGAAGGCAAAAACAGGCCTCAGACCCTATTCCGGGGTCAAATGAGGGTTAGCTCGGCCTAAAAACAGGCCAGGAGTGGAACCAGAGGGAGCTTTAGGGTGGATTTATCAGAGGTTTCGAGATAAATATCTGAGGAACGAATCAAGAGACGCGCCTATAGACCAAGTAGTCTACAGACTTTATGATTTTACGGAGGAAGATATTGAAACGATAGAGGCTTGGGCTCAGAGCGAATCAGTTCCCGAAGAGTAAATTCACTCTTGCGGCCTTCCCTGTCACGACCAGGTCCCTCGTCCCTTCTTTGCCTGGTTCAAAAAGTCCCGCGGGAACCGGCCCGCTCGTTGCCCAGAGCGAGACCTCAGACTCAATCCACAGGTATCCGGTGATGTGCACAGAGAGAAAGGCCCCCGCTTCTCCTGCCCAAGAGAGGGGCCTTATGGTGCTTACAGTATCGTTCAAGGGCGGTTCCCACCTGATCCAGGAATAGCAAAGTCCACCCGCAAGATCTAGGCCGAGTCTCAGCCTATCCTGCGGGTTGAAGAACCTGAGGTGCGCGAGTCCCGGCGTGTTGTAGAAATCCCCTTTTCCCCATGATCCTTGGAATTTGAAATACTTGAAGCCAAAGCTAAGTCCCCATGAGCCAGCGAACCAGCCTGTATCCCACCAGGTGTTGTTCAGGAATATCCTAGTGTCCAGGGATGGCCCCCCCCGCGCGTCTGTCCCGGAGCGGAGCATCACGGTTGAATCCGGCGATGGCCAGCAGGCGCCCGCTGAGAAGCCCATGTTTCCGACGCTCTCGGAGAGGAGCAAGAGGATAGCGATCATCTGACTACAAACCTCCCGACCCTGCCATGGTTGTCAATTTTGAAATAGATGCCATATTTTTTCGGCTGAGACATGAGTCGCCTTCCCGTGCAATCGTATAGTCCGGCCTCGCCAGGAGGGCAAATTTGAGATTCTTCTACGCTGATTCCTTCACACCATACGGCAGAGGACAGGGTTGGTTCAAAAAAAGTGTTGTTGAGGGAAACCACCTGAGGGTTCACGGAAACTTGCTCCGGAGTCGTGTCCTTTTGGGGAAGAGATATTTCAACTGAAGTGAAATTCGCGTCTCTGGCGATACAGCTGTATCCCCAGGGATCTATGGATGCGAACAGGAAATCGCGCCTACCGAAACCGAAAGATGAGGTATAGCCCAGGCCAATTATCTGGCCCGCGGCAGGATACAAAACCCATATACCGTCAGAAGAGTTTCCGCCCAAATATTTACTCCATATTATTGTGCCGTCAGATGACAGCTTCAACAGAAAAGCCGGGCCGCCGTTTGTGTGTTTTCCAGAAACATAAATGCTCTCTCCATCAACCGTGAGTCCAAGGGGATACTCATATCCCGTTGCCCTGAGGAGCCTTGCCCAGAGAAGGTTTCCGAGGGTGTCAGTGGCAAAAAGTAAAATTCCGCCGCCATTGCTTCCGTCCCTTCCGACCACGATTATTGTATCACCAAGGATACCGACCCTGTGACCGGTATCATATCCCGGTCCACCGAAAACCTTACACCACCTTAGATTGCCATCATGATCAACCCGCAAGAGAATTGTTTGGCCCAGGTTGCCGTAGCTCTCTGTGTAGCCGGTGATTATGGCATCCTGATTGAGTTGTGTGATGTCTTTCCCATAATCAAAGGTATATCCACCAAAAGCTAGGGCCCACACGACTGATCCATCCAGGATCCTCAGGAGAAAAACGTCGCTTGCGCCACTGCCCCATGAGTTCGTATATCCAACAGCATATTGGCCAGAAGCCGCGTCAAGGCATTCTGCCATTGGACCCCCTATTGCCAGGATGGACGACGGGTTTCCAAGGGAATCTGCCACGACAAAAAGACCATCTGAGTTTCCAAGAACCGATGTGAAACCCACTGCTATAACGGAATCCCCTGCCCGGCATCCGCCGAAAAACTCGTCCATCTCAGCAATTCCTGTCGCATGAGATCTGAATAAAACGCCATTATAATCCCAAATTAACAGGTGGCCGTCGGTGCTGGTTGAGTAAGAGCGGCCT
>JBMFOM010000007.1:7959-37183 GCA_049969615.1 Caldifarciminota bacterium
CGCATGAGATCTGAATAAAACGCCATTATAATCCCAAATTAACAGGTGGCCGTCGGTGCTGGTTGAGTAAGAGCGGCCTATGCCAACAATAAGGGATTGGAATCCAGCCCCAGCTCTTATCTCGTCGTCAAGTCCTGTCCCCCAGACCGGGGCATCGCCGATCCCGGATAATAAAAGCCAAACACAATGGGTCATCTCGTTATCACGAGTTTAGATTTGTCGGCCATGAGGCCGGAGGTTCTCAGAATTATGAAGTATATTCCAGCAGGAACGGTGGGAATTCCTATCCGTCCCTCGGTTGGTCCCTGGCCACTTACCAGGTTTTTTACCTTCCTCCCTGCCGCATCATACAGCTCCAGCGAGAAATCTCCACCCTGGACGGAGTAGAGGAGGGTTGGTCTTGGCCCCACGCTTGAAAGAACGCGCAGGAATGGCCGTGGCAATGTCCCCGCAAAGGTCTCTCGCGTTACCAGGAAAGCGGTATCCGGTAGGGATAACCTGCCCCATCCCCAGATGGTGTCCGGCGAGAATCCGGTTATTGAATCCCGGTTGGCCCAATCTTTGAAAAGCGAGATAGCCTCCTCTGGCACGATGCCCGGCTGTGCTTGGAGTAGCAAAGCGACAGCGCCCGCGCCTTGTGGCGCGGCCATGCTTGTTCCGGACATTATCGCGTGTGCTCCATCAAGGCTGAGTTGCCAGCCAGGCCAGCCCCGGTCTCCGGATGCTGTTGATATTACAGTTCCAGCCGCGGCCACATCCGGCTTTATCCTGTTGTCTCTGGTGGGGCCTTTGCTTGACCATGACCTTATGAACGGGACGGTCGGATATATCCAGCTGTCATAGTGAACCCCCTCGGAGCTCTCCCAGCCTGTCCTTGCCCCATATGCGCCTACAGCGAGAACCTTTGGACTACAGGCAGGCTCAATTACGGTTCCGCCGAGGGTTGCTCCCCTGATGAAAGCGCCGCCGTAGCCGTAACGCCACGCGTCAAACTGGCCGTCGCCTCCGGCGTTTTCCCTCTCCAGAATGAGACCCCATGTATAAACAGGGGGATTGTAAGGGCCCTCTATCGTCCACTCACCGAAAAGACAGCTATTGCCGGGATATGGTGTGTCGCTATAAGAGACCCTGAGATAGCCCCCGCCCTCACTCGCTCCTGGCCCTACCCACGCGCCCGGCGTTGTGCCTGGCCTCACTATTAGCGAGTTGACGATGCCGGGAGAAAACCCACCGCCCCCCGAGGAAAACCCCTCAGCAAATATCGGCATTCCGCCATCTGAAATCAGAATGCTGTCAATCCTCCAGCCATCATCAACGCCGGATCCGTCCGAGAAGATCCTGAACCTGAGCCGGATGCTTGCTCCTACGTATTCCGATAGAGAGAAGGTGTCCTCGGTTGTCCCACCGGATCCCCCGGCAAACGCGGCCTCGTAGCCGGTTGAGCCACCATAGCCTCCATAGGGGAAAACCTTTTCCCAGACCTCCCCGTCCACGCTCGCCTCAACCATGGCCCCGTCACCAGTGCCCATCGCGAAGGAGTGTGCCAATATCATGATCGGAAATGTGGTGCCCGAAAGGTTTATGCTGGGACTCTCTATGAAGCATGTGAGGTTCGGCCTGTAGTTTCCGGGAGCAGTCTCCCACGCGCCGGCCCCGGGATTATATTCCCAGTCTTGGAGGGAGGATGTGGTCGGTGGGACAAACATCATCTTGTAACCATCGCCTCCGGTGTGAAAAAACAGGGCCTCGTAGAGTGCTCCGGGCGCTTGAAACGAGATGCTGTCCGTCCCAGAAACCACTATCCTCGTGTGCAGGGGATCGTTGCCGGAGTTACCGGCCGCGCCAACCACTATCCTTCCTGGTCCGGTCAGGTTTGCTATCGCGGCTTCAAACGGCCCCGTCCCATCGTGTGGTCCGTAATGAGAGCCGAGGGAGAGATTGATCACACAGGGCAGACCCATGGCATCCGCCCTTCTGAATATGTAATCAACCCCATCAACCACATCAGCGTCAAGCCATGTCGTTTTGACGGATATTATGTATGCCTCGGGCGCGAGTCCGGCGTATCGGCCGGACGCTTCAAGCCCGTTTGTTCCTGAGCCATCCCCGGCCATGGTCCCCGCTACATGGGTCCCGTGGCCCATGTCATCAACGCTTCTGGGTGTGCCGGAGATAACATCCAAGGAGTCGTATTCAACCCCATAGCCGAACTCTGGCGGTGATTGTTCTCCACCCGTGGGTACGAGGGTTTGATCCCATATCCGGATTATTCTGCTTTCACTAGTGGATGGACCGAAATCCGGATGATCCCAATCAATGCCCGAGTCAACTAAGCCAGCGATCACACCCCTACCAGTGAGGCCTCCGGCGTGCTGAACCCAGGCCCCTGTTCCCAGGTAGACAAAGGAGGCGTCAGGCAGGACCAGTGGTTTGGCAGATAGTAGATATACCCTAGCCGCGCCCGTGCCCGACTGTGGGGTTATGACAATGTGATAATCCCCCGGAGCCGGGAGCCTCATCTCAAGCCTCCCAGCTCTTCCCCACCCGCCATCCTGGTCAGAGGCCAGGAGGGTCCAGCCCGCGTCATAAAGCTCAATCTGTGGATCCAGGGTCCCCGCCGGGTCATATGTGGCTATAATCTGTAGGGTATCCGGCATGTAAGCCGTGAAATCAATGGTGTCCGGCGGATAAATGAGATAACTGACAGACCAGGGCCCGGCGAGGTCGTTGACAGGGAAAACAGGCCTCGCCTCCTGTAGGTATGAGACAGTTGGGTCGTGCTTTAATTCAGTGAGCGCTCCCGGATCTACCCAGGCAGTGTAATAGGGTGTCCTGCCTCCGGTTATCCTTATCCCCTTTGTTGCGAGCGCTGATGCGGGCAGGTCAGATACCACGAAACAGCGGATTGAATCATCGCGACTGGCCCAGACCATACCTGGAGAGAGCACGGCTGACAACAGCACTGCAGTTATCACCCCTATATTATAACCCATTTTCTGTGCAATCTGCCAGGCAATTCTCTCGCGGACCGACACGATGACCCTGTTTGCGCTCGGCCTTTTATCTGGCTCATAATTTCGGGTGTTTGTAAAGGTCATATCCGCTGGCCTCCGGGGAGTTGACGCGTTTCCCGTTGATGTTGAGGTTGACCTCAGCCAGGGCATGCCTTATTTCGCGCTGGTCGGCCTGCCGGAGGCCGCGGTAAAGGAGTCGAGGGAACGAATACAGTCAGCCATGGCCAACTCCGGTCTCTTTTTCCCACTGAGAAGGCTCCGGATAAACCTTGCGCCGGCTGACATAAAGAAGGAAGGAACCGCGCTTGACCTACCAATAGCCATAGGCATCCTCGCGGCCGCCGGAAACATACCGGCCGAGACTCTAGGGAGGTTTCTCGTTCTGGGAGAGCTATCGCTTGATGGCAAGTTGAGAGGGGTGAAGGGTGCCCTGCCCTCTGCTGTTCTGGCGAGGGACATGAGCCTATCTGGCATTGTCGTTCCCGCGGACAACGGCCCGGAGGCCGCGGTCGTTGAAGGCATTGATGTGTATGCTCTGGATGATCTATCCCAGGCCGTTGAGTTCTTCCGCGGTATCTCGTTCTCTCCCTGCAGGCTGGACAGACAAAAGGCCTTCGCAGACTACAGCTTTTATGATGTTGATTTCGGAGAGGTGAAGGGTCAGGAACACGCGAAAAGGGCGCTTGAGGTCGCGGCCGCGGGCGCACACAATGTCCTGATGATAGGGCCGCCTGGTTCTGGCAAGACCATGCTCGCGCGTAGGGTTCCGACCATACTACCCATTATGTCTCTTGAGGAATCTCTTGAGACCACGCGGGTCCACTCGGTCGCCGGCCTGATTGAGCCGGGTCAGGCACTTGTCGCCACGAGGCCGTTCCGTGCTCCCCATCACACCATATCCGATGTTGGTCTCATAGGTGGGGGTTCTTATCCCAGGCCTGGAGAGGTCTCTTTGGCGCATAACGGCGTTCTCTTTCTGGATGAATTGCCCGAGTTCACCCGCGGCGCGCTAGAGGTCTTGCGTCAGCCAATGGAGGATGGCTATGTAATTATCACCCGCGCGAAGGCATCCGTTCGTTTTCCGGCCCGGTTCACACTGATAGCCGCGATGAACCCTTGTCCCTGTGGATACTACACCGATCCCCGGCACAACTGTACCTGTTCCGCTCACCAGATAAAGACCTACACCGGCAGAATATCCGGCCCCCTCCTTGACAGGATAGATATACACATTGAGGTTCCCGCCCTGAGCTATGATGAGCTCAAATCAAAGCGCGAGGGCGAACCATCAGAGAGGATACGCGAGCGCGTAATGTTAGCACGGGAGCAACAGGCCGCCAGGTTCACCGGCGAGCGCGGGGTCTATTTCAATTCTCACATGACAGCCAGACACATAAAACGTTTTTGCGTCATAGACGAAGCCTCGGATGCCCTGCTCCGAGCCGCGATTGAGCGGTTTGGTCTCTCAGCAAGGGCTTATTCCCGCGTCCTCAAGGTTGCCAGAACCATAGCTGATCTTGAAGGCTCGGATAACATAATGGCCCATCACATATCTGAGGCAATCCAGTATCGTGTTCTGGACAGGACTACATGGGGAAAGTATGGATAGGGAGTCTCCATCAGAGGCTTCTCCTAAAAGCGAACCACGTTTCGGTTGGTTGGTCTGGGCTTACCTTGGCGTCCTGGTCGTGCTTTCCTTTGTCCCTAGCCCCGTTGCTGAGGGCGGACCTTATTGGACCGACAAATCTTTTCACTTCGCGGGCTATTTTTTCCTCGTGTATTTCTTTCTCCTTGCCAATGGCGGAAAGGGGAGACCTTTCGCCCTGGTCATGGCCGCGGCAATAGCCCTCCTCACCGAATCGGTTCAGGATCTGATGCCCTGGCGCCAGGCTACCCTCTGGGATGCTTTCTGGGGAATAGCCGGGGCCTCATTGGCTGTTTGTTTGCCGCAGAGAGCGAATCTCTGGCTCCTCCGCAACTTTTCAACCTGTTTTTTCGTTGGCTACATGCCGAAGGCTCCAGCAACATGGGCAACTGGTTTTACCCTTATAGCCTTGTTTTTCGCGCCCCTTTCCCCGCCGGTCATCTTTATGCTACTTTTGCCCTTAGCCATTCTGGCCTTATGGTCTTCTGAACACGCTGAGATCCTTTGGGGTCCTGATCCCAGGAGGGTTGTGATAGATGAGGTCCTGGGTGCTGGTCTATCCGTGATGTTCCTCCCGAAAACGCCAATAATCTACATCCTCGCTTTTTTGCTTTTCAGGACGATAGACATTCTGAAACCCCCTCCCGTCAGGCAGTTGGACAGGATGGAGATTACTGGATCGGTTGTCCTTGATGATGTGGCCGCTGGTCTGATGACCAATCTGATTCTCTTGGCCTTGATAAGTTTTACCCCACTGGAAGAAATAGGGTTGAGGCAGGTGATGGTTTTTATTCTGGCGCGGTGAAAACCTCCTCCAGCGTTCTCACTACCCTTTCCCCGGTCCTGCCGTCCCAGAGCTCCGGGAGACGTCCTCTTGGTTTGTCGCCGTCAAGAATACGCTCGGCTTCCCGGATTATCCTCTCCCTGTTGGTTCCTATAAGCCTGTTTGTTCCTATCCGGATGGTCTCTGGCCGCTCCGTATGCTCTCTGAGCGTTAGACAGGGAACCCCCAGGATGGTGGTTTCATCCTGAATTCCACCTGAGTCCGTTATCACCAGGGCCGCGGTCTTCATCAAGCTTACTGTTTCTATGTATGGCAGTGGCCTGGTTATGGTTATACCCTCCGGCATCGGGATCTTGAACTCAGACATTCTTTTCGCGGTCCTGGGATGAAGGGGAAGTATGAACCGCATTTTCCCCGCGAGCGCGCCGAAGGCCTCCATGATTCCCATGAGAATATTAGGATAATCCACATTTTCTGGCCTGTGAAGGGTTGAAAATATGTAATTTCCTGGTTCAAGGCGCATTTCCTCGGCGATCCGGCACGTTTCTATTTTTGCCGTGAGCCTGAACATGGGGTCAAGGTTTATGTTTCCTGCCATGAAGACGCGTTCCGGGTTGATTCCCTCGCGGAACAAGTTCTCCGCCGCGAACTGGGTTGAAGGAAAGAAGTAATCCGCTAGAGTGTCGGCAACTTGGCGGTTTATCTCCTCAGGCTGATTCGGATCGTGAGTCCTGTAGCCGGCCTCAATGTGAACCAAAGGGATTCTTCTGAGTCCAGCAACCACAGCACCCGCGAGGGTTGAGTTGACATCACCCACAACGGCTATGAAATCCGGCTTGGCGTCTGGCAGTATCGCGTCCAACCCAGCGATTGCCCTCGCGGTTTGTTCTCCGTGGGCACCTGACCCCACACCGAGGTGATAATCAGGTTCCGGTATCCCCAACTGCTGAAAGAACGAATCGGAGAGCTCTGGGTCATAGTGTTGGCCAGTGTGAACAAGGATTGGCCTTATCTTGCCACCCTTATTGGCCTCATCTATTACCGAGGCTATTTTCATGAAATTCGGCCTCGCGCCGGCCACAAGGAGCATCTTCACCATGGAAGCAAGACTCCCGCTGATAGCTTTGCAAACGGATATGAACCCGCTCCTCCGCTGAGCTCAACCCAGCTCGCGCGGAAGGTCGCGATCAGCTTTCCGTATGCCAGGTTTTCGGTTTTTATAGGTGGTAGCATGTACCAACCATCAGGGTATTCACCGGTCTTTGGGTTTCTGGTCTCCAGAGAGGTTGATCCCCTTTGTTTGGTGATGAAACCTGTTGACAGGCTGAGGTTTTCGGATATATGCCAGCCTCCTTCGGCCCATGTCCTGTTGGAGCCAGGCCCCTCGTTGATCCCCAACGAAACCCCGTATAGCGAGTATTTGTCGTATTTCTTGGTGTTGTTGTAGGTGTAGGCCGAGACCCCAGCGTGTCCGGCGTCCAGATAAAACCTGCCTGCCGGAATTAACGTTCTCATGTAAAATCCCAGGTCTGCTGGTTCTTTATCCCAGTAATTTGGATTGAACTGCATGTCATCAATGAGTAACGCGGCGAATATTCCGGCCCGGCCTATCCGCGCGCTCGCACCCAGCTCCCAAAGGATATTACAGTTGTCCTGATACACCCACTGGTTCACATAAAGGGAAGTCAGGGGATTAAGAGCGGATAACGGCGGTAGGCTAAAAAGCGTTGCATAGGTCGCGCCCTCCGTGAACGAAAGCGTTATGTTCTCGGATGGCGCCCATTCCAAGCGTTTGCCTATGAAAAACCTTCTCACCCTGTCTCCTGGTTTAAGCCACCTCTCCTTGAACCACTCGGCCGAATCGGTTTTGTAATCGTCAAGCTGGAAAACCAAATATGAGAAGGACAGGGGACCCCTGGCATATGTGAAGCCCAGGCCATCAGCGGGAAGTCCGGATAACAGGAGCGGCGACCAGAAAAATTTGGTCCTACCGAACAAGAGGGTTCCGTTGCCTGTAGCATATGTGAGTGCCAGTCTGGTGAACCCCGCTGTTATCTCCGCTGATGGCAGGAATCCTGTTGAGCCTATGTCCCAGGATTCCAGGCCAATGCCGTCAAGTCCGGACATAAATCCAGGCTCAGCGATCAGTCCCAGTCCCTTCTTTTCCACGATCAAGCCCGCTGTAACGTGCGTACCCGGAACTGAACAGAGCCAGACATGGCCTTCCCAGGCCAGGTATCCTTTTAGCCTTTTGGACAGAGGCCCTTCACCCGAGACAGCTATCTCGTCACGACTTAGGCTGGATAGCGAGAACCTTGGACAGGTTATCTCACCCCTTGTCCAGGCCTCAGAGAAGTCCCGCCAGAAAGGCCACTCCTGTGGAGTGAAAATGGCCATCATTAGCATCTGAGCTATCATTCTAGAACAGCCCCTTCTGGATGCCTCTGAGCTTGCCAGAAGCCCTCTTGTATGCCTCGGGGTCATTCTCGTAGCCGATGTAGTGCCTGTCGAGCGCTGACGCGACCGCGGCTATTGTGCCAGTGCCAGCAAACGGGTCAAGGATTATATCTCCAGGGTATGTGTATAGCTTTATGAGCCTCTTGGGTATCTCCCTGGGTAGGGAAGTGCCGTCGTATGGAACCCCCCAAACGCTCCTTGACCATTCCAGGAACTCCACGGAGCTTATGTCCGGCCTTGAGCCAGGAATCCTGGGTTCAAGTCGGAGCGAATCCTTTGAGAAAACCAGTATATGCTCGTGTATGTCCCACAGAGCGGGATTTGAGGGGCTAACCCAGCCTCCCCATGAGGATGGCATGGCGCCGGTCCCTTTGTTCCATATTATTTCACCGCGCATGGAAAGCCCTTTTCCGAGGATCATTCCGGTCATCAGGGCCGGAGAAGAGGGTTCAAGCCTTCTGATTGTGGTCGGGATTATTATTGCCAGACGCCCTCCTTTTGTCAGGGCACGGGTGCAACTGACCATGACGGCATCAAGGCCAGAGAGATAATTCTGAAGGTTTTGGCCCTTTTCGGGTGAGGGTAGTAGCGCCAGGACCATCTGGATGGTCCCTTCTTCCACCTCGGACATTTCCGCGGGGCTCTTCCGGTAAATTACATCCACGCGCACACGGATATTATAGGCCAACTATGGGGCCAAATTCACATGAGATCTCATACTTTCTTTTCCCCTGAATCCCTTATCACACAAGCAAAAGCTCTGAAACCCTTGGGGCCGTAGTGCCCCAGGGGTATGGGGGTGGATGAAAATATTCCTCCGGCCCAAGGAAAAGGTCGGTGGAATCCATGAGCTCTGTGCAAACCGGGATTTTTCAGGGGTTTCATAGCGTCTTCACCAAAGCCTTGCTCTGCCTTGACCGATTGCGAGGAGAACACGCTAAGCTCTTGTGCCCCAAGAACTTACAGGCTATCCTAAATCAAACCTTACCTCTGGGAGAGCGTTGTCTAATCAGTGACCTACTATATCTTTATCACCCTCGCTTTACCTTTCATGCCCCTCGTGGCGTTCCTAGTATCTATGACCAATTTGGCATTCTCAAGGATGAGACCCCAATCCGTTCCCGCGTGATCCGTCGTTATGACTATGGCATCCGTTGAGGAGATGGCCTCTGGCGTGAGCTCAACCGAAATCATGTCCATGCCCTCTTCGCGGAGGTCCGGCACGAAGGGATCGTAATAGGAGACATCCGCGCCCTTTTCCATGAGCAGTTTTATCACATCCAGAGCAGGGGATTCCCTGGTATCACCGATGTCAGGTTTGTATGCCACGCCAACCACCAGGATTTTTGATCCCTTGAGGGGTTTTCTCTCGTCGTTCAGCGCGTTCGCGGTTATCTGTAAGACATGCCTCGGCATGGATGTGTTTATCTCGGATGCAACCTCTATCATCCGTGCGTTGTAGTTCAGGCTCTTCATCTTCCATGAGAGATAGAGGGGGTCTATGGGGATGCAGTGACCGCCAATGCCCGGACCGGGAAAAAACTTCATGAAGCCAAAACCCTTTGTCTCAGCGCCATCTATGACCTCCCAGACATCTATGCCCAGGAGTTCGCACATGATGGCGAGCTCGTTGACCAGGGCTATGTTTACAGCTCTGAATGTGTTTTCAAGGAGCTTCACCATCTCCGCGGCCTTCGCGGAGCTCATAGGAATTGCCTTTTTGACTACCTTGTCATATATGGCGCAGACCAGCTCCGTTGAGACTGGGTCAACCCCCCCGACGACCTTCGGGGTGTTCTTGGGCCTGTGAACCGGGTCTCCAGGGTTTATCCTTTCGGGACTGAATGTCAGAAAAAAATCCTTCCCAGCTACCAGACCGGTTTTCTCCAGCTCTGGTTTTATGACTTCATCTGTTGTTCCCGGATAAACGGTTGACTCAAGGGATACTATATGTCCCCTTCTCAGGTGTGGAGCAAAGGAAGTAATCGCGCTCATCACATATCCCATGTCTGGGTCGCGTGTCTTTGAGAGTGGGGTCGGGACTGCTATGAACACAAAATCAGCCTCTCTGAGAGCGCCATAATCCGTTGAGGCTTTGATGAGACCCTTTTCCACAAAAGCCTTCAGGACCTCTGTTGGTGTGTCAGGGATATAAGATTTTCCCTGGTTCACCATGTCAACCTTAGCCTTTTCAACATCAATGCCTATGACCCGGTAGCCTTCCTCTGCGAAGTCAACTGTCAAGGGCAGGCCAACATAGCCAAGGCCAACGACGCCCACAATGGCTGTTTTGTCCTCAACCTTTTTCAGTATTTCTTCCCGCAATCTCATGTTTTTTTGCTCCTTCTACCTCTGGAGCAAACAGCTCCGGAGGGGTTCCTTCTTTGAGAAGCTTTTTGATAATCTCCCCATGTTTTTTGTAGTCGCCGGGGCCGTGTGCATCCGAGGCCACGGCGTTCACCAACCCTTCCCTGAGAAAGCACTCTGCCCTTCTCTTGGGTTCTCGTCCGTGAACGCCGGCAAAGCTCCCTGAGTTGGCGAGGGTGCAAACCCCCATCTCAACTAGCTTTCGCAGTTTATACGGATTCATGTAATGATAACGCTCTGGGTGCGCGAGTAGGGGCGTTAGCCCTCTTTTTATGAGGTCAGACAGGTAATCACCGGCCGCGAGGATCTCATTGATCAAGGGGAACTCAACGAGCACGATGTTCGTTCCTTCCATGCGTAGGTTCATCGGATCCGTTCCCTCAACAATTGACAGAATGTGAACCTCGTATCCTGTGGTTACCTGAAGCCCCGTTTTCGCAGTGATGATTCTGGCAAGTTCCTTGAGCTTCTCTCTAGCTGGTATGTTGGAGACGTTCAGCACATGTGGTGTGGCAAAAACCTTCTCAAGGCCGATATTCAGGGCCTCATCGGCCATCCGCAGGCTTTCATCCATGTTTCCGGGGCCATCGTCAATCCCCGGTAGGATGTGGGAGTGAAGATCAATCCACCTCAATCAGCTTTATATTATAATGCTTTCTCCAGCCCGGTTTCCTGCCTCATAACCCAGATCGAGCGGTAAGTTGTAAGCCCCAAATTATTAGGGGATTGGCCTAACTAACATTGATCAGTTTATCTCTGAAACCTATGCGCCGCAAAATCTGGGGTCCTTAAGAAACCAGAAGCATTGCCCCGGATCCATTCAGTCTTCCCGGATGCTCAAATACATGATCCCGCACAGAAAATGGGTTATAATCTCTTACTACCCGAATAGGGAGGTTTATCATGAAGGCAAAAGAGGTAGCTAAATGGTTGATGATGGAACTTCAGTGGGGGACTGGTTTCTACATCTTCTCCATCGCTGGAATATATCTGGCAACGAAGTGGGGCAGGAGTCCCCTGTTCACCAGGCGTGCGACCGTGACAGGCTTTATCTTCTACATCCTAATCACTTTGATTTTGGTTATTCTTGCCGCTGTCTGGAAGGCCGGTAGGGAAAATAAGCCCGCTAGAAGTGTCTTTTCCAGTCTCCTGTTCTGGAGCGGGATGTGTCTCCCGGGTTCAACCCTCGCTTTCGTGCTTTCCGTTCTTTGCTTTTATCTTGCCGGGGCAATTGTCGGGGTCAAACTGCCCGTACTCGGGCTGGTTAATTGGATAGGTGCCTGGTTGATAGCCCTCGTCCTGGGCCTCCTGAAAGTCATCCTGACCATAGGCACCCTGCCTTCCTGTCCCAAGGTACCGTCAGACGGTGGCGGCTCCTACACTACCCAGGGGTGAAAAGAGGAACAGGGTTGGTTTATACTATGGGCCTATGAAGATAATTTTTCTCCTGGCCACGGTTTCGGCTGTCGCGTCTGCTCTTACCGAGCCATTGCCTGCTGGTTGTTCCCGAGGCATCTGGTGCGAGGGGTCCCTCGGCCTTAACTTCACTGGGGGCACCAGGCAGAAAACACAGCTCTCGGGTTGGGGCCTTAATGGCGGCGCTGGTTTATATTGGTGGGTTCAGCACAACATAGGGATTCGGAGCCAGTTCCGCTACATGGACTATAATTTCCGCTCCGGCAAGGACGCGATTCCCAGACTCGCCTACTCCTACATGGGTTACGGTGCCTGGGGTGCCTTGCTCCTGCGTTTCGCTAATGAGAACTCCTTCCTGATGCCCTACATAGGTGCTGATGGGGGCTATCTCTGGCCGTTCCACGGCCTGATCAAGGAGGATTCGGACATGGAGGAGATACCATCAGACTCCCTTGAGCCGGTTGCCCTCTACGGAGGCCTCCTCGGGCTATATCTTCGCATGCCGCGCAATTCGCTCTGGAAGATAGAGGCCGGTTATGACCGAGTGGGGGATGATTATCTCCTGAACATAAATACCGGATTCACTTTTAAGATCTGGTGGTGAGAACCCTAAGATTTTTCATTTATATGCTCCTCGGCCTGGTGCTTTTCACGGGCCTCTCGCTCTGTTGTTTGAACGCGCTGATGCCCTTGGTGACCAGAACGGGGAATGTTGAGGTCCCTGACCTGGTTGGCATGGATCAGGAGGAGGCGGGCGATAAGCTTAGACGCCTGGGCCTCCGCATGAGAACCGATACCTCCCTCCCCTCGCGTGAGTTCAGTGAGGGAGCAATAATCGCTCAGAACCCAGCGCCGGGGACCGTAGTCAAAAGGGGAAGAAGGGTGGCGGTTACCGTGAGCACCGGCATAAAGCGAGTCGTGATTCCAGACCTGGAGGGCGAGGAGGGCGAACACGGTAGGGCAATGCTCATGAAGCTCAGCCTTGGGGTAAGGGTTGTTACGGTGGAGACAACGGATATGGAGGCGGGCTATATCATCGGGACGAGACCAAAGGCCGGAACTGAGGTCACGATAGGGGATACCATAACCCTGGTCGTTTCAGCGGGTCTGCCGCAGTTCATCCCGGATACGGTCATATCGGAGATAGAGAACCTTGAGGCTGGGCCGGATTCCGGGAAGGTCAAACCTCCGGGGCAGTGATCGGTTGTCGGTTAAGACCGGACCGGCCGGATAACCCTGGTTCCTTGTAGCCAGGACCCTTTTCCGGGAACAAGCCGTTGGTTTCCGGCTAAATCCCTAATCCTCCTCGGCTTCCCAGGAAAAGAAGAATGCTATGGTCAGAGGAAGGAGGGAATTCTTTCTCTTTATGCCAGAGGCCAAAACGCCCTCGGCCCCTTCCGCGAGCGCAAATGCGAGCTCCGGTAGAGCGGTTTTGACCGAAAGGCCATAGGCTACTGGCCCGGAGAAGATCTGAGCGGTAAGTCCCACAAAACCAGAGTTGACAGCGTATATCTCTTCCCCAACCGTGTATTTTCTGAACCGATAAAGCCCACCGGTCCTCAACTGCCATCTGGAAAACCTATATCCAACGGAAAGGCCCGCGTATAACTCGTCCATGCCAAGGAGCTCCCAGCCCCCTGCCGCATCCAGAAGCCATGCCTCCCCTTCCCTTGCCGCGCCAAAAGCCACAACTGCCCTCTGGGGCACTTGTAGTTCGTATTTTCTGTCATTGTATCCCCAGGAACCCATGTCATGGTCAGGGATGAAACCCAGGAGCGCGTAGCCATCTATACGAAGGGTGTCGTGCCTAGTGTAACAATAAAGGTCCGTGTAATCGCCATCCAGATCAACATTCGTTATAATACTGTCCAGCCATAGAGCGAACCTTCGGGTGTCGGTGGTAGAACCCCTTATCTTGAATCCAGGCGTATAAGTGCACAGAGCGCCGAACCCATATGGCCCAGCAGGCCTCTGGAGTCCAAAAGTGAACGATGGCACCCAAACATCCTCCATTGCCATTTCCTGGTGCCAGAACAGGATGCTGTCCATCTTGATTCTACCCTGGAGGTCAGCATCCCAGGCCACTGTGTCCGGCACATCAACCGTTGGCCTCTGGGAAAATGTATCGCCTATTACCCTAACCGTAAAATCAAGCGCGCCTGAATACCTGGTTATGGTAAAACCCAAGCCAGCCCTCATCGCGCCGAAATCCCCGCCCAGTCCGAATGACAGGGGCATGGTCTTTATTCCGCCCTCGCCAGCACCGGTTATCACAGCGTAGCCGTGAGCGTCAAGGTTCCAGGTCACAGGAACCCATTTCGTTAGGCTATCAACATCCGCGGATGTTAGTGTGTCTTCAACCGAAGCCGTAAAATGACCCAGGTCTATCCTCTCGTCTCCGAGCATGTAGTCTATACCAAAAGCCTCTTCGCCCAGATAGCTGAAGGATGCCCCAAAGCTCTGAAAGTTGCATATCGCGGCGATGTTCTCTATGCCCTCTTTTTGTCTGACAGAGACTATGGAGGGAATGCTGTAGCCCTCAACTACGCCCATATCACCAGGGGCCTTTAGCAGGGCGTATCCCTCCCGAAAATCCGCCATCGTGAAGGATATCGCGCCTTTCATGAATGGGACCTGGAAAACCCCGGCCGGGTTGGCCTCGTAGGCCGGGCTCACCAGGCGTGGCTCGGTCACCCACGCGGAATACTGCGGGCTAAGGAAGCTTATCGTTATGTGGTTAAAGGTATTGTCCTGGGCGAGTAGCATAGCTGGAAGGAAAATGCATGGATAGGTCCTCATGATCGTTCTCGTAAAGGAGATGGTATGGTTTGAATCCGCCTTCACCTCAAGATTATAATCTGACCCGTGCCATACACGCAATCTATAAGGGTTGGGTTGCCCTTTGTGCCGCGGGTGAAGCTGGTCGCGCTGGAAGACCTGCTTGTTTCTGACATTGACGGCCTAGAGATTGGCAAACTCTTAAAAGGACAAGATTGCGAGGTTTGTCCACGTGAACCGGCAGAGTTCACCCTCGTCAGCGTTTTGCCCGGGCCCACAGATCAGGAGATCCCCGCTGGGCTTGAACCTTTTCTCAGGAGGCTTTACATCACTGAGCCGGGCAATATTGAGTTATACCGGGGTGGGGGAGGGGTGATCCTTGAGATGGGCAAGTGGAGGCTTGAACTTGCTGGCGTCAGGTTATCAGGCGCCGTGATGATCCGCGATTTGCCCGTGGGTAGGGGTTTTCCATGGGAATTCACCGAAAACGCCATGTTCCATGGAGAGACCGAAATATTGCCGTGGAAAGAGGGCCAGCTCAGACCGGTCAACATCGTTTCGGTTGAGGATTACATTGCTTCAGTGGTTGCTTCTGAGATAGGTCAGGCCGCTCCACATGAGGCTCAGAAGGCTCAGGCGGTTGCCGCGCGCTCAACCCTGTTCTCTACCTATGGCAGTCATCACCTCCTCGGCCCTTTTGGGATATGCTCTGAGGATCACTGTCAGGTTTACCGCGGATTCGGTCTTGAGACTCCGGATTCTCGCCTGGCGGCCACGGAGACCTCTGGGCTTGTGCTCCTTTATGAAGGGTGGGTGGTTGATGCCAGATTCTCAAAGTGCTGTGGCGGGATTACAGAGGAGTTCCGGGGAGCTTGGGATGGCCTGGATGTGCCTTATTTGGTCTCTAGGCCCGATGGTAAATACAATCTTAGCCTTAATAGCGAGGAGGATGTTAAAAATTTCATAAACAATCCTCCTCCTGCGTTTTGTTCCGGCTCAAAAAACTTCCGGTGGGAAACAGCCTACAGGACGGATCAGATTTCACAAATCATTCGCGCAAAAACCGGCCAAGACATCGGCGCCATAACCGAAATAACGCCTCTGGCCAGAGCAAAGAGCGGCAGGATAAATAGGATCAGGCTCATTGGCCAAAAGCGCGAGCTCGTGCTTGGCCCTGAGCTTGAGATAAGACGAGTCCTCTCGGAAACATATTTGAATTCATCGTGTTTTTATGTGATGAGAAACGGAGATTCCTTTATTATCAGGGGAGCTGGCTGGGGCCACGGGGTAGGAATGTGCCAGGAGGGTGCCATAGCAATGGCGCGTGACGGCAAGGGCTTCAGTGAGATACTTGAATTTTATTATCCGTGGACGAGAACCGAACGCGTTTAATCCTCGCCCCAGTCCCTTGGCGGATAGATGACCCTTCTGAGCATTTCCGAGAAGGCGGGCAGTTCCTTTGGCAATCTATAAATATGCTCCAGCTTGGCATCCAGGTCATCCGCATAATAGACAATAAAGGCCTCCGGAAACCTCGGTTCAACCGGCGCGCCGAACTCTGCATAGCCGTGGTGGGACGCGATGATATGGAGCAAGGCCGAGAGCTTTCCCTTTTCCTCCGCGCTGAATATGTCCTGCGCTAGATCCATGACCATCCTCATCCCCAGGAATATGTGGCCTATGGTTTGGCCCTCGTATGTCTCCCTTATGTCCCTCCTGCCAGCAACATAGGATTCTACTTTGCCTATGTCGTGCAGGATGGCCCCTGCCATGACCAGGGGAACCGAGACGTGATTCTCGTATGTCCTGTTGAATAGTATTGCCGTCTCTGTCGCGAGCCGCAAGACATTGTAAGTGTGTTCCAGCAGACCACCCTCTATGGCGTGATGGTAATACTTTGCTCCGGGTGATCTCTTGAACCGGGTGGAAAGCTCCGCATCCCTGAAAAACGCGTCCAGTAGCCTTCTGACAAAGCTCGCGTCCGGCGTGTTCCCCTCGTTGGACAGCTTTTGTTCCACAAAAGAGATCATCTCCCTCCAGAGATGCTCTATCTGCTCGTCTCCGAGGCTCTGTATGGTCGGGAACTCCTCAAATTCCCCATCCTCGAGGATCTCTATCTTTTTCACCTCTATATCCCTTTCTCCCCTGTATGTCTTGACCGTTCCTTCAACTACGACCACCCTTTCTTTCTCGTATGCCTCGCTCACGAGGTAATAGAGCTCTCGGTATCTGTCAATGTCCTGGTCATACCAGGCGTGGGCCCGTATTATGCCGGTTTTGTCTCTGAGATTAAATTTAAGGGGTTCCCTGCCTGTTGGTCTTGGACCTGAGCCCATTTCCGCGACCACGAACATATCCGTCACCGTGATGCCAGGCATGAGGTCCTTTATCCAGGTTTCCTTTCTGAGCATTATAGACCCAATACCTCCTTCATTGTGTAGAGGCCAGGATTAGCCTTTGCCACGAACCTTATAGCGGCTATAACGCCCCGCGCAAAACATCTCCTGGAAAGCACCCTGTGCGTTATTTCAAGGACCTCCCCCTCCCCCATAAAAAAAACCGAGTGCTCGCCCAACACCTCTCCGCCCCTGAGGCTGAATATGCCAATTTCGTCAGGTTCTCTTTTCCACGACCTATTGCCTACCGGCCTGAGCTCGGGCCTGACGCACTTGATTGATTCAAAGAGGGTCTTAGCGGTTCCGCTGGGCGAGTCCTTCTTGTGCTTGTGATGGGTTTCTGTTATCTCTATGTCATAGCCGGAAAGATGCGTGGCCGCGGCATGAACCAGGCCGAGCATCAGGTTGACCCCGAGGCTCATGTTTGCCGAAATCACTATCGGAACGCTCTCTGAGAGGCGCTTTATTCTTCCGGTTTGCTCACCGGAAAACCCCGTTGTTCCCACAACCAGGCCCATGCCCGCGCTGGCTCCATCTTCCAGTATTGACAGGGAGGCCTCTGGTTGCGTAAAGTCCACTAGGACATCAGCGATCCCCTCGGAAGGTTTTGAGAAGAGCCTGAAGCCCGGAACCTCCGAGAGCTTATCCGGTGCTTCCACCCCACCGACCAGTTCCATGTCACTCGTTTGTCCGATCGCCTCTGCCACAACGCTTCCCGTGCGGCCGAGCGCGCCCGATACGATCACCCTTATCTTCTCGTCGGACATGTTCAAATCACCGGATGAATCCAAGGCTGTTCTGTTCAGGCTTTTATTTCCAGCTCTCCAGGCCCAGGAATACCCTGAGCTTGTTTTTGAGGTCTTTGTCCTTCCGGGAGCCTATCCTGTAGCCGACGATGTATGCCGCCAGCGTCGCGACGAGGGTGAGCGCGCCGAGTCCGGCCGCTACATACAGATACCATTTTGGTTCAGAGGATTCGCCCTCCTTATCTTTGAAGTTCTCTTCAAATATCCATGTTGCGGCTGTGGCGGTGGCTGTGGAGATAACGCCTATCAGGAAGGCGTTCTTCGCATAGTTAAGGGACTGCTCCCTCGCGTTCATAGGCATCACATAGGTAACATCGCTCACCTCTTTGGGATAGACCCAGAGTGAGTCGTTGCGTTTGTTGTTGCCCGTGAACACCTTGATGCTGTCCGGCGTAACATCCATTACTGGCGCGTCAATGGTCTTTTTGCCGACCTTTACTCTTATTTCGGCCCAGCCCCCTTCTTCTCTCAGGATGTTCTGGACGCGTGGGTTCATGAGGGGTTGGACATCGGCCTTGACCTTGTAATACTTAGGGCCACAAGCGACTCCCAGAAGCAGCGGGGCGATCAAAAGATCTCGTCTCATGTTCTTGTTTATCGTCATTTCACCTCCCTGTTCTTGTCCACTTGAGGACACGCGACTTCCCCGCGTCCACCTTAATCATGTAAACCCCCGATGGCATTGATTTCGGAAGGGCCAGCGAGTTCAGCCCGCCGGGCAATTCTCCGACGAAGAGCTCCTCCCTCGCCCTGCCGGAAACATCGTATATCCTCACTGACACAGCCGTGGTCTGGGGCAGATTCAAGAACAGCCTATCCCCGGAGACCCAGGCATTCATCCCACCTTGGCCGGCAGGATTTTCGTTGACCGGCATACCTTGGAAATCAGCCCTATAGAAGCCATTGCCGATGGTTCCGAGGATAACCGATGAACTCGTTAAGGTTACGGATGATGCCAGCAGACCCGACAGGGTGTCATAATTCCAGGTTGAATACGGGAAGGTATCAGAGACAACCACGGAGACAAGCCCCATTGGGCCAACTGCGGGCCAGCAGGTAACCAGCCTGTAGTTGGCTTCCGCGGCCACATCGGGCAGGGTGATGAGCGGAGTGTAGCCGTCCCCGCCGTGGAAGTGCCACTGCCACGCGGAGTTATTCCAGCTCCAAACGCCCTGGAAATTGGTGTCTGAGGAGGTGAAGAAGACTGCGTTGCCCGTCGTGTCCATCCACCATGCCGCCTGGAGGTTCGGGTTCATTTGCGTCCAGCTCCCGCCGCCGTTGGTGGAGCGGGAGACCCCACCGGTGTCCGTCATGAATATGTGGCCCCAGGATGAAACCTTCACATCGCCTAGCGCGTAGAGCGCATAGAATATTATGGGATAAGGTCTCACCAGGTTCCATGATGCTCCCCTGTCCGTGGATTTGAAGACCCCTGTTTGCATGGTTATGAAGCTCCAGCCGAGGCCATAGAGGGTGTCCTGCGCGCGGTCAGCGAGGCTGAACATCAGCGGAGCGGTAAGGATAGAAACCGGCGTCCAGGATGTCCCGCCATCTGTTGTTCTGTAGAATACCGAGAATGTGCCAAGACTGCTTATCCCCGCGTAAACCAGGTTCTCAGTTGCGGCATGGATTGAGAGTCCAATGAAGTTAAAGCCGGTGGTGGGATCAAACACCGGATTAAGCTGATTTCTTGTCCATGTTGAGCCGCCGTTAGTTGATTTATATATCCTGCCGGACATGTAGTCCAGGATGTAGGCCGTATTTCCCTGGGCGGTTAGTTGGTGGGGCGTCGGCGCCCATACTCCGTAGAGGTTGGTGTTTCTCTCGTCCCAGGAAACCCCTCCGGTCAGCGACCTTATGACTCCCACCCCGTTCGTGCCGCCCCAGAGCACCCCGCCGGCGTCGTCAGTCCAGAGAACACACTCAGAGTTGTAGAGCCAGGCTGTGTCCTGGGGAAGGGTAAGTTTGAAACGCTTTATGCCCTCCGGCATGCCGGATGAAGCCAGGAGCAGGGTATCCTGGTAGAAGTTCAAGTGAGTGTAGAGCTTTCCTGAGTCAGCGGTTGACCATGTGTTCCCCATGTCAGTTGAGACCAGAAGAACGCCCGATGTGGGGAAAGCGTTCACTGAGAGGGCCGCGAACACGAACATCGGGTTGGCGGGATGCACAGCCATTGCCCGGACATCCGGATACGCGCCTCCCCTTGAGAGGACGCGGGCCCAGCTCGCCCCCCCATCGGTTGAGCGGTATATGAGGGTGGAATCCGAGTCCCCGCAGGCGTAGAATACCACCGTGGGGTTTGATGGCGCGGCCGCGAGGGCATACATCTCATCCCAGTAGCTCGTTGAACCGGTGTACTCCCAATTCATTCCGTTGTCGGTTGAGCGGTAGAACGCGATCCTCATGGGTGGTGCCGTGTCTTTTCCGGCACAATAAACCGCGCTCAGCTTCTCCTGGTTCAGGATCTTGTATTCCAGGGAGATGTCTGAGAGCACCGTGTCCCAGCTCATTCCCCAATCAGTTGTCCTGATTATCAGGCCGCCTTCACGGGCTATCAGGATTGATCTGTCATCCGTGAGGGTGCCGTCCTCACCGCCGAAAAGCGCGTGTGAGATTATCTGTGTCCAGTTCGCGCCCTGGTTCGTGCTCATCCAGAGGTTGGGCCAGGCGACGGCGAGAACCGTGTCCCCGTTTCCAAAGGTATAGACCGACAGAACCGAACCGCCTTCGGGCCCGACCGGAGTCCAGTTCAGAGGAACCGCGGTCCCATGCGGCGCGACCGGCGGCAGATCCACGCGGGGCCAAAGCCCCATTAGTGCCAGCATGCTGAACATAATAAACCTCCTATATTCGTTTCGGCATAATTATAAACCCGGAGGCCGACCTGGTTCACGCCGACCGGAGTATACCAGCCACGGAGATCATTGCTGGCTATGGCGTATCTCTTTATTGTTTGAGGCCAATGATATTATTTATCCCCCTCCACCCAGAGGTTTTCAACCATGTAGCCGTCGGTACCGGAAATAACCAGCGCCCTCACGCGGACGTCCCTGCCGTGAACCGATAGGAGGGCCTCGGGATCATAGGTGTTATATCTCGCCATAAGAGCTGAAACCTCCCCGGCTGCACCTTTTATCAGAAACCTTATCTCAACCCCTAGCTTGCCCAGGTATTCCGCACTGTCCATGAGCTCGGTGGCCTCGGCATTAGAGGCTTCTATGACCATTTCCGCGCCCCTGGACTCGTCAAAAACTCCATTGCCGGAGGTGAAGTAATATTCCAACTCCTCTGCCAGGGACGAGAGGTATTCGGGTTCCATAGTGAAACCTGCGGCCAGCTTGTGCCCGCCGTAGTCAGAGAGTAGGTGAGATATATTGGACAACAGGTCCATCATGTCGTAGCCATAGGGAGCCCTTATCTCAGCGACTATCCTGCCGTCCGGTTTTCTGCCCATGACTATTGCCGGGACATCGTATTTGTTCTTGAGCTTGCTTGATATGTATGATAGATACCCGGGCTCGGTATCGCCAGCGTCAAGGAGTATGTAGCCCCTCACCCTTTTGACATTCCGGACGAACTCCACATAGGTTTTTTCTGCCTTGGAGAACCACCGGTCGGCCTCGCTCAGTAGTTCGGCGAGTATGTCCTCGGCCAACGCTTGATCCTGGGTTGCGATGAGATCGACCCCGGGGTGCTGGCCGCCGGAGGATTTTCCGGCGGATATAGCGGTTATTATGGATTCGGGAGATGGCCTTCCTCCCCTTATTCGTTCGTAAGCCCTTATAAACGGAAGGGATAGTCGGGCCATTAGCTCACGGCCCCTGTCAACTATGGCCTTGTTTTCAGCAAACAAGGGAACCTTATCGGCTATGGTCCCTATCATGGCATATATTACCAGTTCTGGAAACTCTCTCTCTATGTCTGCGAGCGAGTAGCTGTTCCTCAAGGAGAGTATTGCCCAGGCCGATTTGAAAGCAACGCCCACTCCTGCTAGGTGTTTGAAGCTTCCACCCATTTTCGGGTTCACAACCGTTATGCCAGATGTGGAGGCGGTCAGCTCGTGGTGATCAGTTATGAGGATGTCCATGCCGAGGTTTCGCGCGTATTCCACCATCTCAAGGTCGCCGGAACCGGTGTCAACCGTTAATATTAAGCCATATCCCTGAGTTTTTGCCCAGTCTATTCCGTCAGCGGTAAGGCCGTGTCCCTCTGATGCCTTTGAGGGGATGTAATAGCCGACAGATGCCCCTATGTGACGGAGCGTCCTAAGCATAACCGCCACGGATGTTATGCCATCTGCATCTTCGTGGCCCCAGACCAAGATCTTTTCCTGCCTCCCGGCCGAACGAAGGACGCTCTTCACCAGGCTTGACATGTTGGGAAGGTTCTCCGGTTCTATCAGCTTCTCAAAAGAGGGATTCAGGGTAATGTCCAAGAGGACCTCATTGTCCGCTCCTTTCTCTGCCAGGACGGACATCAGGCTCTCAGGGATGTCATACTGGACCTCTGGATCTTCAAATTCCATGATGTTCATATCACACCTTTTCTATATTAAGGGGCACGGGCCCCAGGAACCTGGAAACCAGGGTTTCGTATCCAGGCGGGAAGTCCGTGAGGAAGACCCTCACCCTTCCCTGACCTCTTGTTCTGTTCATGTCCTTCTCGTCAAGGCTTTTCTTCAGAACCCTGGCGGCCTCCTCCGATGGATCCACTAGGGTTGTCTTTGATCCCATGTATTCCGACAGAAGGGGTTTGAGTAATGGATAATGGGTGCATCCCAGGACAAGCGCGTCCGTGTCTCGCATGTCGTGAAGGTAATACTCAACAATTGCCCTGGGTATAGGCCCCGTAACCATTCCCTCTTCCACTAGGGGAACGAATAGCGGACAGGCCCTGGCCACTATCTGTGCCCCGGACTGCTTTTCCTTTATGAGCCTCTGATACTCTCCCTTGTTTATGCTTGCTGTTGTTCCTATCACGCCTATCTTTCTGAAGGTTCTTTGCGTGAACACGACCGCGTTCGCCCCGGCCTCAACGACTCCAACCGCCGGGACAGGGCTTTTTTCCCTTATGATTTCCATAGCAACCGAGGCCGATGTTGAACACGCTACCACGACCATCTTGACATCCTTCCCAAGCAGGAATTCCAGGTTCTCAAGCGAAAACCTTATCACTGCCTCGGCTGATTTTGTCCCGTATGGGAGCCTCGCGGTGTCTCCCAGATACATTATGTCCTCGGACGGCGCCAGCTTCACAAATTCTCTGACAACCGTGAGTCCTCCCAGCCCCGAATCAAAGAACCCGATTGGTTTATCTTTCATAATGCTTGACGAACTCCTTTATGCCCTGGGCTATTCCCCTTACCAGCCGTTCCTGGACCTCTTTTTTCTGGAGCTCGTTCGCGTCGGATTTATTTGAGATGAAGCCCATCTCAACCAGGACGGCCGGCATATAGCAACCCCTTAGAACATAGAATCCCGCCTGTTTTACCCCGCGATCCACGAAATCCGTTTTCGTCATTATTCCCTCGTGAATGTATGCGGCGAGATCTTGGGATTCTTTCAGATACTCGTTCTGGATCATGTCCGAGAGTATAAAACCGATCATGTCCGCTTTATCCTGGGATTCGCTTTCGTATTCTATTGCCTTGTTCTCAAACGCGGCAACTGACCGTTCCCAGTCTGTTCTCGCGGCCGCCAGGAAGTATGTCTCAACGCCGCAGGCGTCCTTGTTTTTTGCCCAATTGCAATGAAGGCTTATGAAGAGGTCGGCCCCAGCCCTGTTGGCTATTCTGGCTCTGTCCCCGAGAGTGACGAACCTGTCTTCATCCCTGGTCAGTATTACCTTTACCCCTAGCTCCTTCTCTAGAACCTTTTTGAGCGCGAGAGCGACTGGCAGGGTTATGTTCTTCTCATAAAGGTCATTGTAGCCCACTGCTCCGGGGTCTTTCCCTCCGTGGCCAGCGTCTATGACTATGAGGTCTATTTTTCTCTTCTTTTTCTCCGGTTCTTTTAGTTTCTTGGCCTTATAGACTGACACTGCGAATAGCTCGGCCTTGTCAACCACACCATAACCGGCCGCGCCTTCGCTGAGAGAGACGCGAAGAACCATTCCAGCCTCGGTATGGTCAATCCGGATCTCCTTTACGGGTCCTGTGCCCTCAATGCGAAACGTTTTCCAGTAGAATCCGCCGGGGACACTAATTACCAGTAGGCTTGGTTTTGAGGGGTCTGTTTGAGGCCTGAGGTGAACCCCCTGAACGTATTTGAGCGTAAGGCAGACCGAGTCCCCCTTGTCCTCAAGGGAAACGCTGGCTATTGTCGGGTCTTCAGTCTTGACGAAGAATCTTTTCTTGTCCCTGTCCCAGTAAGCATAGCCCTTTATCACCTTGCAGAGGATAAAGGAGAGGTATTCCGCTGGCATGTATAGGACATCGCCCTTCCAAAAGGATTCCGGTGCCCCATAGTATTTGTCAT
The DNA here is from genome assembly GCA_049969615.1 of Caldifarciminota bacterium. Taxonomy (GTDB): domain Bacteria; phylum Hydrothermota; class Hydrothermia; order JBDRYB01; family JBDRYB01; genus JBDRYB01. The sequence goes on from JBMFOM010000007.1 coordinate 32,099, forward strand.
TGAGCTTCATCCCGTTATCATCCACCCTTATTTTAACCTCCTTAATTTGGGTAGCAATCCACTCCTCATCAGATTTGCTCATGCCGAAAGCGCAAAAGACGCTGTCCGGTGGCACAAAATCACCCTTTTCCATACAGACATAAGGCACATTCACATAGCTGATGGAAGCGAGCAGTAGGTTGATGGTGTTCGTCATCACCCCTTCAATTCCCTTCGGATGTCCCTTTCCATGTCGCGTCTCTTTATGACATCGCGTTTCTCGTATTTCCTCTTACCGCGTCCAAGTCCGAGCTCTAGCTTTATTATACCCCTTTTCAGATATATGCTGAGTGGGACCAGGGTGTAACCCCTGCGGGATACCTTGCCAACCAAACGCTTTATCTCGTCCTTCCTGAGGAGGAGTTTTCTGGGCCTGGTTGGTTCGTGGCCAAATTGTCCGGCATGAGGATACGCGGCGACATGCATGTCCTTGAGCCATATCTCATTTCCGACCGGCTCGGCATAGGCCTCGGCTATGGACACCATGCCTGCTTTGATGGATTTCACCTCAGAACCCAGGAGCACTATGCCACACTCCACGGTTTCCACTATCTCGTAGTCTCTCCTGGCCCGGCGGTTGGAGACGATTACCTTTACCGGGGGCATCCCAGATCAATTTGAATCCTGTGCACATCGCCCAGGTCCCCGTAGGGTGTCCAGGAGTATGCCAGTCTGGTAAGGCCCAGCTTGAAAAGGGCCCCAGCGCTCAGTCCCGTAAGAATGTCACCCTCGCTACTCAATTGTCTCGTCTTTGAATTGAATGATGCGGCGACACCAATTGGGTATCCGTATACCCACCAAACCGCCCCGGCATTTCCGTAGAGCGGCAGGTTCATCTGGGAACCCATGCCCAGAGCCGCTTCCCAGCTCTTGCCCGGTGATACCCACTTTGTGCCGACCTCAAGGCTGACGGGCAATTTTGACCTCACCGATTCAAACGGCAGGAATTCAAAGCCGAGGTGTTTTACCTGGATTGCCCAGAAGACATCCGAGGTCCCGAGAGCCACCCTGCTCCCAATGCCGAGATTCAGAGCGCCAGCAAAGGCTGACTGTCCCGCGGCCGATTGGAACAGGAGCTCTGCTCCAGCGAGCAGGGAGTATTTTTCCCAGGCGAATGTCCTGGTGCCGGATAAGGCACCCGCGTGATAAGCGAAATCTCCGGTGTAGTTACCCGCGCTGTCGTATCCCTCTATTGATCCCGAATTCAAGTATAACCCCTCCAGCCTGAAGCCCTTTATCAGCCCGCCTACTTTGCCCGCCTTGATCCCTGCCACATAGGATGTGCCTGAGAATGTTCCCTCAGGTGCCGGGGCGATGAACCTTGGTTCGCCATGAGAGAAGATAGCCTCATCCACACTGTAGGGCAAAAGAAGATACTGATAGCCAATATCTCCGGGCGAAAGCACCAAAAGAACCAAAGCGAGCATAACGAAATTATAACCCAAAAGGCCGGGGGTTTGCAAAGAAACCCCCGGCTCGTCAGGTCCTCTTTGTGCGGGTGCTTATCTGGTAAAAACTACCCTTATCGTCCTGGCCGATTCGCCCTCTGTCAGCCTCAGGAAATAGGTTCCTGGTGCTGGTGCGCTCCACGCGAGCTCGTGATCCCCGACCTCGGCCCCGGAGTAGAGGAGGGCCAATTCCCTTCCGGTTATATCGTATGCTCTGAGAGTGGCGCTTGCCCTGCCGGTCGTATAAAAGGCTATTTTTGCCTCGCCGCGGACCGGGTTTGATACCGGTGCCAGGGCTATGTTATCCGGCGCGACCCAGTCCCTTTCCTCGTTACCGACACTAGGCTCACCGGTTGCTATGATGTTGAAGCTGGTGGTGTTCGTGTAGCTTGTCCCGGACACAGCGAGAAAGAAAGTTATTCTGTGGCCCTCGGGCACGGTGGATAGTATATTCACCGTGTAGTTTGACACGGATGTGGCAGTTGCCTCGGAGGCTATGTTGCCGTATGTGGACGAGGTTTGGGTTACCGTGACATACGGATCAAGCGTTGAGAGGGTAGCGGAGATATTGTTCGCGGTTCCGCCGCCGGAATTCAGGAGAGTAACCTTGAATTGGATCCCGTTGCCGTAGTCTATGCTGTCTCCCAAGGAGTTGTAGTAGTATGTTACCCGAGGCTGATTGGGGAGTGAGCTGGACCCGTTTATGAACCAATACCAGGCTGAGTTTGGCGCCCAGTAGAGATTCGTGTATCCACCGGATGGCGAGCCGGTTGGCCCATATATGGTTATGCCGTGGGCGTTTGCGTAGTTCTTCTGGAAATTGCCCAGAAGGGTTGTGTCCCCTATGACCCCTGGGCCCTGCAGGTCCATGACTCTCTGGGCCGCGTTCCTAAGGGACGCTGGGAGGCTTCCCTGCGCGACTATGCGCTGTGCAAAGTGATAGAGGTCCCTATAGCTTGAATAAGTGAAGCTCTGTGTTCCCGAAAGCGCGGTATTTATGGCACTGTTGCTCTTACCTCCGGCCTTTATGAGCTCGCGGGCGAATTTGTCAACCGCAAGATAGTACCTGGTATACCAGGGCCCCATATCAACTGCGGAATGGGTTATGCCACTGCTGTATGATTGCGTATAGAGATATGCTGATTGTCTGGCCAACTCCCTGGGTGTAGCCTGTGGGTTGGAGTTCAGCCAGCTCAGTATGTCGTCATACGGGTATCCGTCCCACGGCTCGGTTTCCTGGGAGTGCATGGTCACATCCGCATAGTCCTTTGTCTCATATTCAACCTCAAGCATACCCATCAGGCAAGCATCATAGGATATTATAGAAAGATTCTTTCCTAACTTCTTGAAGACCTCCTCGCACGCGTAGTTGAGCTCGCCGTCAGAAATAGATATTTGGTCCCCGTTAGTGTCGTCAAAGCAGACATCCTTGCCATCCGGCATGGGCCTCCAGCCATCACCGTGGTTCCAGAGAATAAGCCAATAGCATTCTGTCTGGGACAACAATCTCACCGTGTCCATGAACCAGATGATGTTGGCCGGGTTGCCCATGTTCAGCTCGCCGCAGTCTTTAAGGAGCTGGGAGTTTATTGTTGTCATGTCGACGTCGGGGGTTACCCTGAATAGCCTGGTTCCGGTCCAATTGCCGTTTGAGTTGTCGTAGCCGGGTATTCTGTCCAGTAAGACAAAGACCCTGTATTTGTTCGTGTCTATGGCGTATTCCATCTCGTTGAGATCGGTGATGCCAGCCCCTTCCAGGTTGTTGTCCGCGCAGAGGTAGACCGCGATGGTCCACTTCTTGGCCTGGGCTTGTAGCAGGCCTGCAGTAGCCAGCAAGATAATAGGAATGAGCCTCCTCATAGGCACCTCCATACCCAAAGTATAATGCAATGGCTGTGGAGGATCAACTGTATTTAGCCTATCTTTGGAACCCGAGCGCCTCAAAATCTTAGAGCCATAAGGACTTTATGACCAGGGCTGTGGATCTGTCCGGTCTCCCCAGATACTCAAATAAATGATCCTACGCATGAAGTGGGTTATAATTTGTTCATGAGCGAGGATGAGTGGTTCTCTGAGACCCACACCGATGACTTGCTATACTCATACAGAGTAGAAGAAAGGATATTCTCCGGCAGAACCCGGTTCCAGCGGGTTGACATCCTCCGGATAAAACCTTTTGGGATAACCCTTTTCCTTGATGGCAAACTGCAATCTGCGCAGGTTGACGAGGCTGTCTATCACGAGTGCCTTGTCCATCCTGCCATGCAGGTTCACCCGAATCCCAGACGAGTCTTCATAGCTGGTGGAGGGGAAGGCGCGACCCTACGGGAGGTTCTCAGGCATCCTGTTGATGAGTGTGTGATGTGCGACATAGACTCCGAGCTCGTTGAGATGTGCAGGGTTCAGCTCCCCTCCTGGAGCGCGGGCGCGTTTGATGATCCGAGGGCAAGGCTCGTGTTCGCGGATGCGAGGGATACGCTTGCTGAAAGCCCTGGCAAATACGATGTGATAATCTCCGATCTGCCCGAGCCCCTTGAGGCAGGACCGGCGCAACTGCTTTATACCAGGGAATTCTATGAAATAGTCCGGGACAAGCTTTCGGATGATGGCGTCTTTGTCGCGCAGGTCGGCTCAGCTGATCCGGTCTATCCTGACCTCTCCCTTTGCGTCCACAAAACCCTGGCCGCGGTTTTCCCCGTTGCCGGGATATACACTGTCTATGTTTTTTCCTTTCAACTGCTCTGGGCCTTTGCTATCGCCACAAAGAGCCTGGCCCTCATCCCGAATACTTTCAGGGAGATACCGGGTCTTTTTCACTACAACCCTGAAATCCACAGGGCCATGTTCATCCTGCCCGGCCACATGAGAGCGGCTCTTGCCGAAAAGGGGAGAATTCTTACTGATGAAAAGCCATTTGTCTGGACTGCCTAGCAGGTTTTGCATCGGGGCCGGGGTCGGCCACGGGGAAACTGAATTGCTGGCATTTGATCGGGCTTTGGCATCTGCCGGTTTCTCGGACTATAACCTTGTCAAGGTCTCCTCCATAATCCCGCCCCGCGCGACCATCCTGGATGAGCCGGATTTGCCCCTTGGCTCCCTCTTGCCTATTGCCTATGCCAGTCTGGTCTCTGAGGATGAGGGTCTGGTCATTTCCGCGGCCGTGGCCGCTGGCCTGCCCATCTCATCCGAGGATGTTGGGGTCATAATGGAATTCTCCGGGCCCGTTGCCCTGGCTGAGGCCGAGGCTCAGGTCAGGTTCATGGCCGAGAAGGCTCTGGTTTCCAGGGGGATTGGGGTCAGAGAAATACTCGTCAGGGGCGCCTCTGCCAGGGTTCATGGTATCACAGCGGTCTTCGCGGGGGTAGCGCTGTTGCCTTGAAATTGGCTCACCCGACCCATCTCAGCCCTTTACGGGTTGAAGGCGCGGCCTTTGATGATGAGGACAAGGCCTCTCCTTATCCTTTGGGTCTCTCACCCTTCTCAGGGTCTCAGGGTTCATTCCCTCCTTAGACCTTGCCATCGCTCTCAGGGAAGGCTTGGGGTGATGGGGAAGATCCAGGGCAAGGCCAAGCTACAGCTGAGTTCCGCGCCTGGCCGT
>JBMFOM010000008.1:0-37075 GCA_049969615.1 Caldifarciminota bacterium
CTGGTCGCTTAGGGTTAGTTTTTTATTTTGAGCGATTGAAGGCCCTAAGGTTAGGGTTTAGTTTTGAGCGAACAGGGTATAATTTTTAGCGAGATCCCCGCCCAAGATCCGTAGGCTGGGATATATCGCCACCTTTTGTAGGTCGGTGATCCCCAAGAAGCAAGGCCCGGCTTTGGCCAAAAAATCGCGCTGTTTAAACCCTTGATCGTTAGCTTGTGCTCCCATAGATTAACCCCATGATGATAAACAAAATGGAGGTGAAAGATGAAAAGGATAATTGAATGGATACTTTGGATGACTGCCCTGGTGGGCGCTTTGAGAGCGGCCGCCCCGGTCCATCACTCCGCCTCCTCTTTCTCCCGTCCGGGTTGGAAGGATATTCCCTTCTATCCCAACGCGGCTGGTGGAGGCTGGGTTTCGCCTCAGGCCATCGCAACATCCGTTGAGGATGAGACATACCCAAAGATAGCCGTTGACGGCTCCGGAAACCTCTGGTGTGCGCTTCAGTCCTCTGCTTCCTACAATGGTGGCTACGGCACTATAGAGATATACAGATCAACCAACAACGGCGCTGATTGGCTCCTTCAGGCCTACATCTCTATGGATTTCGCCTATCTATCTGATCCCGCTATGACCATTGATGTGGCTTCTGGCAGGATGTTCATGGCCTTCCTGGTCAAATTTGATTGGGCCTCGGACTATGACCTCGCTTGGGCCACATACGACATCCAGGCCGACACCCTCGCTAATTTCCAAACAGGCTGGCTTGAGAGCTCATCCGATGCTATATCTGGTTCCCCTGCCGTAACAACCGAAAAGGGCTATGCGGCTAACTACGCGTTCGTTGCCTGGTCACAGAACAGGCGGGTCGGCGCCACCTACTATTTCACGGTCAAGCTTGCTTCCACAAGCGATGGCGGCTTCACATGGAACACAATGACCCTGAAGGAGGACACCAACAAATATCTGGGCCAGGTTTGCGCGGCGGCCGGCGACAGCCTTTATCCCGCGGTAATGATTGGGTTCAAGAGGAACGCCTCCAACATGGTGGGTGATTCGGCCAAACTCGCGTGTCTGGCTGTTTCATACGATCGCGGCTTCAGCTGGACCATAACCGAGAAAGATTTCTCGCCACATTATGTTCACCAGATAAGCATTGCCAGGGCGTTTGGTTCGGGCTATACCTTGTTCGCGATACAGGTGGCAAAAACTGCCTCCAACTCAGACATATACATCCGCTATTATGGTGACAACGGCTCAAGCCTCATCGCGGAATACTACCTTGAGGAATCGGTCTCTCTGGATTCGCGGATGCCGGTGGTGGCTGTTGATGCAATGCAGTATAACGATCGCGCGAGCACCTACTTCTACATAGCCACATACAGAGGAACACCTGGTGCGGCCAACGGAAACTGCCTCTTCAAGATGGCGTGGGTCTCCAGCGCGACAGCGGCCTCTGCCTGGCTCGCTCCGAAGGGTTCTGATTCCCTGGTCATAGGGAACCTGAAGGCGTTCTCGGTTGACATAGCGAACCGCGGCTATCTGAGCATGACTTCCGTAAACGATGCTCCGGCAATAGTGTGGTGCCACGAATATGGTGCTAGCGATCACGACATCTATTTTGCCAACACAACTGATCCCGCTCACGATAACCTGGCCGAAAACCCAGCCAACGCCGGGTGTGTCCTTCTTAGGAATCCGGTCAACCGCGGCCTCCTCCTGTTTCTCGTTCCCAATGACATGGCCGGCGCGGAAATATGCTTTTACTCCCCTGATGGCAGGCTGGCCGCGAGAAGGCCCCTTTGCCCGGAGCTTGACCCCGGCCTTCCCTCTGGCGTGTATCTCTGGCTTGCTGGTTCCTTTACTGGCAAGACCGCGATCCAAAGATGATCCGGTAGCTCAGTGAATAAAAAAGCCCCCGGAACAGCCGGGGGCTGGTGTTTTCAGTGCTATTCCTAATAGACTATCAGGTTCCTGGAAAGGGTCTCGCTACCGGTGGTTAGGGTGACGATGTAGCTTCCGGGGTGGAGACCAGAGACCAGGGCCACATAGTCGCCGGCGTTCACATTGCCGTTGACCAGTGTGATGGTCCTCTTGCCGCCCATGTCATATATGCTCAGGTTGGCATAGCCGGATGTGGGAATGGTATAGTGGATGTCGGTCTGGCCACAGCCGACGGTCGTGAACTTCATGCCGAGCGTGGAGGAGCTGGCGCCCTCGGCCACATCGGTTATATCCATTATGACATAGATGTTCCAGTTGTAGCTGAGGCCGTAGTCAGAGAGGTTGGACCAGGCAACGCCGTCCAGGGAGACCCAGCACCCGTAGTTGGCAACGCAGGGGCCGTGGTCAACCGCGGCGGGATACTGCCCAGCGTTGTGCTGTTGCTGGACCCATATCCAGAGCTCGGTGCCGGCCGCGACATTGATGTTCTCAGAGCGGATGTCATAGACCTGCCAGCTGTCCGTGCTCACAGGGCCAAAGGTGTAGCCAGCCGCTATGGGCGAGCCGGGCGCGGATGCTGTGCCGGAGTAGGCGTTCATGGTGCCGGCCGCGGGCATGGAGCCGTAGCCGTTGATGTAGATATAGACGCCCGCCTCGCAGAGCTTGCCAGCATTGGTCGCGTCTATGGTGAACCTGGTAGCCCAATGCAGGAGGCCGCCGCTGGTACGGCCTATCGCGTTGTATGCTATCTCGTTGTAGTAGTAGAGGGACTCCTCCGCGGGGTAGTAGACGCTGGTTGACGCGTTGTCCGCGACCCTGCTCGGGTTCGCGAGCGTGAGTGGGCTCGCCGCTATGGCGAGGCCGGCCAGTAGCATCGTCGCTGCTATCATCTTCTTCATGCTTTCCTCCTAAAAAGGTTTTTGATCCTTGTCTTTTTCATTCTTCAACCAAAGCTCCTTCTCAGAGCGGGACAAATTATGATGCTTCCCCCAGCGCGCGATCAAGTAGTGGGTCAATCTGTCAAGCCCTAGGGGTAAAAAATGCTCTCTTGCCCGTCCGGAGAGGATTACAGCCATTGCGACCTCTCCGGTAGCACCTGGCCGGGCGGCCCAGACGGCCCAATTTCGGCCAAAGCCGGCCAACTAGCCAGGGCCTGGTTCCCCAAATTCCTTTACCGGTAATAGTTTCATATCTTCCAGGATTATTGATCCCGCTATAGGCTTGTTCGCTCAAAATGAGAGACTAATCCTGAGCGATCAGATGATAAGGTTGGGTTAGATTTTTTTGAGACCCCTGATAAAGTAGTCATAACCTACTGGTTTGGCAGAGGAGCACCTTGTCCAAGAGAACAGGCTTCTAAGAGGGACCCCCTGAAAAATCCCTTCACGAGGGCATTTGCTCAGGGTTTTCTTCCAGCTATGATGAGGCTCCCGGCTGGGGACCAGGGGCAAACCGGGATTTTTCAGGGGTTTCGCGTTCATAGACCCGGCACAAGACACTGGCCTGTCAGGCTAAGGCCCGGCCTAGGAACGAGGAATTTTAGGGGCCAGCTCAGTATTGTTTTCCCAGCGCAGATTTTAGCCTGCGGCCGGCCTGCAACCCATAAGCAATGTTATGCGTGCCGATCCCTTAATAACTCAAGACTTACAGCCTGCCGCAAAATCTGGATTAAAGGGGATTCCGTTCAACTTCCAGGGCACAATCGGCTTTAGGCCCAAGATTAAACGGCAGACTATATAAGCCATGGCTTATCAAGAAAGTCAACCCATGGCATTGTTCATACGCCGCAAAATCCGGGTTCCCTGAAAAACCAGAGCCATCGTCTCGGTTTTGTCGGGTCTTCCCGATTATACGATCCCACGCAGACAGCGGGTTATGATGCACGACAAGGCCAAAGGTTGGCTCGCCGCCACGGTTTGGGTTATGATTACCTAACTAGGCACTTGACCCTGCGCCTGGCCATCACCGCGATATAAATCCCCTCTGGCAGGTCCGTTAGTCCCATGATCAGTTTTCCGGAGAAACTCACTGTTCTCATGAGCCTCCCTGACACATCATAGAGCGAGACAAGCGCCGGATATGAGCTTTGAGCGAAGAGCAGTCGGGCTTTCGGATCATACCAGAGCGAGAGCGATGGTCGGTCGCCATTCTCAGCGATCCCAGCACCACCCTTGGTAAAACAGACCGCGTCAGCAATCACAACCCTTGTCGTGTCGGAAATGCTGTTGATGACCTGAACATAACTGCCGGGCGCGAGATCAAAATTTCCGAGGTAAAACCAATCTCCACCGCCTGTTGTCTGATCAACCAAGATAACTGTATCCCCTCCCGCGTGATGGATCCTGACCGGGACATCCGTGGCCCTGTTGGGCGCGGAGGTGTATCTCAGGAAAACTTGGTAATTGCCCGGAATTATGGCCTCCGGAACAAAGAGCGCGGATGCGGGCGCGCCTCCCTTTGCCCACATGTATCCGAGGCCCCAGTAGCCCGCGATCTGCTCCGAGCCAGTCCACACGCCAGAGAAAAAGCATTCGGGGTCAAAGTCATCTATTATGTATTCGGTATCCCTCTCCTGAAGGGAAATATCATCCACCGATGTATCCCGCCTTATGGCCAGATTTTCTAGGAATGCAGAGTTGTATTTCGGGCCTGCTTGGAAAGCGAGGTCATAGGTAGCTCGCCTCCTCACAATAACCTGTGCTGAGCCGGGGGCGACTTTTCTTTGCCAGACAACCGAGTCCGAAGGATCAACCGCGCATGTTATCAGGCAGGAATCAGGGCCGACATTCGCGTTTATCCGCGCCACAAAGAAATGCTCCTCCAGTTCCTCCCAGAGCTCCGGCTTATCCCCGTCGTAGCCTAGCGCCCATATCCCAACGCCCTGGAGGTTCCTGTCAATAGCGAGGTCATACTTGAGGTCAAGGGAAGAGTCGTTATCAAACCAGCACTGATACCAGCTCGTGCTGTAATAGCGATACCAAGGGGTCTGCGAGTATGAATACCAGAGAAGTCCATGGGTCTCCGACTCATCGGCCGCGTTGGTGTAGGTGACCGCGGTACCGGTTGCCAGGGTTGAATCTCCAGGGTTCGGGCCCTTTGCCCGCCACTTATAGCCGTAGTAGGGTAATCCGATTATTATCTTCTCCGGGCCGCCAGCATAGTTGACATAGTAAGTAATTGAATTCGTAACATTGTATGTGTAGCCGCTTAGGGGGGAAACAGGACCAGTTGTTGGGGAACCTGACCAAAAGTAGCCGTAACCCATTATAAATATGCCATCAACCAGGGGCGCGAGCCGGTCAACCAGAAACCTACCGTTCCAGTTCACCGCGCCAACGCACAGTCCGAGCTCAAGGCCGCGGGCCCGGCAAGAATCCGAGAGAACCTGAATGAAATTAAGAAAGAGGAGGGAATCCACGGAATATGGGAATTCAAAGTCTATGTTTATGCCATCAGCACCGCCGGAAAGTGCGGCCTCAACGAGGACATGGGAGCAGTATGCCTTGTAGCTGGTGATTATACTCCTTATGACATCCGCGTCAAAGCAGGTCGCGGTCATGTGAACCTTGACACCGTGCGCGTGAGCGCTATCCACAAGCTCGGCCCATCTGCCGGGCCAGTTGTTCCAGGTGCTTATGTTGCCGGTTGAATTCACTGAAACAGCGAACCAAGCAATGTGAGACAGGAGGTCATAATCAAGTCTCCGGTAGGTTGTGCCCATCCAATATGGATAGAACCCGTAGACCGTCCTGTCAACCTGATGTCTGCCTGATAGGGGAAGCGTCGGGCGGGGAGGAACATAGGGCAAAGGCTCGTGCTCAGCGAACTGCGCCTGGTGGATGCTCTCATATGCCAAGAGGATCATCAGGATTCCCATGCTCAGATTTTAAGCCCGGAGCCGGGGGATTTGCAATCTTCAAATCAAGCAGCTGAGCTCTCACATATTCCCACCTCCCAGAGACAAGGTCTGATTTAGGATAGCCTGTAAGTTCTTGGGGCACAAGAGCTTAGGGTGTTCCCCTCGCGATCGGTCAAGGCAGAGCAAGGCCTCGGTGAAAGAGATAGACTGAGTGATATTAGGTGGGCTAATCACTTAATAATTCAAGTCTTACAGCCTGCCACAAAATCTGGGTTATAGAGCGAAACAGAACAGGCGCAAGCTTAACAAATTCGGGGGTTTTATCTCTTTGAAGACAGCCAACCCATGGCCTTAAAATATTCGTCCTACCCGGAGGAAAAGATGCCGGAAATAACCATTGACCACCGGGTGGTGGCTTTTAACGAGGGGGAAACCATATTGGAGGTGGCCTGGCGAGAGGGGATCAGGGTCCCGGTGTTCTGTTATCACCCGAAGCTGAAGCCGGAGGCCTCGTGCCGGATGTGTCTGGTTGAGGTGGAGCAAAACGGGCGAAAATCCCTCGTTCCTGCTTGCGCGACCATGGCCGCAGAGGGCATGAAGGTGATGACGGACACCCCTGAGGTTAGGGAGAACATCAGGGCCAGGACCCTTGAGTTTCTCCTCGCCAACCACCCTACTGAATGTCCGGTCTGCGACGCGGGCGGGGAATGCGACCTGCAATCCCTAGCCTTCGCAATGGGCGGGGCAAAAACCTTATACGAGTTTCCAAAGCGAGAACAGCCCTACTTCAAGGTCGGCCCGTTTCTCCGGTTGTATCCGAACCGCTGTGTCAACTGCACGAGGTGCGTGAGGCTATATCAGGAAGTCTTCGGAGAATACGATTGGGACCGTTGGGAGCGCGGCTGGGAGATAACGGTTGGGCCCGGAAGGGACAAGCTCCTTGATTCCGAGTTCGCAGGGAACCTGGTTGATGTCTGCCCCCTGGGAGCCATAACCTCTGGGGATTACGCGTTCTCATCCCGGCCTTGGGAAAACTCCGTGACCCCATCTGTAAGCCCGGAGGATTCGCTTGCCACGCCCGTGAACCTAATAACCAGAAAAAGAGGCGCTGAGACCAGGGGCCCCTTTGTCTCCGGGGGCAGGAGACAGGACCTTCACCGCGTTCTCCGGATAACCGGCGCCGAGGCAGAGGGCTACCCCGGATGGATATCCGACAGGGACAGGTTCTCCCACGAATACCTGAACAAAAACCGCCTTGAGAAGGCTTTTGCCAGGCAGGGTGGCGAACTGGTCAACCTGCCAACTCAAGAGGCTTTGGACCTTATGTTCAGGATGGTCAAGGAGACCTGGCGCAAAAGCCCATACAGGATTGCTGTGCTGTCTGGCGCCCGCGGCTCCAACGAGGCCGCTTATTTAGCGGTGAGGTTCTTCAGGGAGGTCTTTGAGGTCAAATCAATGGACTTCAGGGCGCCCTGGCACGCGTTCAGCCCGGAACCAGTTCAGGAGGCCCTCGGATGCTCGGGGAGCAATCGTTCCCTTGATTCCCTGAGGGATGCTGACCTCATCCTGGTTTTTGGCGAAGAGATAGGCGAACGCCATCCCCTGTTCGCTCTTTATCTTTCGGAGGCCGAAAGGGCCGGCGCGCGGGTCATCGTAGCATCCCCTTGGAGGGACAAATATGCCAAGCGCTGGGAACACTTAGCCTATCATCCGGTTGACGAGGAGGCAACTGCCCGGTCAATCCTCTCCGGAATTGCCTCTTTCAGGGGACTGAGGGTTGAAGGCCTAGAGGCTGAGCCCAATCCTTTGGGCGAAGCGCTCGCCAAAGCAAAGGATCCGGTCATTGTGTTCCCGGACGACCTGTCTCGTGATGCGCAAAGGGCGCTCTCTTATGCCGCAGGGCTTCTGGACGCTGGCCTGGTTCTCCTGAGAACCCAACCGAACGGCCAGGGTTTCTATGACATGGGTTTCGTTCCCGTTGATGACAACGACACCAACAAGATCCTCAGCCGGGCCGCGGCGGGCGAGATTGACCTCCTGGTTCTGTGGGACCTGGACCCTCTCTTGGAGTGGCCGGATAGGGAGCTCTGTGAAAAGGCCCTGAAAAACGCCGGATTGATAATCTGGCTGGGCAGTTTCGCAGATGATCCTTCCCTCGCTTACGCTGACCTCGCCATTCCCGTTGTCCTGCCATATGAGTCATGGGGGTCTCGGACCGCCACTGACGGCAGGGTGGTCTGGCACGAGAGGGCCCTGCCCTGGCCCGGGGAAGCCATACCCGCGGACGTGGTATTTTCAAAGCTTCTTGAGAAGGCTGGCAAGGGCGGCTACAGGAACATTGGTGATATTACCAGGTCAATAACGGCGCATGTCCGGGCCTACAGTGACCTGACCCTGCCTCCGGCGGTTAGGGAAAACCCCTTCCCATCGGAATTGCCGAGCCTCGCAAAGTTCAGGGAAAAGAGGCTGTTCGGCCTCGCGAGATACGAGCACGGGGCAAAGGAAATCACCTTCAAACCAATTGAAAAGCACGAGGGCAAGGGTTTTCTTCTCGTGGCCGCACCATCCCTTTTTAGCTCTTCTTATTACGCTTTCAGATGCGAGATCTTTAGGGAATACATGCCAACCGAGAGGATTGAGGTTCACCCCCAGGACGCCCAGAGCCTTGGGCTTTCAGAGGGTGATGGGCTGAGTCTCTCTCGGAACGGGCACAGTGTCCTCCTTAAGACACACATATCAGGAAGGACTCAACCGGGTGTCCTGAGAGTATCTCCGCTTTTCCTTGACTCTTCGGTTAACCTTCTCCTGGGCCGTGGCATGAGGGCCTGGGTAGAAGCCAAGAGGGAGGTAATGAGGTGAACATACCCCCTGAGATCCTCAACTGGATATGGCTCGTTGTAAAGGTCCTGGTCGTGTTGATCGTTGTCATGGTTGGGTTTGTCATGAACATGGTTTGGGCAGAGAGAAAGGTCTCAGCCTTTATCCAGCAGAGGCGCGGCCCGAACCGACTCGGACCCATGGGCCTAATCCAGGTCGTTGCTGATATATTGAAGATGGCCTTCAAGGAAGAGGTCATCCCTACAGAGGCTGACAGACTCATCCACTTCCTCGCTCCGAGCCTCATCTTCACCATGGCCATAACCGCGCTCGCTGTTATACCCTATGACCCTTGGTTCTACATAACGGATGTTGACTTTGGCGTGCTGTTTATCGTTGCGGCCGCCAGCATGGGCGCATACGCCATCATGCTCGCGGGCTGGGGCACGGGTTCAAAGTATCCCCTCTTTGGTGGAACCAGATCTGCGGCCCAAGTTATATCATATGAGATACCAATGCTTCTGGCAATAATGTCGGTGGCAGTGATGGCCGAGTCTCTCTCCCTTCAGGATATAGTCAAGGCACAGTCAAGGCTCTGGTTCTGCCTAACCCAGTTCCCCGCGTTTCTGGTTTATACCATAGCCATGTTCGCGGAGACAAACCGGCTCCCCTTTGACATGCCGGAGGCCGAGGCAGAGATAGCAACGGGATACATGGCCGAGTTCTCCTCCCTCCGATGGGGTTGGTTCTACGCGGGAGAATACGCCAACATGGTCGTCGCGTCTTTCGTGATGACATCCTTGTTCCTGGGCGGATGGCAAGGGCCGTTCGCGCCTGGCTGGTGGTGGTTCTTCCTGAAGGCCGCGGCCGTCCTGTTTCTGATGCTTTGGGTGCGCTGGACATTTCCCCGCGTCAGGTATGACCAGCTCATGGCCCTGGGATGGAAGATACTCATACCAGTTGCCATCCTTAACCTGCTGGTCACCTCGGCCCTCAAGGTGCTTCTCTAGGAGGATGAGATGATAGTGATACCCCTGATAAAAGGAATGCTTCACACCCTGAGGCGCCTGGTCTTTGGCCCGACCTTCACGGTTCAGTATCCGAACAGGAAGCGCTGGTTCATCTTCAAGAAGGAGGAGCGCAAGGAAATACCTGAACGCGCCAGGTGGAGGATAGCCCTGCAGAGGCACGAGGACGGCAAGGAGCGGTGTGTCGCTTGTATGCTCTGCAGTGCGGTTTGTCCATCCGAGGCCATTTACATAGAGGGTGCTGTCAATAACCTTGAAAAGCCCATATCCCACGGCGAACGTTTCTCCAGGGTTTGGAACTGGGACATGGGCAGGTGCATATTCTGCGGTTTCTGCGCAGAGGCCTGCCCAGAGGAGGCCATCATCATGACGGATGACTACGAGCTGGCCAAATACACCAGGGACGAGCTCATCGTATACAAGGCGGACCTACTTGTCCCCGCCGGGACACCTCCGAGGAGGGTTTGGCTTGGATTTTACAGGGAGCTCCCTCCGGCGACTCCGGTCACGAAACCCCTGGGCGTGCATGTGAGGCACGAGCGATACCTGAGGCGTGAAAACCCCACCATATACAGGCCCTTCTACGATAGGGCAAAGAGGGTCCATCAGTTCCTGCTTGAGGAACCGGGCTCGCACACCCGGAAGGAGGAAAAATGATCCTGAAAACCATCCTCTTCTTGATTTTCGCCCTGGCCGCGGTGTGGGGGGCGATCTCTGTCGTCATAGCCAAGCACCCCCTTCGGGCCGCGCTGGGCCTGCTCCTAAACTTCTTCTCAATGGGGGTGATATACATCCTGCTGAACGCTTCCTTCCTCGGCATAGCCCAGATCATCGTCTATGCCGGAGGCATAGCTGTCTTCATCCTTATGGCGATAAACCTTTTGGGGCTCAACTGGATACCCGGAGACCGGGACCTCACCGCGAGGGGATTCTTTTCCATACTGATAACCCTCGCGGCCCTGTTCGGCGTCCTGGGCGTTTTGTTCCTTGCCCGGTTCCCGACAAACCCTGTTTCGGATGTAAACGCGGCCGGACTCGGCCAGGTGCTTCTCGGGCCGATGCTCTTGGCATTTGAGGTGGCCTCGGCTATCCTGGTGATAGGCATAGTTGCCGCAGTCGCGCTCACGCGTAAGGGGAGGGAAGAATGAACCCGCAGATAACCATAGGACTGGCGATAGTCCTGTTTTTCATAGGGGTATTTGGCGTCCTGTTTCGCAAGAGCGCCATATTCACCCTGATGTCCCTGGAAATAACCCTTAACGCGGCGAACCTCGCGCTCGTGGGCGCGTTTACCGCTTGGGGTAGCCCTCTGGCTCAGGCCGCTGTCGCTCTGGTTATGGCCGTTGCCGCGGCAGAGGTCGCTCTGGGCCTCGCGCTGATAGTGGTCATGGCCAGACACGGTGATACCACCCTTGACGCTTTCTTCGGACTAGCGAGGGAAAAGGAGGAAAGATAAAATGGCAATAATCCTTCTTGTGCTTCTCCTGACTCCCCTTCTGGGCGCTATCATAAACGGCTTCCTGGGGACATGGTTCAGGAACAAGGCTCACTGGGTAGCGGTGCCCGCGCTGGGCATATCCTTCCTGCTGGCTTGCTATATCCTCTGGCAGATGATGGTGGGGGGAACGCCGCCCCAGGAGTTCACATTCTTCACCTGGCTACCGACCGGCGGCCTGAACATCCCCTTTGGTTTCTATCTTGACCAGCTCTCCGCGGTCATGGCCTTCACCGTCACCTCGGTATCCTTCTTCGTTCACTTCTACTCAACCGGCTACATGAAGGGAGACCCCGGATACAGGCGTTTCTTCACCTATCTCAACCTCTTCGTCTTCTTCATGCTCCTTTTGGTCCTTTCCTCTTCCTATTTGCTGATGTTCGTGGGCTGGGAAGGGGTCGGCCTGTGTTCCTACCTTCTCATAGGCTTCTGGTATGAGAAGAAGAGCGCGGCTGAGGCCGGAAAAAAGGCCTTCATAGTCAACAGGATAGGGGACGCTGGGTTCTTGCTGGGCATGTTCCTCCTGTTCACGGCATTCCGGACCCTGCGTTTTACCGAGCTGTTCCCCCTCATTCACGAATCCCATGCGGCCACAGGAATCCTCCTGGCCGCGGCCTTGCTTCTGTTTCTCGGCGCGGTGGGCAAATCAGCGCAGTTTCCCCTTTATGTGTGGCTTCCGGACGCGATGGAGGGCCCTACGCCCGTCTCAGCGCTTATACACGCCGCTACCATGGTAACAGCTGGCGTCTATATGGTCGCCAGGTCATCCGCGCTTTACTCCGCGGCCCCTCTGGCAGGATACATAGTGGCTGGCGTGGGCGCAATAACCGCCATATTCGCTGCTTCCATGGCCCTAGTCAACAACGACATAAAGCGGATACTGGCGTATTCAACGGTTTCCCAGCTTGGATATATGTTCGTTGCTGTTGGCCTAGGGGCTTATGCCGCGGGCATATTCCACCTTTTTACCCACGCGTTCTTCAAGGGCCTTCTGTTCTTAGCCGCTGGCTCTGTGATGCACGCGGCTGGCGGTGAGCTTGACATCCGGAGGATGGGCGGCCTCGCCAGGAAAGCCCCGCAGACCGCCGCGCTCTTCATAATCGGTTCCCTCGCGCTCGCGGGCATTCCGCCCCTCGCTGGGTTCTTCTCAAAGGACGAGATACTGCACGTCGCGGCCGCATCCGGCCACACATGGATATGGATATTGGGCACGATAACCGCTTTCATGACCGCGTTCTATATGTTCAGGGCGGTATTCCTTGTGTTCGCTGGAAAGCCGAGAGATGAGCACGCTCACGAATCGCCCTGGACAATGACCGTTCCCATGTGGTTCCTGGCCCTGGGCGCGGTCGCGGCTGGCTGGGTCGGGCCCCTGTATCACTCATTTGTGGCGCCGGTTTTCTCCGGCGCTCATCCGGCTCATGCTGTTGAGGTCAACGCGACCACCCTGATAATCATCTCGGTCTCCGTGGCAGCCCTGGGCATCCTGGTGGCCGGTTTCATGTATTGGATACCCGGATTCAGGAACCGGATCCTCGGCCTAATAACGAGACCGATATACACCATCCTCTACAGAAAATACTGGGTTGACGAGATATACGACTGGATCATCGTGAAACCCCTCTACTACATATCCCTCTATCCCCTCTACAAGGGTCTTGATACCTACACCATAGACAGGGGCCTGGTTGACGGGACAGGCTGGCTGGCCAGGGCCGGCGGCAAGCTCGCCAGGGCCCTCCAGCGTGGCAATACCAGGACATATGCCCTGTTGATGCTCGCGGGCCTGGTCCTGATATTCTACCTGATCCTGCTTAAATAGGAGGCAAAAAAATGGCTTTGTTGACCGCTGTAATCCTCTTTCCCCTGGCCATGACCCTTCCGGTGTTCTTCATGCCGGAGAGGGCGCGTAAAACCCTCTGGGTCTATGCCATTGTGGTGTCTGGCCTAGAGTTTCTCCTGTCGCTCGGCCTCCTTTGGTGGTTTGACATAGCACGGGCCGCGGAGTTTCAGTTCCACGGAAAGTTTTACTGGCTTCCCGCCATAAACTCCTATTTCCAGATTGGCATAGATGGCATGTCCCTGCTTCTGGTCCTGCTAACCACCTTCCTGACATTCCTGGGCTTTCTATCCTCCATCAGATACATAGAGACAAAGCGCAAGGAATATATCATCTCAATGCTGGTAATGGAGGCCGCCATGGTGGGCGTTTTTTCCGCTCTGGACACCCTTCTGTTCTTCGTGTTCTGGGAGGCTATGCTCATCCCCATGTATTTCCTCATAGGGGTTTGGGGACACGAGAACAGGCTCTACGCCGCGTTCAAGTTCATCCTTTACACCATGGCCGGCTCGGTCCTTCTCCTTTCAGCCATAATCTGGCTCTACATCCAGTTCGGGACCTTTGATCTCATCGCGTTAACCCAGGCGACCAGGGGACTCCCTCTCTCAGCGCAGGAGATACTCTTTTTGGCCATGACCACCGCGTTCGCGATAAAGGTTCCCCTTTTTCCCTTCCATACATGGCTTCCTCACGCGCACGCGGAGGCACCGACCGCTGGTTCGGTTCTTCTTGCCGGCGTCCTGCTGAAGATGGGGGTCTATGGACTCTTGCGGTTCTCGTTCCCCATGTTCCCCGAAGCCGCGAGGGTTTTCGCACCCTGGCTCGCGATACTCGCGCTCATTGGGATAACCTATGGCGCGCTGATGACTTGGGTCCAGACCGACCTGAAACGGCTCATAGCATACTCATCGGTTGCACACCTGGGCTTCATCGTGCTGGGCGCCGCATCGGCCAACCAGTGGGGCCTGCAGGGCGCGATGATCCAGATGGTGAACCACGGGCTTTCAACAGGAGGCCTGTTCTTCATAGCTGGAATGCTCTATGAGCGCAGGCACACCCGAGACCTCGCGGCCTTCGGCGGCCTCGCAAAGGCCGTTCCCAGGCTCTCGGTTCTCTTCGGTATAATCATGCTCTCCTCGGTTGGCCTGCCAGGCCTGAACGGCTTTGTTGGCGAGTTCCTGGCCTTGGCGGGCGCGTTCCGGTCAAACATCGTCTGGGCCGTTGTGGGCGTAGTCGGGATAATCTTGGCCGCTGTTTATCTCCTGACTATGTTTCAGAAGGTCGTGTTCTCAAAGCTGGAAAAGGACGAGAACGCCAAGATGCGCGACCTATCCATACGGGAGGTCCTGGTGCTGGCTCCCCTCATCATTTTCATCCTCTGGATAGGCATCTATCCGCAGACATTCCTTAGATACACGGAACCCGTCTCTGCTAGTATAGTCCAGGTGGTTAGCCCGCAATCCCCTACAGGTGCCATTGAAGAACCTTCACAAAACCCCATGTTATCAAACGAATCCCCCTCAGGTGGGATTTCTGGGCCTAAAGAGGAGGTGAGCCATGAGTGATCTCTATCTGGTAATTCCCGAGCTCGGACTCGCTGGGTTCGCCCTGGCCTATCTGATCATCGGCCTGGTCATAAAACGCTGGCGCTGGCTACTGGGCATCTTCACCCTCGCTGGCCTCGCCGGGCTTTTCTGCGTTAGCCTTGCCTGGTTGACTGTTTCCGGGACTGCGTTCGGAATGCTCCTGGTGTCCCCGTTCGGCAGGCTACTTGATCTGGTTTTCGCGGTTGCCGCGGCGCTTTCCCTTCTCATATACCTGGATATGAAAGACCTTCCATACGAGGGTGGGTTTTTCCTCCTGACCGGGACCCTGGGGGCAATACTCCTTGCGAAGTGCATTGACTTCGTCATGCTGTTCCTCGCGCTGGAGACCCTCTCGTTCTCACTTTACGCTATGGTCGGTCTCAGGGGCATGAGGCGGGACGCGGAGGCCGGGATAAAGTATTTCGTCCTGGGCGGTTTCAGCTCCGCGTTTTTGCTCATGGGAATAGCACTTCTCTACGCCGTTACCGGAAGTTTCGCGTTCTCAACGGTCGCAACGGCAATTGTCATGCCCGGATACAACATAGGCCTTTTGGTGGCGGCCCTCTCCTTCATAGGCATAGGGTTGCTATTCAAGGCATCCGCAGTTCCCTTCCACTTCTGGACTCCGGATGTTTTTGAGGGGGCCGCGGCGCCTGTCGCTAGCTACATAGCTACCGCGTCCAAGGTCGCGGCGTTCGGGCTTTTGCTTTTGGTCTTCAACATAGCCTTCCCCACCAACCCCGATCTCTGGTGGGGACTCCTCTGGTATGCCTCGGTTCTCACGATGTTCGTGGGCAACACCGCGGCGCTTTTGGAGAAGAGCATAAAGAGGATGCTGGCGTATTCAGCCATCGCGCACGCTGGATACCTCTTCATTCCGGTTATAGCTGGAGGGCCATGGTCAAGCTCAACCATAGTCCTATACGCGTTGGTCTATACCTTGATGACAGGCGGCGCTTTTGCCGTGGTCGCTGTTGTCGGAGACGAGCGTTCGTCCCTTGATTCTTACAAGGGCCTTGCCAGGACGAGACCCGCTCTTGCTTTTCTGCTGACTGTTTTTCTCCTGTCCCTGGCGGGCATCCCGCCCCTCGCGGGGTTCATCGCCAAGTTCTACCTCTTCACGGAGGCGTTCCGCTCCGGCCTTACCTCCTTGGCAATAATAGGTCTGATCAACGGGGTCATATCCGCCTACTACTACCTGCGCGTCGTCGTCCACATGTATATGATGGAGCCGGAAGGAGAAACGGAGACACCCAAACTGAGAAAGAGGCTCTGGACAGCCATAGCCATAGCCATAGCCGCCGCGGCCACGGTTTATCTGGGCTTCTTTCCCGGCCCACTCGTTGATTTCATAAAGGCTCTTCTGTAAGAGACGGACGCCATTTATATGAGGGTTTTGGCTGTAGGAGATGTGGTGGGCGAGCCCGGCCGAACCGCGCTGGCAAGGGCTTTGCCCCCCCTTCGGGAAGAGCTTTCGCCTTCCCTGGTGGTGGTGAACGGCGAGAACGTCGCGGGCGGCCTGGGAATAACCCGAAATCTGTTTGACGAGATCAGGGAATACGGCGCTGATGTGATAACTACCGGCAACCATATCTGGGCAAAATCCGAGGCCAGGGGATTCGTTGATGATTGCCCGGAGATCATCGTCCCCGCGAACCTATCTGCGGTCGGAAACCCTGGGCATAGACTCTTCATCAAGGGTGAAACAGCAGTCTTTCAGCTCGTGGGCAGGCTCTTTATGAACCCGCTGGTTGATGACCCTTTTACCACCGCGGATCGTATCCTGGAAAATATCAAGGCCAGGGTAATCCTGGTTGATTTCCACGCGGAGGCAACCTCTGAGAAGGGCGCGTTGGCGCACTATCTTGACGGCAGGGTCTCGGCTGTCTATGGGACACACACACATGTCCAGACCTCTGACGAAAGGGTCTTGCCCGGCGGGACGGGGTTCATATCTGACATAGGCATGGCTGGAAGCTGGGATGGCATAATAGGTGTGAAAAGGGACGATGTCCTCCGGACATTTAGGACCGGTTTCGGCGGAAGGGCAAAGCCGGCAAGGGGCAATCTTGTGCTTGAGGGCGCGGTCTTTGATATAGACGAGAAAACCGGGAAATGCCTGTCCGTAGAGAGAGTAAGGAGGTTTATTTGAGGGAGATAGAATACCAGGACATAGTCAACGCGGTGGCTGAGATGTGCCCGGAAGCCTGCATGACCCTGGATGAGGAGATGAAGGGGGTAATGTGCAGAGCAATGTCAGCCGAGGAATCGCCATTGGGGCAAAAGATACTCAGGAGGTTCATTGAGGTCGCCCCCGTGCCACATAGCCTCCTTGCCCCTGGCAATAGACTTTCAATGCCCTGCCAACAGGAGGGCATTTCGGGAGATATAGCATGATTCCAGCGAAAAAATCTGCAGTTCAGACAAGAGAGAACCGAGGAGGTTCAGATGCGTGAGATAAAATACGAGGATGTCGTCAACACCGTGGCCGACATGTGCATAGAGGCCTGCGTGTTCCTCAAGGATGACATGAAGGAGGTTCTGAAAAAGGCCTACGAGAAGGAGGAGTCCGACACCGGAAAGAAGATCATGGGCCAGATACTCAAGAACCTTGAGGTCGCGGAGGCTGAGAGGATGCCGATATGCCAGGACACTGGCCTGGCGGTTTTCTTCGTTGATGTTGGCGAGGATGTGAGGGTCTCAGGCGGTGGTCTCACTGCCGCCATAAACGATGGTGTAAGGAAGGGATATAAGGAAGGCTATCTAAGGAAATCCGCTTGCGACCCCATAACCAGAAAGAACACGGGCGACAACACACCCGCCATAATCCACTACAGCCTGGTCCCCGGAGACAAGATCAAGCTGGCCCTGGCCCCAAAGGGCGGCGGTTCGGAGAACATGAGCACGGTAAAAATGTTTCCCCCCTCAGCGGGCTGGGAAGGCATGAGGAAATTCGCCATAGAGTGGATAGCCCAATCAGGCGGCAACCCCTGCCCCCCGACTGTCATAGGCATAGGCGTTGGCGGAAACTTTGAGCTCTCAGCCATAAACGCCAAGAGGGCCATCGTGTTCAGGAAAATAGGACAGCGGCATCCTGATCCTTTCTGGGCGGAGAAGGAGCTTGAGATCCTTGAGGAAGCCAACAAGCTGGGCGTGGGTCCGATGGGCCTGGGCGGCAAGGTATCCGTCCTTGATGTTTTCATTGAGGTCGCGCCATGCCACATAGCCTCTTTGCCCTTCGCCATAAACACCCAGTGCCACGCGAACCGTCACGCGTTCCGCGAGATATAGGAGGTGCAGGATGGCAAAGAAAATAACAACACCTCTCACCGATGATGTGGTCATGTCCCTGGAGATAGGGGACGAGGTTGAGCTCACGGGAATAATTTACACGGCCCGTGATTCCGCACACAAACGCATGGTGGAGATGCTAGATAGGGGCGAGGAGCTCCCCATAGACCTGAAGGGTCAGGCAATCTACTACGCTGGCCCCGCGCCCGCTCCCCCAGGAAAACCCATAGGTTCTGTTGGCCCGACAACATCAGGAAGGATGGATGCCTACGCTCCCAGGCTTTATGACCTGGGACTCAAGGCCACCATCGGCAAAGGGCCGAGGGCAAAACCCGTGATTGATGCCATGGTTAGAAACAAGGCCGTTTATTTCACCGCGATAGGCGGCGTCGCGGCCCTGCCAGCGCTGAGGGTCAAGGAGGCAAAGGTCGTCGCGTTTGAGGACATGGGACCAGAAGCGATAACCATGCTCGTGGTGGAGGACTTCCCCCTCATAGTCACGATAGACGCCCACGGCAGGGACTTGCATGTTGAGGGACCGGCAAAGTGGAAGAGATAGGCGCGACGCGATAACCCGATAACCGGAGACCAGCCCAGGACCATTGCGCCCTGGGCTTTTGTTGAGATATGCGATTCTTTCATCAATCAGGCAGTCAAGGGCAAAATCCATTGGGGAGGAACCGGGAACAAGGGGCGATCTATAATATATGGGTGCGTGTGCTTCACCTTGATACAGCCGAATCCACCCAGGATGAATGCTTCAGACTCCTGGAGGAACACGCGTCCGTAGCGGTAAGGGCAGACATCCAAACCAGGGGCAGGGGCAGGCACGGTTCCTGGTGGCACTCCCCGCCCGGAGGCCTCTGGTTATCCGTCGGTCTCACTGGTATTGATGGGTTCGCGTGTGCCGTGGCCGGGCCCGTGGCTGTCTGCAAAACCGTGGCTTCATACCTGCCCTCTCCCGTGATGATCCGGCCCCCGAATGATCTCATACACTCCGGAAGGAAGCTCGCTGGCATTCTGGTTGAAAAAAGGGGGGCAAAGGTTGTTACTGGTTTTGGCATAAACCTCTACCAGGAGGTTTTCCCGCCAGAACTGAACGCGATTTCACTCAGGCTGATTGGCGGAAATGGCTTCACGCTTGAGGAGGTAGCCAAGAGGCTCATATCCAGCTTCATGGGTCTTTTGGAGCTTCCGCTTCCTGATATAATATCCACATACAACGAATCCCTTATTTGCATGGGGAAATTTGTCAGGGTAGGGGGCACACAGGGCATTTTCAAAGGCCTCACTCCAGAGGGCTTTCTGGTCGGCGAAACGTTCATACCAATCGGCAGGTTCACGGGCATGGGGATAGCCAAATGAGACTGCTGGTTGTTGATGCGGGAAACTCTGGCCTGAAGGCTGGCCTATTCGTGGATTTTTACCTTCCAAGGACAGGCAGGTTTGAGAGGGTGGGGGATTTCTCGGGATGGGCTGATGAGGCCGAGGGGATAGCGATATCCTCTGTGGTGCCAAAATTGAAGAAAACCCTGGAAGAGACGTTCCCGTCCGCGCTTTTTCTCAACAAGGACAACGCGAACATCCGAATCTACTATAGGGAGCCCGGAAGGCTCGGTGCGGACAGGATAGCCAATGCCTTGTATGTGAAGCACTTTCTGTCGCAAAAAACCATCGTCGCGGACATTGGGACAGCGGTCACGGTTGACGCGGTCGGTGAGGACGGGACATTCCACGGCGGGGTGATATTTCCGGGGCCTGACATCGCGCTATCCTGTCTGGGTTCAAACACGGGCGCTCTTCCAAAGATTGACCTGACCAACGAGCCAATCGGCCCTTTGGGTAGAGACACGGAGACCGGGATGAGATCCGGAGTCCTCTGGTCAACAGCCATAGCCGTGGAAGGGCTTTCAAAAGCCCAGGCCAGGTTCCTGGGCTGGGATAACTACAGGCTGGTTCTCACCGGGGGCATGGCCAGGATCATCCGGCCCTTGCTGAAGGCCAGGTGTTCGGTAGAAACCCACGCCACACTGCTTGGCCTCGGCGCGTGGGCGCAGGAATTGCTAAGGGGGGAGCTCTGATATATCTATGGAGACTGGCAAATGTTTCCATTCATGCTCAATAATTTCACCGTGGCTCTTCCTATAATAGAGGAATTGCCGGGCGGGGGCCGGCTTGAACTCCACGAAGTCATGGGCGATGACCTGACCCCCGCACGGATAGCCCGAATATCCTACCTTTCCGAGGGAGGGGACGATGAGCGTGACGCGGCCCTCCTGGCCAGGCTCATCAGGATGGGCCACACATCTGTTTTTGAGCATCAGGTCTTCAGGTTTCTCCTTGACGGGGCTCCCATGTATATCGGGGAGCAGATCCTAAGGCATAGGATAGCTTCCTATACCAAGCGCAGTTTCAGATACACCTCGCCTGATGAGCAATTGCCGGGTGATCTGAACGAGGAGTTTCACATCCCGCCAGAGTTCTTGGGCCTGAAGGAATGGAAGGGCAAAGGTAATCCGGATGAGCTCAGAGCCAGGATAGAAGACCACATCAGGCGTTCGGTTGAGCTCTACCGGGAACTGGTGAACGCTGGGTTAAGGAAGGAGGCCGCCAGGTGCATCCTGCCAGCAGGGACCAGGACCTGTTTCTGGTGGACGATAAACATGCGAAGCGCGATGAACTTCCTGTCCTTGAGGCTACGGCCGGACGCGCAGTGGGAGATAAGGGGTGTGGCGAGAGCAATGGCCAGGATATTTCAGAAGGTCGTGCCTTTGACCATCTCGGAATTTCTCAGGCAGTGGGGGCTGGAGAGGTATCTTGATACATAGGGAGACCTCTGATAAAGTAGTAATAACCTACTGGTTTGGGGGAGGAACACTTTGTCCAAGAGAACAGGGTTCTAAGAGGCCCTCTGAAAAATCCCTTCACGAGAGCATTTTCTCAGGGTTCTCTATTGCCCGGATCAGAGCGCCCTACACCAGGTCACATCGGTCCTGGCTATACCGTAGCCCCACTTGAGATAAAGCCGGGTCGCCGGATAATTGTAGGTTTGTGTCCTGACCTCTGCATTCGTGAGACCATGCTCCAGGTATGCCCTGTGAGCCGCGGCCATCAAAGCGTTTCCAGTGCCCCGTGGTGCCTTCCGGGACGCGCCTATAAGAACTATCACCCCCACCCCCTTCAGCCTGAGGGTCACATAACCGACAGGCCCTTTTCCCACATCAACAACAAGAACCAGATCAGCCGCATCTCCCCTGACGCTGTTCTCTGCCCATGTAGCGAACATGGCGTCAGCCTCCTCGCGGCTGAAGAACGGGTCGTGGTAGAACCTGCTCGTGAGAAACAGGCCCTGACTCATTTCCATGAGCGCGGGGATGTCGTCCGGAGTAGCGGCGCGGGTGGGGAGGCCGGGTTTCGGGGCATTATCAACCTCTCTGGCAAAGGTCACTCCGACATCCGTCAGGTAGAACCCCGCGGCCGCGAGGGCCTGACCCCACTCAAGCTGGGAGCCATTAAACCTGGCGGTAAGGTGCTTGTAGCCAGCGGCCCGGGCCTCTTCAATGAGCCCGGCAAGCTCCTCGCGTGCAAAATCACTGGATATGATCAGGCTGCCCATCTTCCTGCCGAAATGCTTGGTATCCCAGGTTCTTTCGGTTAGTTCAATCATCGGTAGTCTCCCTGATTATATATATTGGCCTTCCGAGGGATTGGATGTAGAGCTTGCCCAGGTATTCGCCAATTATGCCCAACACGGTGAGGACAATGCCGCCAAGGAATAGCATGGTGGCCATCATTGAGGCGTAGCCCACTACCCCATATCCCCAGAATATCTTTCTGATGATTACTACAGCCCCCAAGAAGGCTGAGAGAAAGGCAACGCCAAGGCCCAAGTAGGTGGAAAGCCTCAGGGGCAGGACCGAGAAGCTGGTGACCGCGTTCATTGCCAGGGAAAACATACGTCCCAGGTTATACTTGGTTTTTCCTGCGGCGCGCGGGCTGTGCTCAACCTCAACCGTGGTCCAGGGGAAACCCGTCCAGGCCATGAGGCCGTGGATGAACCTGTGGACCTCCCTCATTCCACGGAGCGCGTCGGTGACCTCCCTCCGCATCACCCTGAGCATGGCCTGATTCTCCGGCATTGTTACCCCGCCGAGCCTATTTATCCACTTCCAGAAGAGACTGCTGGTTAGCCTTTTGAAAAACGGGTCTTGCCTGGTCTTTCTGATACCATAGACCAGAAAATAGCCCTCGTTTATCTTCTGAACAAGCCTTGGGAGGTCTTCCGGATTATCCTGGAGGTCAGCGTCCATCATTGCCACCAGGTCGCCATTCGCCATGTCCAGGCCAGCAGTGAGGGCTATGTGATGGCCGAAGTTCCGGCAAAAGCGAATCCCCCTTACCCTCCTGTCCCTCTCGTGCAGGGATGTTATGGCCTCCCAGGAGCCATCGCGTGAGCCGTCGTCCACCAGGATGATCTCGTGGTCAGGGGTTATACCCTCCAGGACTGGAGAAAGCCTTGCATATAAACGGGAAAGGTTCTCCTTCTCGTTGAACACCGGAACTATGACCGAGAGCCTCACGGGTATATTATGAACCATGAGAGTGATTTAATTTCAAGTTGAAGAAGGGGGGAGGGGGGGATTAAAATATCTTTGTGTTCCAGACGAATGGTATCACGATTTGGCATCGGATCTTTGGGAGGTGAACGATGAAGATCAGCGAAAGTGAACTCCGCGAGAATCTCGTTTCCGCCAGGGAAACCCATGAGGGCCTCCGTTTGGCTTTCAGCATGGAATATCCCTCGGGTAAGCCCATATCTGTCTGGATAAAAGAAACCGAGGGGCGGTGGCTTGCTTCGGATATGGGTATGACCAGAGAGGAGATGATCTTTCTTGACTATGATTACGACAGGAACAGGCGTAATGTCATAAGGCGTCTGCTGAGTCATTACCAGGTTGAGGAGCGCAACGGCGTTCTCGTGAAGCTTGCAGATACTCCTGACGAGGCTATGGCGCTGGTCTATTGCATCGTGGCAATATCCTCTCTGATTTTCTCCAGGAAGGAGAGGCTAAAGCCACTGTTCCGGAGAGAAGTCAGGACATTCCTGGAGGGCTACCAGAAGAAGAGGGATTTTGAGCTGGTGACCAATTACCGGGTTGAAGGAATCCATAAGTCATATAGGGTTCACTTCGCCGTGAGGGGAGCGCGAGACGAGAAGAAACATTGGAGGGCTTTCCTTCAAACCCTCTATGGTGCTTCGCTTGAAACCATGAATAGCAGGGCTGAGCACATAGTGGCCATGTGGGTTTCTCTGAAGCTGGCTGAATCCCTGAAGAAAATCAGACGTTTCGTTTTGATTGATGATAGAGAAAGAAACGGCCAAATTGAAAAATTGCGGAATTATCTCTCTGAGGAGAGCAATGGAGTCTTCTGCTGGTCTGAGAGGGAAAACCTCGTTGAAAGTCTTTGATCTCGGCCCGGGTCCGGGGTTAGAATTTCCCCATGCAGGTTATCTACGAGATTATAGTCTCGCCCAAAAAGGCCTTTGAACGGCTAGCGGAAAAGCCCAGGTGGTGGCAGGGGCTACTCATCGTGATACCCCTGATAATACTGGGTGACCTGATTGGCGTGTGGTGCGGATACGATTTCATTGTCCAGGCGGCTCAGGAGAGGTTCTCCCAGCTCACGCCGGAGCAGGCTGAGGCCGCGGCCCGGTGGATGAGCCTGCCTGTGATGCTTGGAACAACCGCCATACAGAAAACCATAATGGTTCCCCTGGTCATCCTCACCCAGGCGGTCATATTTCACCTGATGGTCCTGCTCTCAGGTGGAGAGGCGAACTTCAGCAGGGCATTCGGAATAGTCGTCTGGTCAAAGATGGCAATAGTCATAGGCGCGTGGGCGACCGGGCTTCTTACTCTAGCCATGGGTCAGCCCTTCAGGACTGACCTGGGCCTTCTGGTTGACATGAGCTCAAAACTGCAGGGAGGGCTTTCGCAGATTGAGTTGTTCTCATTGTGGAGCCTGGCGCTGGTCGCGGAGGGACTGGTGAGGGTCCTGGCCTGCAGGCGCGCAATCTCCTATGCGGTGGTCTTTGGTCTCTGGGCAATCTGGGTTGCTGTTTCCTTTGGCATAGGCGCTTTCGTGGGCAAGATGGGCTGATGGTCACTATCCCCTTCCCCTAATCCTGACCGGAATAAACCCGCTTCTCTCAAGCCCGGGCAAAAGGTGATACTGAACCAGGTTGTCCCAGAATGCCTTTTCCGAGATCTGACCTTCGCCTATGTTTATGACGACATTCTGATGGAGATGGAGCTCGGGGCCGGCCTTGCGAAAGAGCTCAAGAAGGCCCATAGCGCCCGTTGCTATGCCAAGGGCCTGCGCGCCGGGGATGACCCCAACAAATGGGTTCGGCATTACCCCGGAGAGCGCGGACAGCGCCCTTGTGGCCGCGGATAATTGCCTGATAACCCCGGCCAGCTCCCTTATCTCGTTTTGCAGGGAATTTTCTGCCACAATAACCTCCGTTCAATTCCAATAGTGCGCCAACGCCTGGCAGTGGCTTTGGCTGTAATGATGAATGACCTGAATGATTTTGTGGGGAGGACAATGGGTCATGCCAGCCAGCGACTAACATATCCTGGGATACTGATCCTCGGCGAGCATATCCAGCACGCGCTTTCCGCCGGTCTCGGTTATCCCAACAACCATGCCCTTGCCCTCGGTAACCTCGCCTATAAGAGCCGCGCCCGAACCCAGGGGATGGTTCTTGAGGACCTCAACTGCCCTTTCGGCCTCGTCCGCGGAAACAAACACGACTGCCCTGCCCTCGCAAGCCGCATAAAGGGGATCAAGGCCGAGCAATTCCGAGGCCGCGGCAACCTCTGGTCGGACAGGAACATCCCGCTCGCGTATCACGAAATCAAGCCCCTGGCGACAGGCCTCATTGAGGACAGTGGCAAGTCCACCCCTTGTGGGGTCGCGAACGAATTTAACATCCTTTCCTAGGTCCTGATAGAGGGGCTCAAGCATCCCCCAGACGGGCGCGCAATCCGAGGGAAAATCAGCCTCCAGACCGAGCTCTCCCTTTGCAAGGAGAACCGCGAACCCGTGGTCGCCAATGGTGCCTGTGACTATTATCCGGTCGCCAGGCTCAATCCTTTCCGGGCTGAGATCAATTCCTGGCATAAGTTCCCCAAACCCCGCGGTATTCACGATTATGCCACCTGATCCTTCTATGACCTTCGTGTCGCCCGCTACAAATGTGGCGCCGACCTCCCGGATGGTTTCCGCGAAGGAACCGACTATCCTCGCGAGATCGTCAAAATCAAGCCCCTCCTCAAGGACAAAACCGCCCGTGAGGAAAAGGGGCCTCGCGCCGGAAACAGCGAGGTCGTTTATGGTTCCGGATGCCGAGAGCTTCCCTATGTCTCCGCCTGGAAAGAATATGGGCCTAACCACAAAGGAATCCGTTGTAAGAGCGACTCTCTTCTCGCCGAGACAGAAGACCCCGGAGTCGCCGAGCGCGTCCAGGGTAGGGTTTCCGAGAAGGGGCAGAAAGGCCTCCTTCACCAGCCTCGCCGAGAGAACCCCGCCTGAGCCGTGACCCAGACGGACCCGCTCACCCATCAAGCGCCTCCCTGAGCATGTCAAGGATCTCCGCGGCTTCCTGTTCGCTCATGGTCTCTATGGCGAAGCCTGTGTGCACGATGACCCACTGGCCTGGCATTGCATCGGGCACAAGCGCGAGAGAGACCTGGCGGCGAAGCCCGCCGGACTCAACCCAGCCCATGTCCCCTTCCTTTTCCAGAAGCTTCATCGGGATTCCGAGGCACATGGTTATATTTTAATTTAAGGGCCTGCGCCTGTTCAAGAGTGACTATGGATCCGCGCAACAGAACAAAACCGCGGCCGTACAGGATCCATGCATGCTATCCCCTGCTCGCTGAGAGGCCCAGCTCAAAGGCCTTCATGTTGAGCTCCCGGTATTTCGGGGGCACGCGATCAGCCACGACCTTTCTCAATAGCTCCTGATCCAGGCGAAGGAACGGGCTAGCCGCGCCAATGAGAACAACATTCACCGCGCGCTCCGTGCCTGCCTGCCTTGCCAGGCTAAGCGCATCAAGGGCAACGGTTTTGAAACCAGCCTCCCGGAGCCGCTCAACCGCGTCGTGAGGGTATTCGGATAGACCCTGGCTCACGGTGACAGGGATTATCTCCTGGGTGTTCAGGATCACGATGCCCTCGGCTGGGTTCAGGAGACTCGTCCACCTCAGGGCCTCGGATTTCTCAAACGAGAGGAGAAGATGGCCCGTGCCACCCTCAACCAGAGGGGAGAAGACACGGGGCCCGAACCGGACATGGCTGACAACCGAGCCTCCGCGCTGGGCCATGCCGTGGACCTCGCTTTGCTTTACATCATAGCCCGCCTCCATCGCGGCCGCGGATATTATCTCTGAGGCGAGGACAACGCCCTGGCCGCCGACTCCGGATATGAGTATGTTGACCGTGTCAAGCATTTGTCACCTCCGCTTTCTCGTTCTCCAGGATTATTGCCGCGTACGTCTTGGGGCAGACCTGAGCGCAAAGGGAACAAGATGTGCATAGGGTTCTGTCTATTCTGGCCTTGCCGTCAGCAACGAATATAGCCGGGCAACCCAACCTAAGGCAGAGGTGGCACTTCTCGCCAGCGCAACGTTCCTCCAGGACAAGGTATTTTGGCAAGGCCTCCCAGCGCTTTCTCTCCTCCGGGAGGAGGACACACGCCCTTCTGGTCACCACAAAGCTTGGGCCGTCATGGGCCATGGCTTCCTTTAGGGTGTCCCTGACCAGCTTCAAATCATACGGGTCTATCACCTTGATGTGGTTGATCCCGAGGGCCTCGGCTATTTTTTCGGGAAGAAGCACCACAGTTTCCTCGCCCTTTAGGGTTCTGCCGGAACCCGGGTGAACCTGGTGGCCAGTCATCGCGGTGGTCCTGTTGTCAAGGACTATTACCGTATTGACGCCCTTGTTATAGACCATCTCCATTGTCCCGGGTATTCCCATGTGGAAGAAGGTTGAATCCCCGAGAACCGCGACGGTCCTCTTTGCCTCCTTGCCTCCGCGGGTCTTCGCGAAGCCAAAAGCGTTTGTTACTGAAGCGCCCATGCAGATGCAGGTATAGATTGAGCTGAGAGGGGGCAGTGCTCCGAGAGTATAACAGCCTATATCCCCGAAGACATTCGCCTTCAGTCTGTTGAGCTGAAAGAACACCGATGTGTGGGGACAACCGGGGCAGAGGTTTGGTGGACGGGAGGGCGCGCCGGAGATGGATTTGGTCTCAAGACGCTCTCCTTTCATCGCTGAGCGTATGAGCTCCGGGGAAAACTCCCCTATCTCCGGCAGGACATCCTTTCCCTTGCATGGTATCCCCATGGCTTTGACCCGCATCTCTATAAAGGGATCGAGCTCCTCAACGATGTATATGGCACCGCCGGCCCCGAGAATTTGGTCAGCGAAGGCCCTGACCAAGTTCTCCGGAAACGGGTAGCTCATGCCCAACTTGAGATAGGATGCCTCCGGAAAAATCTCCCTGGCATACATGTAGCTTATACCCGATGTGATTATACCCATCTTCTTGTCGCCGGGCTCTATCTTGTTCAGGCCACTGGTCTCAGAGAATTCAGAAAGGGCCTTCAGCCGTTTTGCCAGGTCAACCCTCCGCGGCCTCGCGTTCACCGGCATCATCACATACTTTTCCCATCTGAGGTCCGGATCCCGAAGGGGGACATCGGCCCTCTGATCAGCTGTCTCAACACTTGCCTTGCCATGGGAAAGCCTGGTTTCTACCCTGAAGAGGACTGGAATATCATATCGCTCTGATAGTTCAAGCGCTATACGCACGAAATCATAGCACTCCTGAGGATCAGATGGTTCTACGAGAGGAAGCTTGGCAAAAGGCGCGTAGTTGCGGTTGTCCTGTTCATTCTGGGAAGAGTGCATGGATGGGTCATCGGCGGAAACAATTATCATGCCGCCGTTTATGCCCGTGTAGGACGAGGTGAACAGTGGGTCTGCCGCGACATTAAGGCCGACATGCTTCATCGCGACCAAGACCCTTGCGCCGGCGAGGGATGCGCCAAAAGCGGACTCAAAAGCGGCCTTCTCGTTGGGAGACCACTGCGCGTAAACCTCCGGGAAAGGTGCGATTGCCTCAAGTATTTCGGTTGAAGGGGTTCCTGGGTATGCCGCGGCAAAGTGCCCGCCAGAGTCCCGAAAGCCCCATGCTATCGCTTCGTTGCCAGAAAGGAGCATTTTCGGCATAAGTCAATAATTATAACCCACTTCCCGCGCAGGATCAAACATTTGAGGCCGGTAGCACGGTCCTGCCCTATCGCTTCTCAGCCCATCCAACTTGTCACCCTCTATACAGGTAAGAAGATCTTTATCTAGAGCTAGAAGCTTCTCACCAGTATAGAGCATGACAGGATTGCAGGACGAAGCTCTCTGCCCAACCAGGAATCAGATGTCTATGTTCACGGCCTTCAGAGCGTTGTGCTGTATGAACTCCCTCCTGGGTTCAACTTGGTCCCCCATGAGGATGGAGAAAAGCCGTTCCGCCTGCTCCGCGTCCTCAACGGAAACGCGCTTCAGCGTCCGGGTCTCAGGGTCCATGGTCGTCTCCCATAGCTGGTCAGCGTTCATCTCCCCGAGTCCCTTGTAGCGTTGAATGGTGACGAGCGAGGTGGGGTCTGAGGAGAGCATTCTCCTCAGGAGAGAAACCAGATCATCCGGCCTGCGGATTATTATCTCATCTTTTTCAAGGATGAACCTGGTGTTCTTGAGGCCTTCTCCCGAAAGCGCCTCTGTGGCCTCCGAATACAGGTTCAGGATGAGCCGCAGGTCTTCGGCAGATATGGCGAGCTCTTTGTCGGATTTTATCTTGAACCTGACCTCGTTCTTTTCCTGGTCAACGCTGAACTCTAAAATCGCATCGTTTCCCTTCAGCGCTTCGTTTATGAACCTGAACATCTCCTCGGTGTCCGAGAAGGTCTTTTTCCACATGCCCATCCCCGCTATAATGGGTTCGGCTATCTTTGCCAGATTCTGATCGTATCTGGCGAGAACGCCAGAATAGTGCTTAAACTTGTGAAAAGCAAGGAGCTTTCCGAGCAATTCCTCGTCGGAGAGCTCAGAGCCATCCTTTCGGAAGGCTTTCAAACCATAGGCTACCTGGATCCCTCTTGCCCACAGGTCTTGCTCATTAAATGCATAGGCGAATGATTTGCCCTTCTGAACGCGAAACAGAGGTGGTTGTGCTATGTATATATAACCAGACTCTAACAGGGGCCTCATGTATCTGTAGAAGAAGGTGAGGAGGAGGGTTCGGATGTGGGCACCATCAACATCCGCGTCGGTCATTATGATTATCTTGCCATAACGAGCCTCGGCTGGGTCGCATTCTTCACCTATCCCGGCGCCTATCGCGGAAACCAATGTCCTTATCTCCGCGTTGGACAGTGAGCGGTCAAGGGTGCTCTTCTCAACATTCAGTATCTTGCCGCGGAGGGGAAGGACGGCCTGGGTGTGTCTGTCCCTGCCCTGTTTAGCGTTTCCCCCGGCGGATTCGCCTTCAACGATGAAAAGCTCTGCCGAATCCTTCTCTTTTGATATGCAATCCGTGAGCTTGCCTGGAAGGGTATCGGACTCAAGGAAGCTCTTGCGCCTGGTGAGCTCGCGGGCCTTCCTGGCGGCCTCGCGGCCACGAGCGGCCAGGAGGCATTTGCCTATTATGGCGGAGGCCGCGCGGGGGTTCTCCTCCATGAAACGCCAGAGCTTCTCGTATAGACCGGCCTCAACTATTCCCCTGATATAGCCATTGCCCATCTTTGTCTTTGTCTGGCCCTCAAACTGAGGATCAGGCAGTTTAACATGTAGGATAGCCGTGAGCCCTTCCCTGGTGTCTTCTCCGGTTATGGCCTGGCCGTTCTTCATCAGGCCGGTCCCCTTGCCGTAATCGTTTATGACCCTGGTGAGCGCGCTTCGGAACCCGGTGAGGTGAGTTCCGCCCTCATGGGTCTGGATGGTGTTCGCATAGGTGAGGACTATCTCAGAGTAGGCGCTCGTGTATTCAAGCGCGCACTCAACATCAACCCCTTTTTCCTCATCCCTGAACTGCGCGTAGAAGGGCGGGGCAAACAAAGGCTCTCTGGCCTCATCAAGGTAGGAAAGGAACTCCTTGAGTCCGCCCTCGTAGAAAAATGTTTCTTCCCGGCCGGATGATTCTTCAACCACCTTTATCCTGATCCCCGCCACCAGGAAGGCTATTTCTCTTATCCTTTCGGACGCAAGGTCAAAGTCAAATGTGGTCTCCTTGAATATCTCATGGTCAGGCTTAAACCGTATGGTTGTGCCGGTTCCCTCCGCGGGGCCGATGGCCTCAACCTCCGTGACCTTATTCCCCCTTTCATAGCGCTGACGCCACAGTTGGCCATCGCGCTTGACCTCCGCGATCATCCACTCGGAAAGCGCGTTGACGACCGACGCGCCAACGCCATGAAGGCCGCCGGAGATGGCGTAGGATTTGTGGTCAAACTTTCCGCCCGCGTGCAAGGTTGTCATCACGACCTCAAGAGCGGAGACCCCTATCTCCGGGTGGATGTCAACCGGAATTCCCCTTCCGTCATCCGAGACCGTGACAGAACCGTCCGCGTGAAATGTAACCTCAACCGTCCTGCAATAGCCAGCCAAGGCTTCATCCACGGAGTTATCAACTATCTCATAGACAAGGTGGTGAAGCCCCCTTTTCCCCACATCGCCTATATACATGGCGGGGCGCCTCCGGACCCCCTCCAGTCCTTTCAGTATCTTTATGTCAGAAGCATCGTATCCGGTGTCCGGCTTCTTTCTGGGAGCGGTCATTTCTCCTCCTTTTTGCACCTTATGCCAGTGAGCTTTATTTCCTTAACCATCTCTTCTCCTATGAACTCGTTCATTACGCTTATAAGCTCTTTTTTTCTGAAGGATAAATCTGACCTCAGGGCGGCACTTCTCACACCAACAGTAAGCTTTCCCTTGTCAAACTCGATAAACTCGGTGCCCGGATAAGCTGAGAAAACCTTTACAAAGGCATCTTTGACCTCCGAGGCCTGCCAAATCCCCTCAAGGCCCCACCTCTCAAGCATGGATCTGAGCCCATCGCCCATTCTCTTAGGCTTTTCCAATTTCTATTACCCTCCCCGATGCCCCTCTCGCGAGGACATCCGTGTATATAACCTGGCCGCGAAGGCTCGCGAGCAGGGCGGATAGATGCTCATCATCAAGGACAGACGCGGGTTCGTCCATAACCAGAACCGGCGGTTCCCCGAGTCTCTCCTGAAAAATATCCCTCGCGGAAAGCACTATGGCCAGGTGCGCGATCCTGCGTTCTCCCTGAGATGCAAAGCCCCTTGCTCTCCGGCCATCAAGGATGACCTCAAGGGTATCCCTCTGCGGCCCCGCGAGGGAAAATCCCCTCTCCAGCTCCTGTTCCCTGATGCTATCAAGAGAGCCGACCTCCATCAGAGATGATGGGGTATATTTGAGGGAAACCCTGCGCCTTGATATGGGGGGTATTCTCTCGTTCAATTCCTTAACAAAACCCTCCCTCCGAGACACCAGGAAACTGCCGTGGCGCTCAAGTTCCCTGTTCCAAGGCGCCAGGTGGGTTTCTCTTCTCTTCAGTAAAACGTTCTTATGTGCCAGGACCTTCCTGAATGACAACAGGTGTTGATAGTATTCTTTTTCCATGAGAGAGAGCGCCCAATCAAGGAACCGCCTCCCTTCCTCTGGGGTCCCGCCGATCATGGCATCAGCCCCAGGCCCGACCGCCAATACTACAAAGGTTGAGAAGAGATCCGCGTAAGAGACTATGTTCTTGCCGTTTATGCGGATGTTCTTTTTTTCACCCTTTACCGAGACGGTTATCTCGTGAGTTGTTCCGTTTCTCACTACCTCTCCCTTCAGGGAGAACCCCGCCTCCCCCCATTTCACAAGGTCTCTGTCCAGGGTGCCGGAGAAGCTCCTGGGTGTGGAGATATATGCCACGGCCTCCAATAGGGAGGTTTTGCCAGAACCATTGGGCCCGGTGACCAGGTTAAGGCCCGGATCAAAACTGAACCGGGCCCTCCCGAAGCACCGGAAATTGATCAATTCAAGGTTTTTCAAGATCAATAGCGAACACCATATTCTAAAGCATAGAATTGGCCTGAATCAAGCACGACGCGATCGCTATTATTTAGGCCAATCAAGGGAAAGCCGTTCTCGGTAACTGGCCACCGGCAAAGGTTCCGGGGATTCGGATAAAAAACCAGAAAGCAATGTGATGTGTTATCACCCGAAACCCCTGAAAAATCCCGGTTTGTCCTTGGTCCCTATCCGGGAGCCTGCCTAAGAAAAGGGATCAATACTTACCCATTTGAAGGCGATTGCCCTTGGGATTTATTATCTCAGGGTGCCGATCGTTCTCCTCGTGCTCTGGTCTTCAGTCTTTTCAAATCCGGCAAAGCTGTCTGCCTGGCTCGTGATAAAGACATACCAGCTTACGCTCTCTGAGCTCCAGCCGGATGTTTGCAACTTCAACCCCTCGTGTTCGCGCTATGGCGAGGCCGCGGTGAAAAAATATGGGTTGGCGGGCATCCTGATGGCTGGGGACCGACTGATGAGGTGCAATCCGACATCATGGCTATACCTGGGTGAGGAATATGACCTGCGGGCCGGCAAGCTCCACGAGAACCAGGAAGACTATTACATATTCAGCAGGCCGGAGTATCCGAAGGAGGTTCTATACCCGTGGTGATATTTTTGCTGGTGCAGTTGGAACCTGGCCCCGTACTGGATTTCGCCGAGGCCCTGGAAAGAGAAGGTAACCCGCGTCAGGCCGCGACCGAGTTTTACAGGTTCTGGACATACTGGCCCAACGATAGCCTAGCGCCTTACGCCCTTTTTAAGGCGGGGATAGACTATGCCAAGGCAGGAGAATTTTCCATAGCCATAAAGGTTTTCTCAGATTACAGGGAAAAGGGTTTTCCAAAAGGGGACCATGCCCTTCTTGAAATAACGAGGATATACCTGCTCACCGGAGACCCCCGCGCGGACACCCTACTGCAAAAACTGGACTCGGTGCTTCCCAGGGAAACTGCTCTGATGAAAGCTTGGGCGGAATTGACGCGGGATGATCCCCGCTCGGCAAAAACCTACCTATTTGGGGCAGGAAAGGATTCGCTAGCAGGAGCGCTTGAAGAGTTTCCCAAAGGCCCAACACCCATGTTGGCCGGGTGTCTTTCAATTCTCGTCCCCGGCTCCGGCCAAACCTACTACGGGCACTATGGGGACGCGCTTATGTCGTTTGTTTTCTCGGTGGGCATGGCGGCCACGAGCTATTACTACTTTAGTGCGGAAAGGCCCGTCCCAGGCTGGATAACCGGGGGCCTCGCGGGATTCTTCTGGCTGGGCCAGGCATATGGGGCATATGTGGGCGCGAGGGCAAGGAGGCACGAGAAGAGGGAACAGTTCTTGCTGTATCTGAAAGGGGAGTTCTTCGAGGACCCCTACACCCGTGAGTTCTTCAGATGAGACTGGCTTTCGGCTGTTTGCTCCTTGCTCTCGGCTCAGGCGGGGGAATTCCTGACCTCCCTGAGAGGCTTGAGGCTATAGGGGATTTTTGGGCCGCGGCAAATGAATATCTGAGAGAGGGCGACACGGTTTCCGCATCAGATTGCCTCCTCTCTGCTGGCGACACAGCAGGGGCTATGGGCATTTTAGCCGGCAGGACAGACACACCTTCCGTCATCCTCAAGGCAAGGGTCTATCTCTCTCAGTGGCGGATAAACGAGGCCTTGGGCACGATGGATGGACTTGAGGGCTATGGTCCGGCTGATTCCCTTTCGGTTTTAGCGTGCCTGATGCTCATGGATTTTGAATCCGCAAAAAGGTCGGCCCATGGGGACTCCGGACTCCTGGATGTCATAGATTTTGCGGACAGAACAGCTCCAATGCTTTATTCGCCAATTTCAGCGGCCAGGTTGTCTTGTCTTCCGGGACTCGGGCACTTCTATGTGGATGAACCCCTGAGAGGCATCTGGGCCTTGGTTTTGAATGCTGGCATAGTGGGATTCATGGGCTACTCAGTCTACAGAGGCATGACAACCAACAGATCCTATTACATGGATGCCCTTTTGACCTATAATTTCTTCTTCAATCGGTTTTACGGGGGCGCTGGTGCGAGCGCGGAGCGAGCGGCAAGGGACCGGAATGAGAAACTGCTTGATGCATGGCTCAAGGACATCGCGAGCCAGAAAGGTTTTGATCCAGTGGGGATCTGGAGAGAAAATTGATCCTGCTTGTTCCGATGGGGCATAATATAAGCGTTATCAGATGAACCCAGTTGAGATCGCAAACAATCTCAAACAAGTTAAGGCCAACATAGCCGAGGCCTGTGCCCGTGCTGGCCGAAAACCTGATGAGGTTCGTCTGCTCCTGATCACCAAGACATTTCCACCTGAGACAATAAGGGTCGCATACGACCTCGGCCACAGGCTATTTGGGGAAAACCGTGTTCAGGAGGCCGGGGATAAGATAAAAAGCTTGCCTCCGGACATCACTTGGCACATGGTCGGCCACCTCCAGACCAACAAGGTCAGGCGCGCGCTTGATCTATTTTCGGTGATTGAGTCGCTGGACAGGTTTCCCCTGGCCGAGGAGATCAACAAGAGGGCAACTAGGTCTATCCCGTGTTTGATTGAGGTCAACACATCCGGTGAAGGATCCAAACATGGCATCGCGCCAGGAGAGGCGAGATTTTTGGCTGAGAAGATCCTCGGCTTGCCGAAAATAAAGCTGGTTGGCCTCATGACCCTCGGGCCATATCCGGTCTCCGAGAAAGCATCAAGAAACGCGTTCGCCCTTCTCAGGAAGTTGAGGGATGGGATTGAGACCGAGCTCGGGATCAGCTTGCCCGTGCTCTCAGAGGGAATGAGCGAGGACTATATCTGGGCAATTGAGGAGGGCGCAACAGAGATCAGGCTCGGCAGGGCGGTTTTCGGCCCGCGGGGGTCTTGACCTCCTACAGGCAACGAGTGAGCCTGGGCTAAAATTCAAGCGAAATGTCTGTCCAACCCCTCATTATCCAGCCTGAGGATATGAAATTGACTCCGGCCTCAGCATAGGCCCTGGCATTCTCCGGGGTTATTCCACCGGAGGCCTCAATCTTTATCCAGCCATCGGTGAACCGGACAGCCTCGCGAGCCATCTCGGGGCTGAAGTTATCCAGCATGATGATGTCTGGTTGGGCGAGAAACGTCTCTTCAAGTTGTTCCCAGCTCTGGACCTCAACCTCAACCAGGCGCACGGGCCAGGAGGACCTGGCCGTTTCAACTGCTTTCTTGATACTGCCGGCGGCTATTATGTGATTGTCCTTTATGAGAACCATATCCTCCAGGCTCATCCTGTGGTTTCGGCCTCCGCCAGCGCGAACCGCGTGTTTCTGGAACTCCCGGAGGCCGGGGATGGTCTTTCTGGTGTCAAGGACAACACAGCCGGTTTCCTCAATAGCCTTGACCATCTCCCTGGTCCTGGCCGCTGTACCGCAGGTTATTGCCAGGAGGTTGAGGGCAACGCGCTCGGCCGAAAGAAGCGCTCTAGTTTCTGCCTCAACCCAGGCTATCTCTCCGGGCGCGAACTCAGCGCCTTCCGGCACAAGGGATTCTCCACGGGCCGCAGGGTCCAGTATCCTGAAGGCCTCAAGGAAAAACTCAAAACCAGCCATGACACCGGGAACCCTGGCCATAACCCTTGGCCTAGACTTACCATTAGGCACAATCGCTGATGTGGTTATGTCAAAGAACGCGGCATCCTCTTCCAGGAATTCCTTTATCTTTTTTCTGAAGAAAGGATTCATGCTGTCTCCCTCCTGGGATGAAAGGGTCCCAACTCAGCTTGAGGTCCGGGAAACCCTTTGGGATGGGCATAACGAAAGACGGGATCATGCCTCCACCGTGGCCTCTTTCTTCTCTGGTTCCTCCGGTGTCTTCTTTATTGTGCCTAGCCTATCTATGATGCATGCGGTTGGACATGAATCAATCACGGCCTGGGCGGCCGAATCAACCGCGGCCGGATCGTCTATGACCGCGAGGAAGTTGTCCATGCGAATAGCGCCCTCAGGCGCGGCCTTCACACACTTCGTGCAGGCTATACAGGATACCTTGCAGATTTTTCGCGCGACAGCGCCTTTGTCGTGGTTGACGCAACGGATGAGAACCCTCTGGGTCTTTGGAACCAACTGCATTATACCCCTGGGGCAAGCCTCAACGCACTTTCCGCAGGCCGTGCACTTCTCCTCTATGACAACCGGAAGCCCATCATCACCCATGAACATGGCGTCAAACGGGCACGCGTCAACGCAGTCTCCGAGGCCAAGACATCCATAGGTGCAGGCCTTGTGCCCTCCGGTAACGAGGTGCTCCTCACGACAACTGGCCGCGCCGATGTATATTGCCCTGTCCTCGGCCAGGTCAGGGGTTCCACCGCATAAAACCACCGCTACCTTCGGGGTAACCGCGGCCGCCTCAACACCGAGTATGGCAGCTATGCGCTCAACCGAATCCTGGCCCCCTGGCGCACAGAGGTCAATGGGAACCTTGCCCTCCTTCTTTACTAATGCCTCCGCGTATTGCCTGCAACCA
Source organism: Caldifarciminota bacterium (assembly GCA_049969615.1). GTDB lineage: Bacteria > Hydrothermota > Hydrothermia > JBDRYB01 > JBDRYB01 > JBDRYB01. The sequence continues at coordinate 36,562 of JBMFOM010000008.1, forward strand.
GGATAGCCGCATCCGCCGCAGTTTGCGCCAGGCAAGGAATCGTTTATAGCATCTATCCGAGGGTCTTCTTTTACAGCGAGTCTGGTGTAGGCGACAAAGAGAAAGACAGCGAAAAAGAGGGCCATGATGCCCATCCCAATCAAAGAGACAATGAGCGTATTCATTGGGGCAAATTATAATCCATTGCCTGCGCGGGATCAAACAGCCGGGCATACCCAAGGTAATGGTTCTAAGTCTTTGAAACCCCTAAAACCCCGGTTTGTCAAAACCGCGCTTGAGCGGCTTGCCCCGATGGGTTTATAATTTTCAGACCAACGGAGGTTAAAGAGATGTTTATCATAGCTTTACTATCCTTGGCCTTCAAGGCAGAGACCACGAAACTCGGTGAATACGGGCCTTATGCGAACATGGGAGGTTTAATTGGCTCTGCCGACGGGTCTGCCTGGGGATTTAGGGCCTGGAAGGCCGATGGCAAGCGGTATGTCATCGTAAACGGCAAGGAATGGGGGCCGTA
>JBMFOM010000009.1:0-34713 GCA_049969615.1 Caldifarciminota bacterium
ATCCTGGGGCATCCAGGCTTTGGCGTTCTGGTGAACTCCTGAGTCTCCCCAGGATAAATCCTGGGGCATCCAGGCTTGGAGCTGGCAACCTAAAACTATTTCTTCTTCTCCTCCACCCTCGCGTATATCGCGGCTATTGCCCGGAACAGCACTGGTTCCCTGAGCACGGGTTGGCCGCTCCTGTATATTTGAAGCTCAAATTCTCCGATGGAGTTCTCGTCTGGTGCCTTGACCTGCCACAAGGCCTTTTGGGTCTCCTCACGGCCAAGGGAGATGTCGCGGAAAGGCCCGTCTATGACAGTGAATTCCTTTGAGCGGGACCTCATGACGCACTGGAACTCGCCGTGGCCGGAGAGGGTTATCTCAACAGGGAACACCGCGCCCGGAGAAACCACGAGGGGATACCTCATCGCCTTCATCTCCAGTATGGCGTCATCCCTTATCTCCAGACAGAGGGTCATCCTCGCCCTCCTGACCAATGGAAGGTCCATGTCGCAGACAAGGGCTTTTGATAAATAGAAGACCTCCTCGCCGCTCTCCTCAAATTCGGAGAGGAACTCGTCCGCAGAGCCGTAGCGTTGCTTTGGGTCCGTGGCCATGGCCTTCTCGGCTATCTTGGCGAGCTCTTCTGGGACGCCGGGCGCAAGCTCCCTTATGGGGGTGAACTTGCCCAGGAATTTCATGGAATAGACGGTCTTTATGTCGCCCTTGAAAGGCGGCTCGCCCGTGAGCATCTCGTACATGACTGCTCCAAGGGCGTATATGTCAGATGTGGCATCTATGGCTTTCGGGTTCCTTATGTGCTCTGGCGAGAGATAAGCGGGACTTGGTAGCAATTGCGTTATTTTCAGCTTCTGAACGGCCTCCCTCGCGAGCTCGCCTATGCCGAAATCCGCCAGGACAGCGACGCCGTCCTCCTTGAACATGATGTTCTGGGGCTTGATGTCCTTATGGAGGATCCTGTTGGAGTGCGCGAACTTGAGCGCCTGGAGGATCTGATATGTGACCCTAACCGTATCCTCAGGGGTGAGTTTTCCGGCCTCAGTTAGCATCTGCTTCAGGCTGTAGGGATAGAAATCCATCACATAGTATATCCAGCGGCCGTCCTTGTCCAGGTCAAGAACCCAGGCCACATTTGGATGGGCCTCAAGCGCGGCGACTGCCTCCACCTCAGACACAAACCTGCGCAGGAGGCCGCGATCCGCGGCAATATGCGGAAAAAGAACCTTTATGACGACATTCTTAGAGAGTGCCTTATGATATGCGAGATAAACCTCGGTTATGGTTCCCTTGCCAATAGGTTTCTTTATCTCGTATTTGCCAGAAAGAACACAGCCGGGTTCAATTGGCAACTTGTCTTACCTCCCCAAAATGAGCCAGAGGCCAATGGCCAGGATGGCTAGGACGAGAGCGATTATCAGGATGAGGATCATGATGCCGACCCAGGGTTTCCTGCCCTCAGGGGGGACGCTCCACTCCTCCTCGTATTCGGCGTCAGCCACGGGGACGAACTGGGTTATTGTGAGGTCCATGTCCTCCTGCGGCTCGTATGTCTCCGGCTCAGGCTCAAATCCCAGCTCATCCTCCTTTTCGGTCGCGGATTCGGGCTTTTTGAGTATGGGGACCTGAACTGGTGCTTCCACCTCAATCCAGCTCGGAGGATTGACTATGCCCAGGGAAGAGAGAACACGGAAGAGGTCATAGGCGCTCTGGTAGCGGTCAGAAGGCAGTTTGGAAAGGCACTTGAGCACAACCTTCTCAAGGCTTCCAGGTATGCTTATCCCGAACGATGAGGGCAGCGGCGGTGGATCCTTGATTATTTTGAGCTGAAGGTTCAGTATGCTCTCGTCTTTGAACGGAACCCTACCAGTGAGCATCTCGTAGAGGACAACACCAACTGAGTAAATGTCAGAGCGAACATCGGCCCTTCCCCTCAGTTGTTCTGGCGACATGTAGTCCGGTGTGCCTGGCGTCACGGTAGCCTTTTGCTGGCGAACCGCCTCGCCCAGAACCGCTATGCCGAAATCAAACAGATATGCCTTTCCGTCGTCAGTGCAAAGAAGGTTGGATGGTTTTACATCACGGTGTATGACCCCTTTGTTGTGAGCGTATGCGAGCGCGGAAAGCAGTTGATATGCGTATAGGAGCGTTTCCGGCGGGGAGAGCCGGCCTCTCTCCCTGAGGATCTTGTCAAGGGTTACCCCTGGTATGAACTGCATGACAATGAAAAGAAGCCCGTTCTCGTTTCCGAAGTCAAATATCTTTACTATGTTGGGATGATCTAGCTGGGCTGAGGTCTCGGCCTCCCGGAGGAACAGTTTCACGAAGGCCGGGTCATCGGAGAACTGCTTGGGCAAAACCTTTATGGCAACGGGCTTTCTAAGGAACGCGTGTTCCGCCCTATAGACAACGGCCATGCCTCCGCTTGAGAGCCTCTCAAGAACCCTGTATTTTCCAGCGAATATTCTCTCGGTCTCCTTCATTTCACGAATATCCTGTCAAGCGAATAGACCAGCCTTGTGATGAAATTGCCTCCGGGGTCATCAACGCTGACTATCACGCCGGTTATGTTGTCGTCGCCCCCGCGTTCGTTTGCCAACCTGATGAACTCCTCCATGGCCGCCCGTGGAGAGTTTTCCGAGAGGATTTTCCTGATCTCATCGTCGGTGAAGGAGCTGTAAAGCCCGTCGGTAACCAGGAGGAATATGTCGCCCCTCTTTACCCATCCGGTGTAAAAGCTAGGCTTTGGGTTTGGTCTGGAGCCGAGAGCCTTGGTCAGGATGTTCCGGGACTTATGGGTCCTGGCCTGTTCCTGAGTCAAATAGCCCTGCTTTACAAATATCTGGGCCTGGGTGTCGTCCGCGGTCAGCTGTCTGAGGGTGTGGCCCCTGAGCAGATAGACCCTGGTGTCGCCAACATGAACTATATAATATCTGCCGCCCTTGAGGAGCAGGACTGTGAGGGTGGTCATCGCGCCCTGGGTCGCTGGCTTTGAGTGAGACAGCTTATAGACATATAAGGCCGCTGTTCTGTATGCTCTGAGGAGGGTTCTTTCCACCGAAGAATTGGCCACGGATTGTTCCCTTATGAACCTGGAGACTATCTCTATCGCGCCGCGGCTGGCCGCGTCTCCGGCCTTTCTCCCTCCGAGGCCATCAGCCACCACAAAGAGACCCAGGTTCGTATCAACGAGAAACGCGTCCTCGTTTTTGTTTCTCACCTTGCCAATATCGGATGAGCCAAAGGCCTTGCCCTTCATTTCACCCTCTTTCTCGCGAGGGGATTTGTCGGTTCAATCCTCGCTATGCGTTGCCAGAGCTCAGTGGCCTCATCCGAGCGGCCCTCTTTTTCTGCCTTAAGGGCCGCCAGCTCCATCTCCGCTAATGACTTGTAGTACAGAGCGGCCGGATCATCCGGATTTGATGAGAGTATTTTTTGTGCAATATCAAGCGTAGCCTGGGGATCAGCGTCACGGTAGTGTTTCTTGCGGATCTGTTCAAGGAGTACAGCTTCGCCCGAAGGGGATTTCTTGGCCGCGGAGGAGAGCGCGCTCAAGCATGAGTCCTTCATGGAAATCAGCTCCTGGTCCCACGGGAAAACGGACAGAGCCATCTCGGCGAAGACCAGGGCCGAGGCCGGATCGCCAGCCGAAAGGGACGATCTAGCTCTTTCCTCGTATGTGAGGGAGAAGAGCCTGGCCGTCGCGTCATCCTTGATCCTGATTGCCTGCGGGTTGTCCGGAGACTCCGCGAGGGCCGCGTCTGCCTCGTGGATCGCGGCCCTATAGTCTCCGGCCTTCAGGTTATCCTCCGCGCTCAAGATATGTGTCCAGAGCCTCTGGTTCAGGGACGCTATTCTGAGGCCCTCCGCGATCTCCGGATCGTTCGGCGCCCTCTTTGAGGCTTCTTCAAGAAGCGAGGCCGACCTGGCATAAAGCCTGGCCTTGTCCTGTGGTTTCTGGGCCGCCTCGGCCTGAACTATGAGGAAGTGGGCCTTTTCCTTGTTTGTTCTGACCGAGTTGCCCGAGATGACAATCCAGGATACAACTGCCACGACGATCAGCAGGAGGGCACCTCCAACAACAGCCCACGCCCAGGGACTCATCTTGATTTTTTTGGGTTTTCCCTCGTCCTCGGGAAACCCCTGGGTCTCGTAGATGAACAGTAGCTCGGTCTTGCCAACCCTGAGAACATCGCCGTGGGCCAAGGTTTTCTTTGGCATCACCCTGCCGTTTATCAATATGGGATTCTTTCCGCCGATGTCCTCAGCGATCACGGAGCCGTCTTCCCCCAAGTAGAACTTTATGTGGTGCCTGGATACGAACTTGTCCGGCACGGAAAAATCCGCGGAGGGATCCCTTCCCAACACAGCGGTTCCGAGTATCTCAAAAGTCTTTCCCTGAGCTGGCCCGCCGGTTACCTGGAGGCGTGGAATTATCTCCGGTGGCAGTTCAAGGAACTCGGTGGGCGTTGTGTCAACATCAGGCTGAATGTCTTGTTTGATCGCCGACGTTTCTTCGGCGGGTTTTGTTTCCGGTTCCGGGACAGCATCCGTTGCCTCTGTTTCAAGCCTGATAATATAGCTCCCAACCTCTATGTCATCTGAGGGTGAAATTATTCTGGGAAGGAGAACTCGCTGGTCGCCCATATAGACCCTTGCGTTCTCAGCTGGTTGAATCAAGAACCTGTCCCCGCGCCTCCTTATGATCGCTTCAAGGGGTTGTAGCCCCGGAAGGGACAACTCAACATCGTTACCCGTTCCTATGCGGATGAAATCACCGTTGAGCTCGTGTTCCTTAACGGTTCCATCAGGTGAGGTAACGACCAGTCGCATCAGAAGTCCTCATCAGGGCCGGTGAGCCTCGTGTTGAAACGATACCGGCGAAACTCACACGGCCAGGAAAAGGCTTTCCTGGGTTCCGTGTGTATCTGTGCCTTTTTCAGGAGGTTCATTCAGGCAGACTGCCACTGGGTGAGGGCCTCGGAAAGGAGACGGTTGTATTTCTTCAGGTATGCGAACAGAAGCCCAAGAGTCCCCTTTTCCTTATTGAGGACCACATGCAGATAGAATGGGGTGCCGTTTATCGGCGCGGTGAAAAAGTAAAACCTGGGCGTGATCCCCAGTATCTCAGCGTCGGATTCCGGCTCCCCCAAAGCGGCGATGGCCCTTTCCTGTGCCCTCATCAGTTCAACCGAATAGGCGGATGTTATGGCTATGTCGTAGTCGGGATCCAGCCTTGCCTCAGCGACGGTTAGCCCCTCTTCCCTCTCAACCAAGGCGGAGGCCACGAAACCCGGCATTTCATTCTTCATGGCTTCAAGAAGCTCTTTTACCTTTTCCATACATTAAACCTCCAGGAGCAGTTTTTCCATCTTGACGACAGATTTGACGAGTTCCACCCTGAGAAGCCCAGGGTTAACCCTAGAATCAGCCACCAGGGCCACGGTGAATTGCCCTCCCTTGAGCTGGCGCATGACGAAATTTGCCTTCTGGCTCGTGAAGAGCGCCTCCGATAGGTCACCCTTTCCGATTGAGTCCGAGGCCTGGTTGGCAGAGTTGATGGCACCCGAAAGCAGGGAAACGGCTCCGGGGCTGATCTCGCCAACACTAACCACTAGCCTACCGTCCGAATCCCAGATACAGACGCAATCAACCCCTTCGGTCATCAATGCCTTGAGCTCGGCCTCAAGCCCAACCCTTATCTCATTGGGTATGACCCTTATCTCTTCCTTTAGGCCAACTGCCTCGGAGAAGCTCCAGGAATCCAGGTCAAACCCCTCTGTTTCGGCCGATTCGTCCTTTGCCGCGACTACTGACAGGAGAAGGTTATCAAGCGTCTTGTTTATGGTTCTGGCTGTGGTGGTCACACCTCTCCTCAGGCTAAAACTGCCTCCCTCCATCTCAACTATGGCGCGGAAGGCCTCCTCACCAGAAAGCTTTCCCAGCTCCGCGTGCACGACATCGCCATCGGCAAAATAAATGCTACCGGAGCCGGCAGAGCCGGAAACCGCCACTGCCGCGGTTGACCTTTCCAGGGAAAGTATCTGTAGGACATCAACCAGCTTGAGGTCGCGGACAACACCCCTGAACCCCTCCTCCCTGGCCTTGGCCACAATGCTTATGAAAGCATCAAGATCAAAGGGTTTCTCTATGTATTCAACCGCGCCGCGCTCCGCGGTCTCCCTCATCAACTCCTCCGAGCCCCTGGCTGTCATCACAACTGCCTTCAGGTTGGGATATTTGCGTTTTGCTTCAACAATAAGGTCAAGCCCGCTCATGCCGGGCATCTTTATGTCCGTTATGAGTATGTCAACGGGCTGGGTCTGGAGGGTTGATAGGGCGTTCTCGCCCGAAAGGGCCGTGAGCACATCGTATCCGGCTTTGATCAGGGTTCTGGAAAGACCCCAGATTATGTCCTCTTCGTCATCAACGAGCAAGACTTTAGGTGCGGCCATAACTACCCCCTTTGGCTGGTTTCAGATAGACTATGAATTCGGTTCCCTTCCCCGGTTCGGATTGAACCTCAACCATCCCACCATTCTCTTTTACAAGCTGGTATACCACGAACAGCCCCAGGCCGGTGCCCCCTTCCTTCGTAGTGTAAAAGGGATAAAAGACCTTCTGCTGGGCCTCGTGCGGAATCCCTGGCCCGTTATCCCTAACCTTCAGAAATATGTAAGGTTTACCCAGGTCAGGGTTGACAATAGTGCTCTCTCCAGCCTCTATGCTTATTATGCCGCCGGTTTTCTCCATTACCTCTATTGAATTCAGTATGAGGTTCATTATTACCTGTTGTATCTGCGCTGGGTCAGCCGTGACCACAATCGCGGGGTTGATTGAAAGGTTTATTTTTATGCCGCTTCGCTCCGCGCGTCCCCGGAGGACAGCCACGACCTCCTCCACGACCGAGTGAAGGTTGAAGGGGACCGGCTGTGGCGCCTTGGGTTTCGCGTATGATAGCAATTTCTTTATCATGCTGTCAATTTTGTCTATTTGTTTCATTATACGGGCCGCGTATTCCCTTTTCTCGGGCTCAAGCTCCTTGTAAAGCGTCTGCGCCATTATCCTCACCCCCGCGAGCGGATTTTTTACCTCATGGGCTATGGACGCGGCGATTATACCGAGAGAGGAGAGTCTGTCCACCATGGTCATCATCTGATGCATCTTCTTGATCTCGGTGATGTCCTTGAAAAGAACAGTCCAGCCCACCATGCCCGGCTCGTGCTTGAATGGTTTAGCGGACATGGTGTAGACCCTGTCGTCAACCCTGATCTCCTCGTCAGAGCCGGAGGATTTCTTCGCGGCCTCAAGTAGCCTTGGGATAGCCGATAGGTGTTGTTGGGCATAGCGATTCGCATAAAGCACGCGTCCCCGCTTGTCCAGGAGGACGACCCCTGTGTCAAGCCCCTCAAGTATCTCCTCGGCGAGATATGACTTGTGCCGTGGGACCAGGCTGGCCCTGAATCCCCTCCCGTATCCGGGAAGCTCAACGGGTATGACCTTGAGGTGGCCGCCTATGATAACGCCCTCCCTGGTCAAGAGGGGAACCTTTATTGAAAGGATTCCGCCAGCCCTGAACGCGGCCTCAAGCGCGGAGGATATAGCCTGGCGGTTCTGCTCCGGAAATAGCGTGAGAAAGCTCTTTCCCCTCACTTCCGACGCCTCCCATCCGCAAACATCGGCTATCTTTCTGTTCACGAATATAACAGTGAAATCAGGCCCTATTTCAAAAAGGGCCTCGGATGTTATATCCAGAAGGTCAACCAGTTCCTCCTTCACATTCAATTTACTTTACCCCCGCTTTCTCTTTTATGTCCTTTAGGACCGTTTTTGTTATGAGATCAAGGGTCTGGAACACGCCCACGCCATTGATAGCTATGGATTCAACATGCGGAACGTTCCACTTGTTCAGCTTGGCCTCCAGTTCGGAAACCGGCAGGGCGTCCGAAGCATCGCGCTTGTTATACTGCATTACCAGGGGCAAACGGTCAATGGGATTGTTGTAGTCCCTGAGCGTCTGAACCATCTCCACGAGTATCTGTAGGTTGGATTCCATTCTTGAGGCGGATGAATCCGCGACATAAACCAGGCCATCAGCGCCCCGGAGAACCAGACGCCTTGAGGCCTTGTAGAAAAACTGGCCCGGGACCGTATATAGGTGGAAGCGAACCTTGAATCCACCAGGAAGTTTTATTTCCACAGGCAAAAAATCAAAGAACAGCGTTCGCTCACCCTTTGTGTCCACCGAAACGAGCTCACCCCTGTGGTTTGGGTTGAGCTTGTCAAAGATGTATTTCAGGTTGGTGGTTTTGCCGGAAAGGGCCGGGCCATAGTAGACTATCTTGCAGTTTATTTCCTTTTTAACGCTATCTATTAACATTTTGCCCTACCCGGGAACTCCACAGAGGATCTCTCGGAAGCCGCACGATAACAGCGAGAGGTTTTGGCTCTCGTTATATTCGGGACAATCTTCATTTCTCCGTCCCCTCTTCGCCGATGAGGTCTGTGAACGAGAAACCCTCCAGGAGTGAGAGATCGGTGCCAAAGATCTCTGAGACATCAACATGAGTGGATATTACCTTGGATATCTCAGTTGCGGCCTTGCGAACCTCAACCAGGATGAGGCCGAGGGGCGCCTCTGACATGACCGAGACCGCCAGGACTCCTTCTTGGCCGGCCCCCGCTATGACGACCATCTTGTCCTCGCCCTTTATGTATATCTCGCGTAGGATCCCGCCCTTTATCTCTTCCAGGACATTTTCGCCTAGGCCCAGCAGGGCGGCCGCCATCGCACCGAAAGACTCCTCGTTCGTGCCCTGTTCCAGGGCCGAGGCCAGGGAGATTCCCTCAACATTTATGACGGCCGCGGCCTTTATGTGCGGTGTCTTCCTGATCAGGTTTTTCAGGATGGTTTCTACCTGCGATTCCATATTATACCTCCATCTCTAGGTATAAATAATACAGGAAAACGCCTGGCGTGTCAAGCACTTTCCCAAAAGATATAACTACCACCGCGATATTATAAACCCCACGAGCGGCCCTGCTCCACCATTTTTCTGGGATGGCAATCGGCGAACCCTGAAAGATGGATGCTTCCGGGGTGATCGCAGGACAACAATTTTGGACTCGCTTATTACAATCGGGGCGCCCGGACTTGAACCGGGGGCCTCATGGTCCCGAACCATGCGCGCTACCAATCTGCGCTACGCCCCGAAAGGATAAATTATAACCCACTTCCTGCGCGGGATCAAATTTTTGTAGTTGGGAAGACCGGACAGATCTGAGGCAATGGTTATAAGTCCTTATGGGGCCTGTCCCTATTTTACCTCTATGAAGGGCTTTATTGCCTCCAGTTTCTTCTCGTTCATACCCTTTACTTCAAGGAGCTCGTCCATTGTGTTAAACCCGCTTCTTTCCTGCCTGAGTTGGATTATATTCTCGGCCGTCTTTGGCCCTATTCCCGGAAGGTTCTCCAGCTCCGCGGCCGTCGCGGTGTTCAGGTTGACCTTCTTGATGTAGGTCTCCTCTGTCCTGGGGAAGTTATCCGGACTTATTGGCCTTGAGTGTAGACCCAGTCTTGCCAGGAACAAGATTAGAGTTCCGAGTAGAAACGAACCGAGCGCGAACACAAGCGCCCTTTTCTCGCCAGGGTTCACGCTTAGATTATAAGGAAACCGTGGAGCCGGGTTCACTTGAAATTCCCATGAACCCTACCCTATGATCCTTGTTCTCTTTCTGCATGGGGTAATTTATACGCCCAAAGCTTTATAATAATCAGGCTTGAAGACTATTGTCCTCTGTCTCGGAAACGACATCATGGCCGACGACGCGGTTGGCATCCGGGTTGCGGAGGCCTTAGAGAAGAAGCTTAACGGCCTGGCTGACCTGAAGACCACCTCGGTCTCAGGGCTTTACCTCCTGGACTACCTGGATGGCTATGACAGGGCTGTTATCGTTGATGCGTTTACGCCTTCCGATCCGGTCCCCGGGCGGATAAGGGTCTTTGACATGGTTCCATCGGATAAACCCCCCGTTGGGCCCTCTCCTCACTACATAAGCCTTTCGGACGCGCTCACGGTGGGCAAGAGGCTCGGATTGACATTGCCAGCAAGGATAACGGTCGTGGGAATAGAGGTTTTTGACCCGTTCACCATAGGCGGCCAGATGCATCCCGATGTCTGGGCCTCGGTTCCCCTGGCGGCCGAAACTGTTCTGGAGCTCCTCAGATGCATGAAGTGACCGTCTGCGATAGCCTCCTTGATCTCGTTGAGGAAACAGCAAAAAAGCACCACGCCCGGCGGGTTTCGGTTGTTAGGGTCAGGATAGGGGAGATCTCCGGGGTTGTTCCGGAATTGCTCCAGCACGCTTTTGAGGTCCTGGCGCCGGAGAGGCAGTTGACTATGGGCGCCTCCTTGATACTGGAAAAGGTGAGGCCCCTCGCGCACTGCGAGGCCTGCGGCCAGGATTTTGAGCCAACGGAATATGTGTTTATATGCCCGGCCTGCGGTTCCGGAAGGACAAGGCTCCTGGCCGGGGACGAGTTGAGCCTGGATAGGATTGAAATGGAGGTATGACATGTGCGAGGAATGCGGATGCGAAGAGGGAAACCAGGTGGTTGATGTTGGCGAGGATATACTCAAGGAAAACCTGAGATACGCGGCCCATAACCGGGAACACCTTGATGAGCACGGAGTCTTTTCGGTGGAGCTCATCTCCGCGCCCGGCTCCGGCAAGACATCCCTAATAGAGGCCCTCTCTGATCACTTGAAAGACATCGGTATGGCTGTGATTGAGGGGGACATAGAGACCGCGAGGGATGCTGAACGCATTAGGGCAAAAGGAATCCCCGCTTTCCAGCTGACCACTGGCGGCGCTTGCCACCTTGACGCGAGGCTCGTCCACGGCGCTTTCCACCACCTTCCCTTGGACGGCGTAAAGCTCCTTTTCATTGAGAATGTCGGGAACCTGGTCTGCCCCGCGGCCTTCCGGCTAGGAGCGCACCAGCGCTGGGTCATTCTCTCGGTCCCGGAAGGAGACGACAAACCGGCCAAATATCCCCGCGCTTTCCGTGAGGCCTCGGTTTTCATCATCAACAAAACAGACCTCCTCCCACACATGGAATTTGACCTTGAGCGGGTTAAGAACGAGGCGCTTTCCCTGAACCCGTATCTCAGGTTCTTCGCGGTTTCTGCCAGGACAGGGGAGGGTATGCCGGATCTCGCGGCATACCTGAGAGATCATATTCGTTAGCTAGCCATAAAAAAGGGGCCGAGAGGCCCCCTTTGGTTTTCCAGGGAACTATCCCCTTACCTCGTTACGACAACCTTGCCGGTTGTGGTGAACTTGCCGGCGTCCACCTTGAACAGATATGTCCCTGTGGCAAGACCGGACATGTCCAGCCTGAGCGAGCCAGTGCCTTCGCCAGACATCAGCTGACGGCCGACCACATCATAGACGGTCGCGCTGGCCTTCACATTGGTTGGGAGTCCGCTGAGGACCAGGTTCTTCCCGACCATCCTGTAGGAGAATGTCTGGTCCGGGTGAGAGTTCTCGGAGACGCCAATGTTTTCCAGGCGAACCACATAGAGATAGAAGGGCATGCCGTGGAGGGGCGGGTCCTGGCCTGTCTCAGCATCCCACCAGGCGTCCGTGTTGTCGTGTATCTCAAGGCCATAGGCGAGCCAGATCCTTCCGTTCCAGTAGTGCTCGGGCACCTTGGGGCAGAAGTGGGCCTTCTTGGGGTTCTCCTGAGAGAGGTTCACAGGGGTTGACCATGTAGCGCCGTTGTCCTGTGAGACGGTGTAGTATATGTCGTAATTTGCCCACCCGTAGGTTTGGTCAGAGCGCCACTCGTTGACCTGCGCCCAGAAAGAGACCAGGTGGCCCGTGTTTGGCTCAGAGGTTATCTGGTGTCCTTCGGGGAGGATGTTCTGGAGGGTGTCGCCGTATGAGTATACAGTGGGAAGGATTACCTGATTTACGCCGTCGCCGTAGTAGATGTATTTGGCGAATTCGGCATCAGCGCTCGCGGAAGCCGTCACCTGCACTGAGGGCCTGGGGGTTGTGCCGCCATTGGGATAGTTGAGGGTCCAGTCCCCACGCCAGATAACGTTCGCACCGGGATCAACGGGTATATCAACCACTGTTGGGGTCATGTTGACATTCAGACTGCTTCCATCCCAGGTCGCGGTGAAATACTCAAACTCCACCGAAGAGGAGTTCAAGGTGCCGAGGTATATGGTGTTGGAGTAGCGGTCAAACATGACGGAGTTCAAGATGTGGCCGGTGATGTATATCTGGGGTGCGGAGGCCCAGAGGCCAGTGACCGGGTCATAGACCGACAGCCATATATCCGGAGTGCCGTCGTTCTCCGCGATGAGCACCTTGCCATCCTGCAGGACCCTGCCAGGCGCTGAGGACACGCCTATGTTGTCGCTGGCGACGCCATAGGCACCGTTGTCCTTGTCAACCGTCGCACCGCAGAGGAAGCCCCACGCTGGACCCGATACCAGGCCAGGGAATGTGGATATGGGCCAATTGGGCACAGCATCCGGAGACCAATGCGAGCAGGGATACCGGCTCCCAGCCTGATAGAGGCCGGCGTCCACATCAAACTTCTCGTAGTTGTCCCAGGTTGGCGAACCCGCCATGCCATCGTATGTCCAGTGCATCTTGAGGTAGCCGGTTGACGCGGGGTCCCACATTCTATGGACGAAGGCCACATATTCCTTGGAGTTGACCCACTTAACAGCCAGGGGCTCAGGCGACGGATAGAGTATTCCGAACTGGTTCCTGGACGAATCGGTGAGCACGGGCGCGGGGAGCGCGGTTGTGCGGACTATGTCGCCGGGCTCGGTCTGCGCGGGGGCATAGTTGCCCTCGTCCACGATGAGCCTCATGGCCTTTGGGTGGATGTTCATGTTGGCGGCCCACAGGCCTCCCAACATCAGAGCTATGGCTGTATACCTCATCTTTTTTACCTCCTATGGTATAAGGTTATGTTCGCATATTTTAAAGTCCGCCCTCTATCTTGTTCAAGATCAGGGGGGTGTTGTCCGGGTCAAAGCACCAGGTGAAGTCGGTCCGGTTGGTAAAGGTCCAGCCACCGTATGGGAACGTCGGATCAACCTGATTCAGCATGTCAACAGCGTTTGCATACCATCCCTGTCTGTAGTACAGATAAGCGAGGATGTACGCTAGCTTTGTGTTATCCAGCTGGAGGCTGGTCCTTACCCTGTCTGGAACCGGATCAACCAGGTTAGCGTTGCCCAGGTAGCCAGCCAGGCCGTAGCAGATTCCCCTGGTGTAGTTCCCGCGCTCCGCCAGATATGTGAGTGCCTCGCCAGCGAAGCCATACCAGAGAACCTCCTGCAGTTCTTCGGGATGGAAGTAAGCGTAGGAGTAAGAGACAATACTCGTATCAGGCGTGGTGGTTATCGGCAGGTCTTGCTTGATATAGATCTTCGTGCCTTTTACGCCTATCACATTCGCGGGCTTGTATTGCACATCAAAGCTGAACAACGATAGCAGGGTATCTGGAGGCAGGTTGAAGATCCATATTCTTGACGCGCCATACCAGGATGTGTCCACGTAGCCTGAATCCACCCAGTTCTCATCCGTGAGGTCCACGCCGCCCAGGGTATCCTTGACTATGGTGGAGGCCTCCAGGATGCTTATGAGCGCGAGCGCTCCGTGGGCATCGGAGTAGCTTGAGAGCTGGGAAGATGAGAAGCCCTGGCCGAGCCTGGCCTCGGAGTTGAACGCGTCCACCACGACCACGGAGTCAAAAGTGGCCAGGGAGGATTCGTAGTTTCCGGCCCTGTAGCGGGCCCATGCCGTGTCCAGGAGCTCCTCTATCTCGGCCGGTTCGTCTGGTTTCGGACCCTCGCCGCATCCAAAGAACATGCTCACTATGAGGGCAAGGGGAAGGAGGAAGGTTATCTTTTTCATTTGCTACCTCCCTATGAAGGCCACCTTCCTGAGGTGGGTTTCATCGTTGACCGCTATACGGTAGAAATAGATTCCTGAGGGCGTATTGGCTGTGTTCCATGTTAGGACATAGCTCCCCTGATCAAGGGTTCCATCATATGGCTGGGCAACGCGCTTTCCTGAGACATCATAGACGCTCCAGGAGACCTTGCTCGCTGATGGCAGAGACAGGTATATCCTTGCCTCTCCCTCGCGGATGGCCGTGGGTGCCCAGAGCTCCGGCACCGTGACCTTCGGCGCGCCGGGCCTGCCCATGAGGTATGTCCCCATTTTGTCCAGATGCGCCACGAGGTATGAGTTGTCGGGACTCATATATGTCTGGACAGGTTCCCACTGGTCCCCGTTCTTGTAATAGAGACCGGTCGGGCCATCGGTCGCCAGCCTGAGCATGAAGGGTTTCATCACGGGTATTGACCTGGTGCCTATCTGGAAGGCTGTTCCCTCGGAGCCATCGGCCAGGGCAAGCCCCGCGTCAGCCCTGTCAACCAGAACCAGGGTTCCGTTGGCCAAAGCGCCCTGCGGTATGTCCAGGATGACATTCCCGCCTATGAGGCTATAGGTCCCAGCCCCATAGATGTGGATGAGGCCGAGGGTGTCGGTCTGGGGGTTGGACACCTCCATTCCGAGCCTGTTCATGGCCCTGTATAGCTTCACATAGACATCGCCCGAGAAGACGTTCCCGAACTGGTCCTTGAGCTCAAGGGAAACCCCGCCAGTATACAAGCGCTTTAGGGTTGTACCGTGGTATACCGTATCGTTTGTCAGGAAGGTTGAGAGCTTGTATATTGCTGATTTGTACTTCGGGTCAGATGGTTCCAGGACTATTTTCGGAGTGGTGTCGCCAGGAGACGCGTCCGAATAGAGCAGGTCTTTGGAGGCCAGATATATGTCCGCTGTCTTCAGGAAAGCAGGGTTCTGGATTGAGTAGAGGCCGATGATCTGAGGCGCGGGATCGTTCACGCCGGGACCCATCCAGAAGTAATAAGTAGAGGAGTTGATGTTCACCACATAGATGTTGTGCTTTCCTGAGATCTGAGGCAGTATAACCCTGTTTATGCTATCCAACTCGCCGGTGTAATCAGTAATGCTTTTGTTTGTGGTGTCAAAGACAAAGACCCTGAAACCGGGAACCGTGTCTCCGGATATAACCATCTTGTTCCCTTCCTGGCCCTTGAAATAGGTGTCAAGGGCCAGAGCGCCCGCCTTTTTGAAGGGCACATAGATTACCTGGCCGTTTTCCTTTATCCGCTGTGGTGAGGAAACGGATTTTTGTCCCGTGAAGATCTTGTAGCCCGGCAGTGAAGAAAAGGTATATCCTGAGACATTATAGTTGTTAAGAGCGCATGTGAGGCCAAAGAGGGTAAGCGCGTCGGGCATGTTCAGGCCAAGGTCAGCCGCGAGCTTCTCCGTTATCTGGTAACGGGCAAGAAAGTCATCGTTGAAGGCTATCTCTTTTATGAACTCCTCGCCGTCGGGCACTTTCTCTGAAACCCACAGGAACCACAGGAGCGACCTCTCCCTGTCCTGTTCCCTCGCGACTGGGGAATTGGTGTAGTAGTAGGTATAGCTGTAGAGAGACCTGTTCGTGTTGTCCTCAAGCCCTCCGTAGCACCTGCCAGCGACGAAGCCATCCACGACACCATAGCCGGCCTTAAACGCGTTATACATCGCCAGGCCCGTTATTGAGATCGGCTCTTCTTTGGTATCCAGAGACCACATGATATACCTGGAATAGAGATAGGCCGTGAGTGCCTCGTAGCCTGGAGCGGGTATGCCGCCAGGGCTTATGTCAAGTACGATCATCTCCTTCCTGTTTGAAAGGCCAGTAGTGTCTGTGGTGTCCTCGTTGAAGGGGTCAAAGTAGCCGAAGAAAGGATAGAGGCCGGGGTCAGAGTTGTAGTTGTCCGCGGCCCCCTGTTTCCCGGGATACACGGGCGCTAGGATTATGAAGACCCTGGGGTCCCCATCTACATCAACGAGATCAGAGGGTTCTACCCCCATGACTGCGAGGAGTTTGTTTTTGCCTCCTCCGGTCTGAAAATCGTTGAAGACTGCCTGGGCTACCGAATCAGCGAACGCTGTGTCAGCAACAGTGTTAGCGCTGTCTATGAGGCCGGTTTTCTTGCTCACATACCGGTTGATGTAGCACACGGCCACATAGCAGTCAGCGCCCTTGTAGAGGACCGTAGCGGTGTCTATTACGGTATCCTTTTCCAGGATTATGCCGAAGTGATCCAGGACAACTGGCACCCTGTCCCCCACATTATACTCCGCGGCCGCGAAGCCCACAGCCGCAAGGAGAAGGGTTATTAGCCTTTTCATGTTTTTACCTCCTTAGAAGCTGAAGGAAAGCCCTATCCTGTGCAAGTCAGGAAGGGAACCCATGTCCGAGAAGGAGTAATCAACTTGGCCCCTGAAGAACGAGAGGCCGAGGCCCCCAGAGAAGCCTCCGAACAGGGGGGCGTTCTCGGTTTCCTGGAACATGAACTTGTTCCCAGCCCGCAGGTAGAGCATGTTGAAGAGGTTATACTCCATGCCTATGGCGTAGCTCTCCACATTGTCGTTGGGGTGGGTTATCTCCGCGGCCACCAGGAGGCCCTGATACTCGGTCTTCCACAGGCTCATTGACATTCCAGCCCTGAACAGCAGTGGCAGTGGATAGGTGCTGAACTCAGCGGAGTCGCCCCTGACCGCGCCCTGCTCGTATGTCCAGCGGATGTAGGTGCCTGATGGTTTGAGGTCAGGGCCAAAGTTCTGCATGGACACGGATATTGTCAGGTCGCGGAAACCGGTTCTGTAATATGTGCCGACATCCGTCGCAAAAGTCCAGGCAGATGCATAGGGGCCGTAGCCCTCATAGACGCCTTTCAGGTTGATTCCCATGGAGAATTTATCCGTGAAATACTGGGCGTAGCTGACACCCATCTGCATGGCCGTGTAGGAGAAGGTTGAACCCTCGGTTATATCACCGTTTTCATCCAGGGTGTATTCCTGGAAGCCTGTTGACATTAGTCCTCCGAGGAACACGCCATAGTTGCCGCCCTTTCCAGGGGAGACGAAGGCCAGGCCGCCAACATAGGTGTCCACCCAGTAGGGAAGCATGGAGGTGGCGACGGCCCTGGTCTTCACATTAGCTAGGCCCGCCGGGTTGATGAAAACCGTGTATGGGTCGTTGGCCACCGAGACAAAGGTCTCGCCCATGCCCACCGCCCTTGGCGATAGTGGTATGGAGAGAAACTTGGCGCCTGCCTGGGCCACCTTCGCGAACTGCTGTGCCGCGAGGACCCCTGAAAGGATGAGGATGGCGGAAATTGCCTTTTTCATGTTTGGCCTCCTTTATCTGAGCACCATCATCTTGCCCATCATGTAGTCGCCGCTGGGCACGGTTATCTTGTAGAAGTAGATGCCCGAGACAACCCTCTGTCCGTTGCGGGTCAGAAGGTCCCATGGCTCTGTTCCGGAGCCGACTCCGCCCTCGTCAACGCCTGACCTGTGCTCAAGGGTCTGGACCCAGTCGCCGGACATAGTGTAGATGTCAATCCGGCATGAAGGCGGCAGGAACTGGAACTCAACCTTCTGAACCACTTCTGTCGCTGTCCAGACGGCCGAGCCGAGGAACGGGTTGGGAACGACCCTTACCTTGTCCTTCCAGTCGTCGCCGGAGGACTGGGTGATCATGTTCGTCGGCAGGGGCGCGCCATCAGATGACTTAAGATAGTTGTCCTTTGCGCTCTCCAGGCTCACCAGCTTCTCGTCGTCCCAGTCAAAAGCGGTGACCGCGTAATAGTAAGGAAAGCCTGGCTTCGGGCCCTTTGGATCAGAGGCGTAATCCGTGAACTGATGGGGGGTGGTGTCCACATAGAAGGTTATCTGGTCCTTTGTGTTGGGCCAGAGGTCGTTCTTTATCTCCTCCCTGATGCTGTCGGGTATGCCCGGCTTGAAGAACACCGCGATGGGCGGGTCCCTGAACTGGGGCGAGTAGATTGACCTGTAAACCGCATAGCCAGCGAAATCTAGCTTTCCGGAGACCGGATCAGGGGTTATCTCCGCCCTCTTGTCCCAGACAAGCTTTATGCCGTCTGGGTTCGCAGTGTAAGACAGGAATGGCGATATGGGAGGCACGGGTATCTGCCAGTGCGGGGACTCGTTGGGGCCCGATGGGTGCGCTGGATCATATCCCGAACCGGTATAGTAAGCGATGAGCCCTATATCCACAAGGTTCCTCAGCCCGGGCATCCATTCGCCACCACGCCAGTAGTTGTCATTTCCGCCGGAGAGGCCCATGCCAACAGCCCCTATCCAGACGATTGATATGGTGTCTCCGCTTGCTATGGTGAACGGGCCATAGGAGTTGACGAACCTGTAGTCAAATTCCTTCGCGCCCAGGTCATAGGGCATGGGAGCGAACCTGTAGTTGCCTGTGGAGTTATGATGGCCTGTCAGATACTGATACCGGGATTCATCCGTTGGTGGGTCAGACTCCCAGTTCCACCACTGGTGCGCGAAGGCCCTGCTTATCCTGAAGCTTGGGTCTCCGGGGTCAGTGCTGTCCGTGGGGGTTCCGCTGGTGTAAATAGCGGCCTTGCCGATGTAGCCAGCGCATGCGCCATTCTCACCTATGTCCGGGTTAGGGTCAGCCGGGTTCTCGGAGTCCCATATGTATGAAAGGTTCCTGGGCAGGAGATAATAGTAGTAGTATGTTCCGGAGCCATCAGGCCTTTCATAGGAGAACGAATCGGGCATCACGCCGCCGTTGTGCGCGTCGGCCCAAGCCTTGGTTATAGCTTTCTCGGCGTCCTCGTCCCCCCAGATGATATAGCCATCGGGTATGCCATCCGCGCCCTCAAGGGTTGTGTCAGAGAGGATGCAGAATGAGTCCTGCTCGGATGGGTTGTAGCTGAGGTTGTCCCACTCGTGGAAAGTGTAGCCATCAAACGCGACCAGGTCGTCTATGTGCGGGTCAGTTGGGTCGGCGCCGCAGTTATCAGCATCATATACCCAGGCAACATAGACATTCTTAAGCGGATCTGGCGAACCAGCATCGTTCTGGCTTGCGTCGTAGGTTATCAGGTACTCAGAGGCAAAGAGGTCCCCATATGGCTTATGCGGCCAGGAAAGGACACGCTCAATCACCTTGAGGCCAAGGTGCCGGCCCGATGCGTTATGCTCGTTGTCCAGGAAGTCGTGGTATATGGCGACCACATCCAGGGCTGATTTTCCAGGGCCAACGAAAAAGAAGCCGCCGACCGTGTTTTCCGGGGATGGACACCACTCCCACTCGCCGTATTCGGTCTGGGTGACGAAGGTGTCCGGGTCATCCGTGCCGACCCAGAACTTGCCCTGCCACAGGTAATAGACATTCACGCCAGGCGCTGAACCAGGCCAGGAATAGGATGCTTTTAGCTCGTTGGGAGCGTCCCCGTTTTCGCCTCGGTTCCACACGGTGTTCCAGAGGTCACCCTTGTCCATCACGTATTGGGCCGCGTCTATGCAAGCCTTGCAGAAGGGGACATAGCCTCCATCAGACTGGCCAATAGTTCTGGCCAGCGCTAGGCCGGAGACCAACAGAAGAGCCATTAAAGCCTTTTTCATGAAAAACCTCCTCGTCTATGGTTTCCAGAAGAACTGGATGCCCACCCTGGTTACCCTTCGGGCGTTATAAACTGTCGGGTCCCTGACCTCACCCTCTGGGTCACCGAAGTAGTAGAAATACTGGGAGTCGTTGAAACCGGTTATGTAGTGCTGGTTCCAGATGTTGTAGATGTCAGTGAAAACCCGGGCGTCCAGGTTCTTGAACCCGAAGTCCTTGTAAAGCCTCATATCCCAGTTGGAGTGAGGGGTCATGCGCAGTGTGTTCATGAGTTCCAACGCGTCTCGGATGTCCCTTATGGGCGGTGACCACGGAGTGCCACTGCCATAGGTGTATATAGCTGAGATACCGTAGCCAGAGGTCAGCATGTTGGCCTCAAGCGGAACCGCCCATGTGAAGATCATGCTCAGGCTGTGGCGCTCGTCCCAGTCCAGGTAGTGCTCCTCGGAGTAGGAAAGCGGCAGTCTCGCCCAGGAGTAGGAGTAGGAGCTGAACGGGGATGAGAAAGAACCCCTCGCGAGCTGGAAGGTGTAGTTCAGGTCATAGGAGAAGTACGGGAGGAACCCTCCGGGCATCTTTGAGAACTGGAGCTCAAATCCCCTTATGGACGAGAAGTCCTGATTCACGAAGGTCGTGTAGTTGCGGCCGGTCTCCAGGTCATATCGGACTGTCTGGACCAGGTCGAATATGTCCTTGTAGAAAGCGGTGAAGTCAACCACCATCTCTCCGGTGAACGCGTGCTTTACGCCCACCTCATAGGAGATGGTCTTCTCGGGTTTGAGTCCGGGGTTGCCCATCAGCGGGAACGCGCCGTTCCACATGTAATACTGGTTTGTGTAGAGATACCTGAGCGTGGGCTCTTGGAAGTAGTGACCATAGGTGAAATGCAGGACATCGCGCTCTGTTATGGGGTGGGATATGCCGACCCTGGGGCTTATATACGAGTGAGATGGCGCGCGCTCCGGCGCCAGGAGGAGATAGGTATCCCTGACCTCAGGGTTGTTGACCCAGACGGAATCGGTCGCGGAAATTGTCTGGGTGGTTTTTACGGGGTGCCATGGGTCCTTCGGAACCCACGCGTTGGGGTTGAAGTAGTCAAACCTGAACCCCACATTGGCTATCATGCCCTGGAACTCCATCTTGTCCCTGGCATACAGGGCCATCTTGTATGGCTTGGCGTTGACCTCGTCGGTGTATATGTTGCCGCCAGAGGCATAGTCTATTGAGTGGCGGTCAATGTGGTGCCTGACGAACTCAAACCCCAGTTTCATCTCGTGACCCTTCAGGTTCGCGAAGTCCTGGGAGACCAGGTCAGACCTGAAGTTCCATGTAGTATAATTGGCGTTAAAATACACACTCCGGTTCCAGGTGTACATGTTCGGGGTGTATATGTTGCCTATTCTCTGTAGGGTGTCAACGGTTATGCTGTCCAGAACCGGGTCAGACACATCAAAGGTCATCGTGTCCCCTATCCAGTCAGCATAGGCGGAATCGCCGCCGGTCACTACGCACACAATGTAGTCGGAGTTGTAGCGCCCCACCGAGAGCGAGGGGTGGAGCCCGGTCATCTGGGACTCCCACCAGTACATGTTCAGCTCAACCCACTGGGAGTCCGGATCCCACTCCCTTATCCACGAGGGATCAACATACTTGCCTATGAGCGCGAGGGCCTTTGGATCAACCTCGGGATAGCCGTCGTTGTCCCTATCCGCGAAGTCGTCCATCCCATCCATGTCCATGTCCTCATAGGTATCCACGTGGGTGTTGAGCTTGTATAGGCTACCCCTCGCCTCCAAGTATGTCTTGGAAGAGAACAAGTAGTTTATTCCCCCGACATATTGTCTGCTCTTGTTGGAACTGACGGAGAGGTGGCTCAGGGCAATCCTCCAGCCGGCATCGTATTCACCTTGGAGTTGCTGGCTTCCGACGGTTGAGAAGAACAGCTTCAGGGAATTGGTTGGGGTGAAAGTAACCTTCGTCTGGTCAGAGAGCTGCTTGTTGCTGTTGCCGGGGAAATGAGTCCCGTCCCATGTCCAGTCCCAGGAGGTGAAGACCTTGAGCTTGTTCTTGCTCATGGGAATGGGTGTGCCCAGGCTGAACTGGTAACGGGTCATGTTCTCTTTGTGGTCAATGGGCAGGGTGTATTCGCCGTCCTTCCAGTACTGATTGTAATAGAACGAGGGTATCTCCGTGTTCTTGATACCAATTGAGTCGTAGGCCTTCCACCTGGCGTTCTCGTATGCGAATAGCGAGTCATAGGAATAGGGGCCGTCAGAGCGCATGTAGTCCTTGGTGAACCACTTCATATATGGGTCGCCCTTGTTGGAGTTGAATATGTCTCCTGGCAGGGCAGAGGTTCTGGCGGTGAAGTTGAACTCCGGCTTGTTGCCGCCCTCCTTGGTGCTCACCGAGACGACGCCTGAGGCCGCTGAGCCGTACTCAGCGCCAAATCCTCCCTTGGACACCGAGGTTTCCTGTATTGCGTCAAGGGGAAGCCGTGTGGCCTGGTAGCCAGTGTATGGGTTGCGTATCTCAGCCCCGTCAACCACGAATGCAACCTCGCCGGGGCGGCCGCCGCGAACCTGGAGATAGGCGCCATACTGCTTCACGCCTGTCTGAAGCAGGATGGCTTGTTCCACATTGGACACGGGCATGGCGGCTACCTTCTCCGCGCGGATGTTGGTCACGGAAGCAGTGACATCCTTCTTTATGATGGGTTCTTTGGCTATCACTTCTATTACCCTCATGGTTACCGCGCCGGGCTCAAGCTTGAAGTTCAGCTCAACGGTCCTGTCCGCGTCCACCTTGACATTCTTGTATGTCATGGCACCATAACCGACCATCTGTGCTGTGATGGTGTAGGTGCCCGGCGAAACGCGCAGGATCACGAAATAGCCGTTCTCGTCAGCAGCCGTGCCCTGTCCTGTTTCCGTTATCTTGACGCTCGCGCCAGCGAGGGGGTCGCCGGTCTCGGAGTCGGTTATACGGCCAGCTATCTTGCCGTATTCACCGGCCCAGGCCAGGCCGCCCAGCACTGACATGAGCGCCAATATCCTGGATAGTTCTTTCATCAGCACAACCTCCTTTCTTTATGCTACATTTGTTTTTGGTTTATTTCAGTTTGAAAGCAAAGGGTATGTTGACCCTTACCCTCACCTTCCTGTCCCCCATCTGTCCTGGAGTGAACCTGCATTTTTTCGCGGCCTCAAGCGCTGGGCCGTTGAAAACTTCGTTTGTTGACTGGAGTATTCGCTCTGTGCCGGGGATAACCTGTCCGTTCTCATCAACTATGACCTGAACGGTCACCCTGCCCTCTATGCCGGCGTTCCTAGCTATCTCCGGATACTCGGGCTGGCTGAACGAGGTCATCTCAGGCGGACGCTCCACCGCGTAAAACTCATAGACCTCTTCTACCTTCGGGGGCGGAGGTGTTTCAAACTCGGAGAACTCTACGGTTGTCTGTATGTCCACTTCCTCTTGCTGGGTTTCCTCCTCTCCGGCCTCGGCTACCTCAACCTGGACCTGTGGTTTTGGCGGAGGCGGAGGGGGTTCCTCTATGTTCTCCAGTTCGGCCATCTCCTCTATCCTGGTCACATTCTCCACATTCTTTTGATATGGGCTTATCTGCAGGCCCTTCACGAACATAAACATCAGGATGAAAGCGACCAAGGACACCGTCAGAGCCAGCTGGACATTGCGGGGGTAATCATCCTCAAGCTCCAACCCCTTCCGAACTGACAGCAGGCTCATGAGCTCATCTTTCTTTTCCTCCATAAAAATCACCTCCCGGGTTCAGGGGTTTGCATATGATAATTGCAAAGCGAGCGGCGAGTCAAGTAGCTAGGAGGAACCATCCTATTCTCCTATCTCCGGCAGGGTGGCGAAGACCACCCGCAGGGCGCCCGCATCCCTGAGGGATTCTATGGCGTCGTTGACGCTCTTGTAGCGCACATTCGCGTCGGCCTTTATCACAGTGATGAGGCCAGGGTTCTCGGCTATCTTGGTCTTGAATATTAGCGTCAGCTTTCCGTGGTCGGGTATCACATTGTCGTCCACGGCAATCTTGCCGTCCTTGTTTATCCAGAGGAAGCTGAGGTCCCTCTGTTTGCCCAGACGTTCTGTTGCGCGCGCTGTGGGGAATATGACCCTGAGGCCACCTGACCTTCGGAAGACCGTGGTGACCATAAAGAAGATCAGGAGTAGGAAAGCGATATCTGACATGGACGCGGTCGGGATACTGACGCGCACTTCCTTCTTGCGCTTTATCTTCATGGTCCGGCCTCCTGTTTTATCACCCCAAGGGAGACGGCCTTTGCCCCGGTCAACTTGACCTCGTCAAACACATCTATCATGCGCTTGTATGGGGCAAGCTCGTGAGTCCTTATGAGTATGACTGCCTTGGGGTTTTCCTCCAGCTTCTTCTTGACCTCTGTCTGGACCTCCTGGAGGGTTATCTTTTTGTCGCCCGCGAACACCTCGCCTTTGGGATTGATTGATATGACGAGCATCTTCTCCCCGCTGAGCTTGACGGTCTGGGCCTGGCGCTCTGGCAAGAGCAGTTTCAGGCCCTTTTCGCGGGCAAACACGGTGGTGACCATGAAGAAAATTATTAGAAGGAACGCGATGTCAGCCATAGAGGCGGTAGGGATCTCCGCCTCTTCCTCTCTCTCGCGCTTTCTGAAGCCAACCATATCACATGTATTCCTTGACCACGCCCTTCTCTGTCAGATACTCAATGAGGGCGTTGGAGGCTTCTTCTATCTTGCGCTGGTAAGAGTTGGTTTTAGTGGCGAAGATGCTGTAGAAAAGCGAAACCGGCGCCGCGATTATCAGACCCGTGGCAGTTGTTATCAGCGCTTCCGAGATACCGGATGCCACCAATGTGGGTTCAACCTCTCCAGCAAGGGCTATTGCCTGGAAGGCGCGGATCATCCCGGTGACCGTTCCGAGGAACCCAAGGATGGGGCCGAGCGTAGCGCAGGCGGCCAGGTATATCATTCCCCTGTCCAGGAAAGCGAGTTCGGAGAGGGCCTTGCGGACCATGGCCTCCTCAACAACAACCCTGCCCCTTTGGGTCTTTTCAAGGCCAGCGGCCAGGACCTTGGCCACCGGACTTTTGTTCTGGTAGAGGTATTCAAGGGCCTCCTTGATTCCCTTCTCCTCTATGATCTCAATGACTTCCTTTACCATCTTTTCTGGGTTTGCCCGCGCGGATATGTAGAGGGAGAACAGCCTTTCTAGTATGAACACGAGGCCTATTATGGCAATGGCCAGGAGGGGCCACATCATTGGCCCACCCTTCACGAAGTAGTCTATCAGACCCGTCATCTTTTCTTGCCTCCTAACAGCTTTTGTCCGGCCGAAATTTTACTCCAGATCCACCGGTTGTTGCAAGTTGTCAATCTCTGGTTAGGGGTACTCCAGGAGTGGACAAAGTGCCCATAGTTCAAACCAGTAGGTTATTACTACTTTATCAGAGATCTCGGAGTCTCAACTGTTGCCAGAATGTTTGATCCTGTGCGGGCAGTAGGTTATAATTAAACGATGTTCCTGGGTATTGCGCTTGTCCTTTCCCTTGAGCCAAAAGGACCTTTGGGCAAGGATACCCTCCGTGGGTTTGAGAGCTTTGAGGCTGAGCTCAGAAGGGGAAAACTGGACAGGGCACTGGATAGGGCCCAGAAGTGGAAAACCAAGGCACCGGAATCCTTCTTCTCCTATTATAACTTGGCTCTCGTTTATCAGGCTATGGGCGAATGGGAAACGGCTATTGTCTTATATGACTCCGCTTTCTGGCGAGCGCCCGACAACAAGTCCGCGGCCTTTGTCCGATTCAATCAGGCCTTCTGCTATGAGAGCGTCTATGAATACGGGAAGGCAACCGATGGTTTCAACGAATACCTGGCGCTTCTAGCACGGATGGGGGTTTCGGCCCCAGATAAGTCCGAGGTCATGGCCAGGTTGGAGGAAGATGATGACCTCGCCAGGGTCATCAGGAGAGCACCCACCGACATAAGGGTTATGCCTGTTCCCGGCCTCACGGAGCCAAACATTTCATACGCGATTTTATCTGATGGTAGGGGAGGGGATTATAGCCCCGTGATAACCGTTGACGGCCGCAGGATGTATTTCACCTCCACCAGGAAGTCCGGCAAGGGTAGGGAGGACATCTGGACAGCGGAGCTCGGCCCCGATGGTCGGTGGACTGGCGCCAGGGATATTTGGGGACTGAACACCCCGGAGTCAGAGGGCGTATCCGGCGTATCCGGCGATGGGTCTGAGATATATGTGGTTTATTACACGGAACGTTTTCCAAAGGACAAGGGGGTCAGGGAGGGCATGGGAAACATGGACATATTCTCCGTCAAGAGAATACCCGGCGGATGGAGCCAGCCAGAGAACCTCGGGCACGCTGTGAACAGCAAGTCCTGGGAAAGCCACGCTTCGGTTTCGGCTGATGGCTCTGAGATATACTTTGCCTCAACCAGGTCAGGCGGACTGGGCGGTTCTGACATATGGGTCTCTCGGAGAAAGCCGGACGGGACATGGTCCGAGGCAGAGAACCTCGGTTCCCCTGTGAATACCCCCGGCGACGAGCTCTCGCCCTTCATCCACTGCGATGGCAGGACCCTCTATTTTTCATCCAACGGCCACAGGGGATTCGGTGGTTATGACATTTTTGTTGCCAAGAAGGAGTTTGGCGGATGGACGAGGCCGAAGAACCTTGGCCCGCCATATAATACCCATGATAATGACCTTTTCTTTACCATACCTGCGTCCGGTCGCCTCATTTACTTTGCCAGGGCCGATTCCGCGGACGAGAAACGAAACCCAATTTATCACATATACCAGGCAGACCTTCCTCCGAGAACCACTGAGACCGCTGATGTTCTTCCTGAACCGGTGACCTTGATAAAGGGCAAGGTCTTTGATAGGCTCACGGGCGCGCCCGTTCCAGCGAGGGTGGGCATAGAGGACTTGAAGGAGGCCAAGAGGGTTTTCGGGACCCAGACAGACAGTGTGGGCGAGTTCTACACCGTATTGCCTTCAAAGAGGCTCTACGGCATAACAGCGGAGGCTCTCGTCGGCAACTATGCATTCTACTCCGCGAACTTTGACCTAAGGTCCATGTCCGACTACCAGGAATACCGACTTAATGTTCCCTTGACCCCCCTGGCTCAGGGCGCCACATTCGTGATAAACAACATATTCTTTGAGTTTGACAAGGCCGACCTTTTGCCCGAATCAAGGCCAGAGCTGGACAGGCTCGTCAGGTTGATGAACACTTATCCCGCGATGAAAATCTCAGTTGAAGGCCACACGGACAGCGTTGGCACATACGAATACAACATGAAGCTCTCGTCCCAAAGGGCCGAGGCCGTGGTTAATTACCTGCTGGCCTCCGGAATATCTAAGGAAAGAATCAGCTCAGAGGGTTTCGGCTACACCAGGCCCATCGCCTCAAATGACACGCCGGAGGGAAGAGCCCTGAACCGCCGGGTTGAGATAAAGATAACGGAGTTCCCCACGAGATAATGGCGAGCCTTTTATTCCCTGCCTTTTTATCCCTTTTTGAGACCTCTTGTCCTGCCTCAGAATTAGTGAGACAACTTGAAGCTCAGTATCCCGGAGCTGGATCATGGAGACAACATGGCCAGAAGAAGATGGACAAAGGAAGAGAAGATCCAGATAGTCCTCACAGGATTGAAGGATGGCGTATCAGTGGCAGACCTCTGCCGCAGGCACGGCATATCCCAGGCCCTTTAGCGATTTCCTGTTCCTGTTTTGGAAAAGGATTTCCGCAGGCGATGCAGAAAAGAGCCTCGTCCTCGTTGGGTTTTCCGCATTTTATGCAGTGCTTCATGGGTCAGATCCCTTTCTTGTAAGCTCATTCCCCGCCGGGTGGTCCCCTACGCTTAAACTTATAGTCAATAATTGAACCATCCTCCACACTGATGTATATCTCGTATGAGCCATCCAACGCTATAATTTCTCCATATTCATCCATGATGTAATAAAAGCCTTCCGCTTTCCAACACGAAACTCCGCCCCTTTTCACTGGGCCCTTTATCTCCCCGCCCAATCCTTCCCCTTCGAGATCCAAACTACAGTATTTGGATCTGGCGAATTCTATCGCTATTTTTCGGGCCTGTTCCTTGGAAATCCTGTAGTTCACAGACTTTACCTCCGTATCCACCTCCCTTGTGATCTTCCATGACTTGCCAAACTTTTTCAGTCCCAGCTCGGAAACCACATGAACTTCCTTGCCTTTCCAGTAGCCGTATTTCTCGTAGTTGACCGTGGCTTCATCTCCATTGAACTCCCACTGAGGATCTATTACCTCAATCCGGAAGTCTGAGCCAGGCCTAAAGGCCTCGGACTTATCCTTTATCAGGTTCCTCTTCTTGAAATTCTTGGAGTAGTAGAATACCTCGTCCGCGTAAAGAGTGTCCAATGCCGATAGCTTGTGGTCGTTATGGGCCTCCACCCAAGCCTTGAAAACCTCCTGAGCCCGTTCCTTATCTTCTTTGTCCCCATCTTTGGTCTGTTTCTTGCCCAGAGGGTTGCAACTAGAGAGACCCACAGCCAGGATTACGGCTAAAAGCAAAACAGATTCTCTTTTCATAAACAACATCCTCCCCATATGGGGAATTATACCACACAATCTCAATCCGAAGCAAGTTGATCCACCCCTACAGAAACTTCCCCGGATTCATTATCCCAAGGGGATCAAAAATGCCCTTGAGTTTCCTCTGCAATTCCAGCGATGGCCCCGGCAACTCCCAGGAGATGTAATCTTTCTTGAGTAGACCGACACCGTGCTCGCCAGTTAGGGAGCCGCCGAGATCAAGGGCTATCCTGTAAATTGCCTCCCTGGTGAGCCTGAGTTTCTCCGGGTCATCCTGTTTTATCTTGAAGTGAAGGTTGCCGTCCCCCGCGTGGCCGAAAATGACTAGCTCTGAGCCGAGCTTTCCGGCCTCGTCCCTTGCCCTGGCAACGGCATCCGGTATCCCTGAGCGGGGAACGCATATGTCGTCGTCCGCGGAACCGGGCCAGACCTCGTCCATGGTATCAGCCAAGGAACGCCTCGCGGACCACAGTTCCCGCGCGCGTTTTTCCTCATGGGCAATGAGAACCTGGTTCGCGCCGTGGCTCTCCGCGAACTCAGCGACTCGTCCCATCTCGGCCCACGCGCCATCCTCATGGCCATCTGTTTCCAGAAGGAGCATTGTTCCCTCAGGAAGGGCGAAATCAACCCTGTCTCTGATAGCCGAGGCCCCATCCTTGTCAACTAGCTCCATAACCCTGGGCAGTATCCCCTCCCTTATCATCTGGCCAACTGCCCTGCAAGCATCCTGCTCCTGAGGGAAGAAGGCCATCGCGGTCACCACAGATGGCGGCAGAGGGATGAGCCTCAGCGCGGCTTGCGTTATAATGCCGAGCGTTCCCTCAGAGCCAACAATTGCCACGGCTAACTCGTAACCTGTGACGCCCTTCTTGGTTTTCCTACCGAGCCATATTGTTTCACCCCCCGGCAGAACGAGTTCAAGGCCCAGGACATAATGAAGGGTGAGACCGTATTTCAAGGCGCGTGGCCCGCCGGCGTTTTCCGCCAGGTTGCCGCCCAGGGTGCATGTTTCAAGGCTCGCCGGGTCAGGGGGATAGAAGAGATTGAGCGCCTCAGCCTCACTCTGAAGCTGGCCGGTTATCACGCCTGGCTCAACAACCGCAATAAGGTTTTCTGGGTCAATCTCCAGGATACGGTTCATCCTGCTTGTGTCAACGCATATCCCGCCCCTGACCGGGAGGGCGCCGCCGGTGAGGCCCGTTCCCGCTCCCCTGGGATAAACGGGAATCCGGTTATCCTGAGCTATTTTCAGCGTGGCCGAAACATCCTTCGCGTTCCGAGGAAGGATCACAGCCTCAGGTAAAAAAGGACCCAGGCCGCTCTCGTCCCTTGAGCGGGATTCAAGCGCCTCGGGGTTTGTCCTCAAGACCTCATCGCCGAGCTCACGCAGGAGCTTTTCAATCCAGGGCTTCAATGGGCAAATTATATCGTATGGGCAAGTCCCTGTGCCTGTCCTAGTATCTGTTCCTGTTCACCTTTCGGCTCTATGACCCAGATTTACGGCAGGTTGTAAGCCTTGAATGATCAGAAATCAGCCCATTTGATGTTTTCGGCCGCTTTTTGGAACCCGGACGCGGACCAAGGACAAACCGGGATTTTCAGGGGTTTCAAATGTTTGATCCCGCGCGGGAAGTGGGTTATAATGTAATAGTGAACGAGAAGATAATTGAGTCCACTTTCAGGGAATTAATAAAAGCCATTGGCGAGGATCCGGACAGGGAGGGACTCGTCAGGACACCAGAACGCATAGCAGACCTTTACAAGCACATATTCTCCGGGGTAGGTCGCGACCCTATGGAGGTCTTCAGGATCTACACGGTTGAGAATTACGATGAGATGGTCGTGGTCAAGGACATAGACTTTTTCTCTGTGTGTGAACATCATTTCCTTCCCTTTTTCGGCAAGGCCCACATCGCATACATTCCCAACGATGGCCGGATAACCGGCGCGATGAACCTCATAGATGTCCTTGAGGTCTTCAGCCACCGGCCAACCATACAGGAACGCCTTACGACCGAGGTGGCGGACTTCCTTTACAAGAACCTGAAGCCCATGGGTGTCCTCGTGGTGACCGAGGCCAGACACCTTTGCCTTGAGATGACGGGAAAGGAGAGGCCGGGAACCAAGATCGTCGCCTCAGCCATGAGGGGCTATTTGCGAAAGGCTGCTTCCCGCGCAGAGGCCCTCCGGCTCATCGGCAAGCTGAGCCTGGAATAGGAAAGTCCCTACCGGATAGCCACCTTTCCATGATATTCTCCGGTTTTCCAGAAATAAATTCCTCGGCCCAGCCCTATCCTGTTCTGACCATTCTCAAGTTGCCCGGAATAAGCCAACCTTCCGTCCGGCGAGTAAATTTGGATGGCCATTGCCGCAGGGAAAACAAAGAGCGCGCCGCCATGGATGGGAGAACAGGTCACCCCGAGCTCGTGGGAGGCGTTGGTTTCCGTGATTTCCCCATAAGGGAGCGCGCAGATACCTGTCACCGTGGGGTTTGCTGTTCCAGTGGATGAGGCCTGGTTCGTGACCGCAGGACTCCAGCTTATCCCCACGGATGGTGAGGATGTGGTTGGGGAACGTGAGACCACGGAGGGCGAGCGCGAACCCCCCATCTGAGGTCGGGATCATAGAGAAGCATATATCCTAGCTTGTTCCTCCAGAGGTTTTGGCTCAGCTGATTGTTCCGGTTGGGGTTAGTTTTATGAGCAGGCAATCAATACCCGTTCCAAAATTTTCAATGTCACCGGTGACAACGAACCCGCCGTCAGAGGTCTGGGCAATCGTAGGCGCTTGCAAAGAGCTGTCCAATTACGAAGCCAATAAAAATTCCTGTCATCTCAGCCTCCCGTAAAGCGCTTGCGCTATCTTCATAATCAAGCTCAAATTATAGCTGTTTTTGGGGAACTTCAAGCTGGCACTTTCGCCGAACTCATTGACGGTCAAGGACTTAGAATGGATCGAAGGTGGGCCTGGTGAGAATTTTGTGTGGGTGATCCTTTCCCCGGCTGTCCTTTCTCGGCCCTATCCAAGTTGGGGCAAGGGTTTGGCGGTTTCGGGGCCAAAATTGGGCTTCCTGAGTTATGACAAGTGCCGCGGCATTCTAAGGCCATCCGGGGGATTAGGGAGAACCCAACCTGTTTGTCCCAGCATAAAGCCAGGCATTACAATATGCAGGTGAAATTCCGCTGGAAATTCAAAGAAGACAAAATATATTGGCGCGATATACTTGAAACATTCGGCATAAACGGCGTAATAGCGAGGGTCCTCGCGACCAGGTTCTCTTCTATAGATGAGGTCAGAGTATTCCTTGACAAGGATTTCAACGACATAATCCCACCGGAGGAACTCCCTGGCGTTTTGGACGCGGGCGAACGCCTGGCGAGGGCCATAAGGAACGATGAACCAATACTCGTCCACGGCGATTATGATACAGACGGGGTGACCAGCCTCGCTCTGTTATACAGAAACCTAAAACGTCTCGGTGCGACAAGGGTTGTGCCATATATACCGGATCGGTTTTCCGAGGGCTACGGCTTATCTTCCGCTGGTGTGAAAAAGGCCGCTGAGGAGGGAATCTCGCTCATAGTAACTGTTGACTGCGGCATAACAGCAATTGAGGAGGCCAGCTTGGCCAGGAGCCTAGGGATTGATCTCGTGGTCACGGATCACCACGAACCCCTTAAGGAACTGCCGGAGGCCTTGGCCCTTGTCAACCCCAGGCTTGGGGATTATCCTTTCAGGGAACTTGCCGGCGTTGGAGTCGTGTTCAAGCTCTTCCTTTATCTCTATCAGATCCTGCGCGTTGACCCAAAGCCCCTCCTGTGGGACCTTGATCTAGTCGCGCTGGGAACCATCGCTGATGTGGCTCCCATAGTGGGCGAGAACCGCATACTAGCCGAATACGGCATAAAGGTTCTCTCAAACACCCTAAAGGCTGGACTCAAGGCCCTGGCCCATACCGCGAGGGTGAACGGAGAGGTCAAACCCTGGCACATATCGTATGTTCTGGCCCCGCGGCTCAACGCGGCAGGCAGGCTGACCAGCGCATACAAATCCTTTGAGCTGCTTATAACGACATCCGGAGCAGAGGCGTTGTCCCTGGCCCAGTTCCTTGAGAGCGAGAACCAGCGCAGGCAGTCCATAGAGCGCGGCATACTCACCGAGGCCAGGGAGATACTCGCTTCTCAGGGGGACAGAATGTTCATGGTCGCGGACTCAGAGGGTTGGCACGAGGGCGTCATAGGCATAGTCGCTTCCAGGCTCTCGGAACAATATAACAGGCCAATAGCCCTCATTGCCCGGAGCAGGAACGGCAGCTCGCGAGGCTCTGCCAGGTCAATCCCCGGCTTCCATATCCAGGAGGCGCTTGAGGAGCTCTCATACCTGTTTGAGGATTTCGGTGGCCACCCCATGGCCGCTGGGTTCACCATTCCCAATGATGCCATAGAAGAGTTCAAGGCCAGAATAGAGGAGATAGCCGCCAAGAGGATGACGGAGATTGATATGGTCCCTTCTGTTGAGATAGACACCTCCGTAACATTTGAGGAGATGAGCATAACATTTTACAGGGACTATAATAGACTCACCCCCTTCGCTTTCGGTAACCGTGCCCCCATATTCCTTACACGGGGCGCAAGGGTGAGGTCAGTGAGCCAGGAGGGGACTGCTTTGAACATATACGCTGACCAGGGGGGCGTGGAGGCCCTCATCACATTTTCCAACCCTCATCCTGCGTGGGCCTCGCTCAACCCAGGAGACCTGATTGACATTGTTTTCAAGGTTGAGGCTGATACCCCCATAAGGAGAGGAACATTGCTACTCAGGGGCCTGGATTTGATGCCGGGATAATATAAACCCAACTGCGACGCCTCATTTTTCTCGATTCGTTTATTGATAAGGGATCCCAGGGATCGTGTGGCAAAATTTCGGCACTAGGTTACTTGTGCCGGGTCTATGAACACGAAACCCCTAAAAAATCCCGGTTTGCCCCTGGTCCCCATCCGAAAGCCTCATCATAACTAGAAGAGAACCCTGAGGAAATGCCCTCGTGGCGGGATTTTTCAAGAGGCCCCTCTTAGAAACCTGTTCACTTGGACAAAACGTTCCTGGCTCAGATCAGTAAGTTATTACTACTTTACAGAGGTCTCTTATCTTATTACAGCCTTTGCTAATGCCCTGAAGGCCTCTGTTCTCAGGATGATGTAGTATATGCCTGGTCCAAGGGATTTAAGGCTCCAGCGTCCGGATTCCAGGTTACCCCACGCTAGGGTTTTTATGCGCTGTCCGGTCGGGGAATAGACCTCCAGCTCGCCCCACATGGGGAAAGGCAGGCTCATGATGACATCGGCACCATTGATGAGGAGGGGTGGTTTATCAACCCAACCCTCCTCAACCTCCAGGGCCTGGCAGTCAAATGTTTCGGAGTTCGTTGAGCTGACCATGAGTATTTGGCCAATGGCAGTAACGCAGTCAACACAACCCGAACAGCCGGATTCGTCCCACTTTACCTCAAAGTAATTGCTCGCGGACGAGGAGCCGCCGGGTATCAGGGATATCGCGTTCTCAACATGGACAGCATCATACAGGTTCCCATTTCCGCCGGGCAGGCCGGTTGAACCCTGCCTGAGGGTCTGGCCGTTGAACTGGACTATCTCTTGACCGCATGTCCCGTTCCAGTAATCCTGGCCGTCAGCAAAGAGAACTGTCAGCTTGGCCGAGCTAACAGGGTTGGTCGCGTTGAAGTTCGTCGTGGTCCACTGGAGGGTGTCCAGGTCAGTAACATCTCCCCATGTATCGCATTCCTCGCCATCGGTGAGGCTATAAGCGCCCAGATATATCACCACATCCTTGGGAGGGGTTCCGCCGTAGTTTGGTTCGCAATAGATAGCGACCAGGGTCGCGCCCTCGGTTCCGCCTGGAGGCGGGTTGCCGGGAGGATTATAGTAGCCTGATAGGGTATATGTCCCGTCCCCCAGGGCCCTGACAATGCTGGTCACATCTGCTATGTATGTGTATATGTTCGGATCAGACCAGCAGGGCGAGGGCGCGGTGCCTCTGAGCTCTCCGGTCACGGGCGTGCCGTTCAATTGCATGGCCGGCATGGATGAGGAAGCTATAACTGAGTATATCAGATAAGCCTTTGCCACATAGGCTCCAGACCCCCCTGGAAGGCCAGTGAGGTTGATTGAGCCGGATGGGGTGAACCTAAGGCCGGTTGAAGCCTGGATATAGTTGCCCCTGAGGGTTATCCTGGTGTAAAAGGCCGGTCTCGCACCCCCGCTCATGTAGCCCTTATCACCACAGCATCCAGATATGCCATCGGGCGACATGGTTGTCCAAGCGCCCAATATCAGCGACAATAACATATTACACCTCCTCGTTCACAACTATATTATAGCATACTCCCTGGCCTGGATCAAGTATCACAGGTCTTAGTGATCCTTTCCCCGGATGTGCTCATTTTTGATTCTCAGCATACCCCCCTGGTTTGAGAAAGCCCGGATGGGTCAGC
>JBMFOM010000010.1:0-30799 GCA_049969615.1 Caldifarciminota bacterium
CTGACCCATCCGGGCTTTCTCAAACCAGGGGGGTATGCTGAGAATCAAAAATGAGCACATCCGGGGAAAGGATCACTGAGATAAAGTATATTTGATTTGAACCATAAGTCCGGATTAAAATTTGCTTCAGAAGGAGAAGAAGATGCCTGTTCCAAAAAAACACCAGTCCAAGGCCAGGTCGCGGAAACGCAGGACGCATTACAAGGCCTCGGCTCCTACTCTAGTGGCCTGCCCCAGGTGCGGCGCGACCAGGCTCCCTCACAGGGCCTGCCCGGAGTGCGGTTTCTACCGGGACGAGAAGGTCATGAAGAAGACAAAGGCTGAGAAGAAGATAGAGAAGGAGCTTGAAAAGGCCTAGATGAGAGTCATCATTGACGCCTGGGGCACGGATAACGCCCCTGAACCCGAGATAAAGGGAGCTATAGCGGCCCTGTCCAAGGCAAAGGATCTTTACATAACTTTGGTCGGCGATGCCGGGCTTATCTCGGAATCGCTCCGCGAAGTCCCGACCAGGATTGACATTGTTGACGCGCCGGAGAGAGTTGAGTCCAGAGAGAAACCAACCGATGCCCTCAGATACAAACGAGGATCATCCCTTGCTGTCGGCCTAAGACTCCTAGCAAAAGGTGAGGGCGACGCGTTTGTCTCTGCTGGAAACACAGGCGCGGTGATGGCTTTTTCCCTGAAGGAGCTCGGCACGGTCAAGGGCGTGAAGAGGCCAGGCATAGCTGCGTTTTTCCCTCGCAGAAAAGGGGGCTACAACCTCGTCATTGATGTGGGCGCGAATGTTGATGTGAAGCCCAACCAGCTTGAGCAATTCGCGATAATGGGTTCTTTGGCCTACAGGCACCTCTTCGGCGAGAAGAATCCCCGTGTGGGTATCCTGAATGTGGGCGAGGAGGCCGTGAAGGGCAACGCCCTGGTTCTCGCTACCCAGGAGATCCTTTCTAAAAGTAGCCTTAATTTCATCGGATTCATTGAAGGCCACGAGCTCCTGAGCCCAAAGGCCGATGTCATTGTCATGGATGGATTTGTTGGCAATGTTATCCTCAAGTTCGGCGAGGGAATGGCATCAATGGTCTTTGGATTCCTGAAGGACGAGATGGAGGGCAGGCCCGAAACCCTGCTGGGCGCCATGCTGATGAGAAGGGCGATCAAGGGCCTCCTCAGAAAGGTTGACTTTGAGGAATACGGAGGCGCGCCTCTCCTCGGGGTGAACGGCCTGGTGATGATATGCCACGGCAGGTCAGGCCCGCGCGGGATAAAGAACGCGGTCCTAACCCTACGGAGGCTACACGGGGAGGGGCTTTTGGGGGAGATACAGAGGGAAATAGCCAGGTATCCAAATGGCCTGAAGTTCACATAGTTCAGCCGGCCAAAGATGCCAACTATCACCGTGACATTCTTATCCCCAAGCCATTCCTTGTAGTCCTCCCTGGATTCCAGCCTCGCGAGGCCCAGGAAACCGGGGGTCACTTGGTCTATCATCTTGGGAGCGGCCGCACCTGCTCCGGCGAGTATTTCTGCGCTCATGGCAAGGATAAAGCTTATCATCGGAATACCACCTTTATTTCGGCCCAGGAAGCGCTATCAGCTTTGAAATCCTCCCAGGTAAGGACATCCCAGAGCTTCGTATCCGGGTTTTTCACCAGGTTGAGCTTGGCCGTTCCCTGCGCCCTGTATATGTTTTCCCCTGAGGTATAGACGGTCATGTCATATGACAGGTTGTAAAAGTAGGAAGAGGGCCCATCTGACCACTCGTCAATCACCGTCAGGCTTGCGTTTATTGGTGTGGGCTGGCCCAGGTCCAACTGCGCCATCATGTTCCTTATGACCGTGTCTTCGGTTGCCTTTGTCCAGTTATCATACTGGGGACCATCCAGCGATGGATCAGGAGCGAAAACAAAGAACTCGTTCAGTGAGGCCATGTAGTTATCGGGTAGTTGGAAGTTCAACGCATTTTCAAGGTTATTTAGGACAGCGTCAGGGGATGTGGGTTGTTCCCAGTAAGGCGGACCTCCGGGTGGCTCAGGCTCGCGCAGGCCAAACCAATCGCAAGAGAGGAGAAGCGCCAGAGCCAGAAATCTTCTCACGGGTTAAATTATAACCCACTTCCTGCATAGGATCAAGCATTTGTGTATTTAGTGATCCTTTCCTCAAATGGTCTTAGAGTGCTCGTGGCTCTTTTCATAACTTGAGAAGCTCAATTTTCGCTCTGAAACCGTCAAACCCATGTTTCAACTTGGATGGAGCCAAGAAAGCACAGCCGGGGAAAGGATCACACCTTCCTTGATACATGATCCTGCATGGAAAATGGGTTATAATTTCTCCCTTGTCTGGAACCCTTTTTGTGGTGGCAACGCCCATAGGAAACCTGGAAGACATAACGCTCCGGGCCCTCCGGGTTTTGCGGGAAACCGAGATAATAGCATGCGAAGACACAAGGAGAACCCGCAAACTCCTCTCCCACCACGGAATTCGCGGCAGAACGCTTATATCCTACCACGAGGGCAACGAAAGAGAGAGGGCGCAGGAGCTCCTTGAAATCCTAACGAGCGGAAAGGACATCGCACTGGTTTCGGACTCCGGGACGCCGTGCATCTCTGACCCAGGCTATAGGATAACCAAAGCCGCGGCAGACGCTGGGATAAATATCGTGCCGGTTCCGGGGCCCTCGGCACTGATAGCCGCGCTTTCGGCCTCCGGCCTTCCAACGGATCGTTTTGTTTTTGAGGGTTTCCTTCCCAGAAAGAGGGCCAGCCTGAAAAAAAGGCTCTCAGAGCTCGTTTCCGAGGAAAGAACCCTAGTGATATATGAATCGGTCCACAGGATAAGTAAAACCCTGGCTGAGCTAGCGGATGTGTTCGGAGACCGGGAGGCCGTAATGTTCAGAGAAATGACAAAAACACACGAGGAGGTCATAAGAGGCCGCTTATCCGCACTGGCGGAAAGAAAATTCCCCCAAAGGGGGGAATTCGTCATGGTCATAAAAGGCACAAACTGAGGTTATATATGGCAGGTATAAAGAAATTCTTTCTCATGTTGACCAGGCCGCTGGTTATACCCCTCGTAAAACTCCGCGTTTCCCCTAACCTGCTCACCCTGACTGGTTTCCTGGTTACCCTCTGTGCGGCCTGGTTATATCTCTCACATCCGATGTGGATAGCTGCGCTGGTGCTATTGGCCGCGGGCCTGTTTGATACGCTTGATGGACAGGTCGCCAGGGCTGGTAGCCGCGAGAGCCTGTTTGGTGCCTTTCTGGACTCCGTGGTTGACAGGCTCTCGGAGTTCGCGATCTTTGCGGCCCTTCTGTGGAGGTTTAGGGATATCAACTGGCATTTCGCGATTATATTCCTGTCAATGTCCGCTTCCGTGATGATAAGCTATGCCAGGGCTAGAGGTGAGGGACTTGGATTGCGGACTGAGGCCGGGCCCATGCCTAGGGCAATAAGATACTTCTGGATCATTCTGGCCTCTTTTCTGCCACCGTTCTGGTTCATCTTGGTCATGATCCCGTTCGCAGGGCTTGCGTGGATCACGGTTGCGCGGCGTTGCCGGGAGCTTTATACTTTTCTCTCTCCTCTTTCTGCTGGTTCTGAGGATAAGGAAAGGAGGTAATGAGATAATGAACCATAAGGTGAGGGTTGCTATAGTTGGAGTAGGCAACTGCGCCTCTAGCATCGTGCAGGGCGTTCACTATTACCGGAATGCCGAGGAAGGAGACTTTATCCCCGGGATAATGCATCCCGTCCTTGGCGGATACCACATAAGGGATATAGAATTTGTCGCTGGCTTTGACATCAATGTAACCAAGGTTGGCAAGGATATTGCCGAGGCAATCTACGCAGATCCCAACAATACCTTTGTTTTTGCCCATGTTCCTCCTCTTGGCGCCAAGGTCCACAGGGGGCCAACAATGGACGGCCTTGGGAAATACCTGGTCAATGTAATCAAGGAATCAAAAGAGCCACCCGTTGATGTGGCGAAAGTTCTAAAGGACACAGGCGCTGAGATCGTTCTGAACTACTTGCCAGTTGGCTCCGAGGAGGCCACGCGTTATTACGCGCAGGCCGCGATTGACGCCGGTTGTGCGTTCGTGAACGGCATTCCGGTCTTCATCTCGTCTGATGCTACCTGGGCAAAAAAATTCTCCGATGCTGGGCTTCCGGTTTTGGGGGATGACATAAAATCTCAGGTAGGCGCGACCATTTTGCACAGAACGCTTGTTCAACTCTTCAACGACAGGGGTGTGAAACTTCTCAGGACCAGCCAGCTCAATGTTGGGGGGAACACCGATTTCATGAACATGCTGGAGAGGGAACGTCTTGACTCCAAAAAGAAGTCAAAGACCCAGGCAGTGACCTCCATGATACCCTATGACATGGGGGCCACTAATGTCTATATAGGTCCATCGGACTATGTGGCATGGCTTGAGGACAGAAAATGGGCTCACATCCGCATGGAGGGCCAGACATTTGGTGATGTGCCTCTAACCATAGAACTCAAGCTTGAGGTCTGGGATAGCCCTAATTCTGCTGGAGTAATGATAGATGCTGTCCGGTGTGCGAAAATAGCCCTTGATGCTGGTCTCTCTGGCCCGATATGGGAACCATCGTCCTATTTCTTCAAATCCCCGCCAAAACAGGTTCCAGATTATAAGGCCAGACAGGCGGTGGAGGAATGGGTTGCCAAGCACGCCAAGCCAGTGGGCGTTGAAAAGTAGGCGCGACCCCATGGGGTCGCTCTCCAATCAGGTTCAATTGATGGTGCAGGCCTGTGCCTCTGATGAGGTTTCTGTTGCGCGGGTTTTTTCTTGTCCTTGAAGGCATAGAGGGTTCCGGCAAGACCACCCTTGCCGAGGGCTTGGCCAGGAAATTTGAATCAGGTGGTTGTAGTGTCCTTTTGACCAGGGAGCCGGGCGGAACGCCCTTGGGCGAGAGGATAAGGGAAATACTCCTCCACTCCAAAAATGACATATCGCCATGGGCAGAGTTCTTTCTGTTCCTCGCCGCGAGGCGAGAGCACACCTACAGGGTAATAAGGCCAGCGCTTGCGGAAGGCAAGCCCGTTATATCGGACAGGTATTATCTCTCATCCTTCGCTTATCAGGGCTATGGCAGAGGTCTCCCACTGAAAATACTCTCCAGGCTCAACAAGTTCGCGACCGGAGGCTTGGTTCCTCATCTAACCATAATAGCCGACCTGCCGGTTGAGCATGCCCTAGCAAGATTGAAGAGGAGCAGAGATAGGATTGAATCAGAATCAACCGAATTTCACGAGCGTGTGAGGCTTGGCTATCTGAAAATGGCGAGGCGAGCGGGGAAGAGGATAAGGGTCATTGACACGACCCGGCCCCGTGAGGAGGTCCTGGAAGAGGCATGGGGGATGGTACAGGAAAGGTTGCGGGGCAAATAGCCCCAGGCCTATAATTTACCCATGATAGGGAACGAGGTTCACTTCAACGCCTTCAACCCGGACGCCCCGGTATCGCCTGAGCTTCTTGTTGGCCGCAAAAAGGAGATCAACCCCTACCAGGAAGCCATAAATAGGACAACGAGGGGCCAGGTGAGAAATCTAATGGTGGTGGGTGAACCGGGCATAGGTAAAACTTTATTCTTGTATCTAGTAAGAGGGAATTACACTCCCCCCGGATGTGCTGGCAATTTATCTATCATTGGGAACCTCTCGCAAGATGAGACATTTGAGCTGGTGGACAAGGCCCTTGCCGAAAGTATCCTCCAAAAAAACCAAGAGGGAATTCAAAGACAATTTGTGGTTATGCTCCGAAGGCATGCCCAGCTTCGTTCACGCTATAGGGTGGAGGGGGACGGAGTTTTGGATTTTGTCGATTTTGTCAACAGACTCACGGGCACCGATGAGGTGAAGGGGTCCTGGACGTTCTCTGGTTCAAGTTCTTCCAGAACAGATACAGCAGGAAGATACAAGCAAACACCTACAGGCAAGTTTTGGACGCTATGGCATCTATACTGGATGACGAGATCAATGCGGGAGACATCAGGGAAGAATTGAAACGCAAGAAGATCAACCTGGGCAATGCCCTGAATGTTTGGTCAAACGAGGGGTAATTTACAAGGTGGAGGAAAAAGGGGTTCTACAAAATGGGACAGGATGTTCAAGCTGTATCTGAGAATGGATGAGGCTGGAATTATAAAGAAAAAGCGTTGAGCCCGGATCCCTCATGAATCCGAAAGACCCTCTTGGTGCAATATAATGAATTGCCCCTATAGGCTCTTCCTGAAAGATTTCCTGGCCCTTTCCCCCAAACCAAAAAGTCTCCACTGCTTGATGTGAATCCGCATTGGCCTGGCAATCGCGCCGAAGGACTCTTTGAACGCGGCCTGGCCAGCGTCTCCGGGTGTGGTTGAACCAAGGCTGAACTCGGAACAACCCCTCTCCCTGGCTGATTCAATGGAACGGAACACGAGCGCGCTCATGGGCCTCAGGGTAGCGAAGCTTCTGTCAAAGCCGTGCAGGTATGCAAAAGCCCTGCGGTTGTGAATCAGGTTGAGGATAAAGGCAACAGGCTTGTTCTCCTGTCTAGCCATGAAACCAAAGATATGGCCCTTCATCTCTGAGAAAAGGGATTGCATGGCCCCAGGGCTGAGAATCAAGCCGGTTCTTATGGCCTTAACTTTCAAGTAAAGCCCGTAAAGCTCGCCCGAGAAGCCGGATAGATCCTCCAGGACAAGTCCCCTCCTCTCTGCCTGCCTCGCGGCCTTGATCTGGGAACGCGACGGATTAAAACGCGCGAGATCAACCGAGTGAACGGGAACGATAACAGCCTTCCACGGGGAATCAAGAGCATTCTCCGGATCGCATATCCTCGCGTGCCAGTAGCCGGCAAATGCCTTGTGCCACTCCTTTGGAGGCTGGGAACCAAGGGGGCCACCCGGAGCATCAAACGGGACGGAATACGCGGCCCTCATCAGGTAAAACCTTCTCTCAATAAGGGGTATTATCCCGGAAGGATAGCCCCACTCGTGCCAGACCAAGAACCTTATCCGCGAGAAGGGAAGGATTGAACTAGCGAACCTGAGCCAGGAAATAGTGTGGAACGGGGTAGCAGACGGCAGATAGAGGAATTGAAGGTAAATGGGAGAACCCTCATCGTAATCAACAAACTCAAAGGATTTTGCGATCAGAATGTCCTCGTGAAACCAAAACTAGCACCACCCTCAGGCAATAGCCTGAACCTAAGACCCGTGCCCTCCAGAGGAGTGCCTGCGAACCACTGGGTATAGATGAAGGCCTCAACTCCGGCAAAAAGGTGGTTGGCCAAAATAACCCCCATCATGGTAGTAGAAAGACTGAACGCGTTTCGGGATGCTGAACGCAGACGCATGAACTCCTGCTTGCTGGATTCGCTGGGCCACTGCCAGGTCTCGGTGAGCTTAACCGAGTCCACATACGCGGCCTGCTCCTCCGGGTTGTCCGGGAAGAGATGCCTGGCCTCTGCCCACAGGGCCTGTATGTAATCGTCGTAGTTCATGTATGCCTCCATCGCGTCCCAATATTCCTCGCCCCAGTCAGGGCGCGCGCCGGTTTCCTGATATGCCCATATCCGGGA
Organism: Caldifarciminota bacterium; assembly: GCA_049969615.1. GTDB lineage: Bacteria > Hydrothermota > Hydrothermia > JBDRYB01 > JBDRYB01 > JBDRYB01. The sequence continues at coordinate 7,589 of JBMFOM010000010.1, forward strand.
TTCTTCAGCAAGCCTATCCCCCTTGACCCTGAAGCCCAGAACTCCGGCCCAAGAAACCGCCTCCACACCCAGGAAGGTCCAGCCAGTCGCGGTCTGGCCAACCGAAAACTGGCCCCAGCCAGGCAGGGCCAGGGATTTCAGGCCAGCCTGGAGCGAGGGCGAGAGGCCACCTAGCAAAGCGACGAAAATCATCATCGAGGATATATTTTAAACCATGTGGCTGGGCCTGATCAAAATGAAATGACTCGCACAAGAGAAGGGGCGTCCTCCGGCTTCATGATCCAAATTGAGCCTGCCCCAGAATAAGGCTTACAGCCTGCCGCAAAATCATGGTTACAACGCGGCCGGGGCGCTCGTTCGCAACGAGTCCTTCGTCGTCTCGGGCCCGGTGGTGCACACAGGATTCGGCAAACCCATGGTATGACGCCGCGTTCTCGGATTTCGCGTTTGGGGAACAACGAGCCGGAATCAAGGCGCGGGCCTGCGGCCCCGGTTTATAATTTCCCCCTACTGGAGAATAGAACCATGAAGATAGCTGTTCTTCTCAAAAGGGTTCCTGACACGGGGATTTCCCTTTGGGTTGCTCCTGATGGTTCGGACATCGTCCAGGAAGGCATCGTCTATGTCACCAGCCCATATGAGGAATATGGTCTGGAGGAGGCCGTCAGGATAAAGGAGAAGGCCCCGGACACCGAGATAGTCGCAGTGAGCCTTGGGCCAGACGAGGCCCAGGAGGTCCTTAGGAACGCGCTGGCAATAGGCGCGGACAGGGCAATCCTCCTCAAGAGTCCGGATTACAAATGGTTTGACCCCATGACAACAGCGGCCATTCTCGCAGAGACCCTAAGGGCCGAGAATCCTGATCTGATCTTTGCTGGCAAGCAGGCCGTTGATGACAACGCTTTCGCGGTTCCGGCCTATATCGCATGTAACCTTGGCCTGCCGATCGTCTCCTATGCTGTGAACATAGAGCTCTCCAGCGCGGACGCGATTGTCACCAGGGAAACCGATTGGGGAACCGAGAAGCTCAGGATTTCCCTGCCATGTGTGATAACCTGCGAGAAGGGACTAAACGAGCCGCGCCTGCCCGCGCTGAGGGGCATCATGGCCGCGAAGAAAAAGACCATAGAGATCAAGGATGTATCCGGCTCGCCGGTGTTTGCAAGGCCCACCCTGTCCCTGCCACCACAGAAACAGGCAGGGGTCAAGGTCCAAAAGGAATTTCCTCAAGATGTTGATGAGCTCCTCTCCTTCATGAGGGAAAAGATCCTATAGGAGGACAAGATGTCAAAGGCATTGGTTTTTGCAGAAGGAAGAGGCGAGGCCCTGAAGGAGGCCTCCCTGGAGGCCTTTGGTGTTGCTTCTGCTTTGGCAGATGAGGTTGTGGCGGTTGCGGTTGGCCCATACTCTGCGAAGATCGTAGGTTTTGCGGACAGGATCCTTTTGGTCAACGAGGCCAGGCTCTCGCATCCGTTGGCAATTCCATGCGCCCGATCAATGGCTGAAGCCTTCAAAAAGGAGAATCCGGATCTCGTCATAATCTCGGCAACCCCGTTCGGAAAAGAGGTTGCTCCTTGCGTTGGTGCCTTGCTCGGTTTGCCCCTCATGAGCGATGTGACCGATGTAAAAAAGGATGGCAATGCCTTGGTTTTCACCAAGCCGCTTTATACTGGCAAAATCATTGCCTCCTACAGGCTGGAAAACACTCCGGTTCTTTTCTCGGTTCGGCCAAAGGCCTTCCCGGTTCCCGAACCCAGAAGGTCAACGACGACAGAGAGCCTTTCTCCTTCCTTCCAGGACACTGATTTCCGGGTTTCGTTGGTTGAAGTCGCAGAGAAAGAGGCGGGCGACATAGATGTGTCCGAGGCTGACATCATAGTCACTGGCGGAAGGGGCATGAAGGGGCCGGAGAACTTTGCCCTCCTGCGCGAGCTGGCCGCTATCCTTTCGGAGAAGACCGGCGTGAAGGTCGCTATTGGTGCTTCCCGCTCGGCCGTGGATGAGGGTTGGATTGACCACTCCCACCAGGTCGGCCAGACTGGCAAGATAGTCTCCCCGGGGGTCTATTTTGCGATAGGGGTCTCCGGTGCTATGCAACACCTTGCGGGAATGCGAAACTCAAAGATCATCATAGCGGTCAACAAGGACCCTGACGCGCCCATTTTCTCCGTTGCCGATTTTGGGGTGGTTGATGACCTCTTTAAGGTCCTGCCGGAGCTGGTGAAACGCCTGAAAGAGGGCTGATTTGTGAAAAGGGCCATTCCCCTGGTTTTCTTTGCCCTGACATGTGGGAAGCATGAGGGCGAGATAACCCTCTCTGGGACGATTGAAGTAAAGGAGGTGCGTATCTCCCCTGAGATAGCGGGTAAAATAGATAGGATGAATTTTCAGAGAGGGGATTCTGTCCGGGAGGGCGATGTCCTTTTTGGCCTTGACACAGTTCTCCTTTCTAAAACCCTGCTTTCGGCAAACTCACAGGCGCAGGCACTGCTTTCCCAGGCCGCTTCCCTGAACCCACAGATAGCCCAACTGGATAAGGACATAAAAAGGGCAGAGGAACTACTCGGAGAGGGTGCTATTTCCTCACAAAGCCTTGAACAGATGAAGAGCGCGAGAGCCACCCTGGCGCGACAGAAGGCATCATTACTAGCCCAGGCCCAGGCCCTCTCTGCTCAGAGCGAAATGGCTCTGGAACAGGTGAAGAGGGCCGCGGAGGTGAAATCGCCGGTCTCGGGCGTGGTCCTGGACAAATGGGCAGAGCCAGGTGAAATGGCCGCGCCGAGCGTCCCTGTTTATCTTATCGGTGTCTTGGACAGCCCGTATGTCAGGGTCTATTTGCCAGAGAAATACATCGGCAGGGTTCAGATAGGAACACCCGCTGTCGTGAAAACCGATGCCTTCCCCGATGAGTTTCCCGGAAGGGTTGTTTTCGTATCCCAGAAGGCAGAGTTCACTCCAAAGGAGATAATAACCCCTGAGGAGCGCACCAGCAGGGTCTTTGAGGTGCATGTTCTGGTTGAGGGCGCGAGGCTTTATCCAGGCATGTATGCGGATATCCGATTGCGCCCCTGAGATATGTCTCCGGATGAGAATGACCTCAAACCCCTGATCATGGATGGGGTTTCAAAGGATTTCGGCCCCACCCGTGCCATCAGGAATATTGCTCTCAGCCTTGATGCGGGGATCATAGCCGGGCTTCTCGGGCCTGACGGCGCGGGCAAGAGCACTCTCCTGGCAGTAGCCGCTGGAAGTCTCAGGCCAACCGAGGGTGAGGTTCTCGTTTTTGGCAGGCCGCCCCAAGAGGTTAGATCAGTTCTCTCCTATGTCCCCATGACCCAGGGCCTCTATGAGGACCTGACTCCTCTTGAACATCTCTCATACCTGGCTGACATGTATCGCGTTAGCAGGGATAGGGTTGATTATTTTCTGGAAATGGCTGGCCTGACCCATGCTAAAAACAGGCTGATAGGCCAGCTCTCTGGTGGTATGAGGCAGAAGCTGGCCCTGGTTGCAGGTTTTTTGCATGATCCCCAATTGCTCCTTCTGGATGAGCCAACCAGGGGAATAGACCCTGTTTTCAGGCAGGAAGTATGGTCAATGTTATACAGGATGGCTGGCGCCGGCAAAACGATTTTGCTCACCACATCAAGTTCAGAGGAAGCCGAGCGGCTTTCTTTCGTATTTTTCATGAAGGGGGGAGAGATAGTCGCGCGAGGCTCACCTCAGGAGCTGAAAGAGGGACTTTTGGGCCGGGTATTCGCGATCAGGGGAGATGAGGGTAAGGCCTACAGGTCTCTCAGACAAAAGGGCATAAGAGCCAGGATGGCCGCAGACGGCGTCAGGTGCATCGCGGACAGAGGATTGCTTTCTGGCTTTGATTTCAGGGAAGTTGAACCTAGCCTGGGAGATGTTTTCCTTAATTTGTAACCCACTCCCTGCGCAGGAACAAACATTTGAGACCTCTAATAAAGTAGTAATAACCTACTGGTTTGAGGGAGGAGCGCTTTGTCCAAGAGAACAGGGTTATAAGAGGGGGCCCCTGAAAAATCCCGCCAAGAGGGCATTTCCTCATGGTTCTCTTCCAGCTATGATGAGGCTCCCGGATAGGGACCAAGGACAAACCGGGATTTTTCAGGGGTTTCGTGTTCATAGACCCGGCACAAGTAGCCTAGTGCCGAAACTTTGCCCCATGATCCCTGGGATCCCTTATCAATAAACGAATTGGGAAAAATGAGGTGTCAGGGTTGGGTATCCCTGCTTTGTCAGAGGTCTCCGCGATTTCCCGAGGACAGACCCCCCAAATGTGGCTTGACATCAAGGTTGAGTTCTGCACCCACAAATATAGATTTTCCTGAAGGGCCTTGACCCGTAGAACGAGTAGGTGAAACCAAGATCAAGACTATCCAGAGGTGTGAGATATGGGACACTCCTTAGTTCGTAGTCCGTTATCAGAACCAGATTCCCGTCTCTCACGGGGCCACGGAAATACGGACTGACAGTCAATTGCTTTTCCTTTGGCAGAAGCCAGAAGAGGTATCCCTCGCCGTGGAGGGCCATAAAATGCTGTCCGCAGATGCAATTCTCTCCTGGTTTTTCTGCATGAACCACTTGGCCGCTCGCACATATGCGGGGTTCAAAAGTGTGATCCGCAAGACGCTAGCTGATCTCCACCAGTAAAAGCACATTCCGGCAAGAACAAGGGCCAGGAAGCCATATTTGAAGAGCCTACCTATCTGGGCCGCATATAGAAAACCGATATAAAGCAATATCCAGAGAAGGGGATAAACGAACTGGAATATCCTCCGTGGCCTCATCCCGAATATCATGGGCAAGATGACCAATCCGATCGTTATGAGCGCGAGGAGCGTTTTGTCCAGGTCAAGCCTAGCCTTACGCAAGGGCCATAGGAGGAACGCAAGCGCGGCTACGGTAACAGCGATCATGAGGTGCCAGGAAGAGAGTATCTTTACGATACCCCAACCCTTCTCGCTTATTCCGACTACATAACCCAGAATGAGCAGTTTTCCGGAATAGCAGGACACAAAGAGACTGGTCACAAGCACAATGATCCCGCCAGCCATTAGCCAGAGTATCCGCTGACCGTGCTTTCTCATCACGGGTAATGCGAGGATCATGGCCATGAACAGGCAGAAAGCCATAAGACCCCCAAGCTGGTGAATCCAGAAGGACATGGGGAGAATGAAGAAACCTAGGTTCTGAAAAAAACGTTTCCTCGGGAGAAGCATGAGCGCTACCGAGGCCGTGATCCAGAGTGCCGCGAGACCCTCTGGTCTCTCGGTGTGGCCTATTACCAATGGGAGAGGCGAGAGGGCCATGAGAAGGAAAAACATTCCGGCAGACCCGGCCTTGTTTTCCCTGAGCCTGGCCATAATGAGGCCCGCGAGTGTCAGGGCGACCCCAACCGAGATAAGGGAGAGGAATCTCATTGCCCATGGATTTTGTCCAAAGAGCTGAAAAGTCAACCTGATCAGGCTAATATATATCCAAATGGTGAAAAATCCCCATCCGAACTCAGCGCCCTGGGGACCTGCCAAGAGGGTTGTTGGCCAGCCATGTTCTATCCACCTCATTACTGATTGGGCAAAATAGGCTCCGTCGCCGTAGAAATCCACTGGCGCGAAGCCGCGTATAAAAACGAGGCCTACCACGAACCACGCGAGCGTGACGATTACCAGCCAGAACCCAAAGGCCCTTTCTTTCATCTCATTCTCCAAGCAGTGGATAAGACGCTACCCTCGTGTATATAGGTCCTTCTGGCCTTAGCTTGCTCTCCATGAGGCTGAAGTGGCCGACCCTAAAACTCACCGGGCCAAAGCTCGGAGAACCAAGCCTCCGGATCGGAATCCCCGTTTCCCTCCGGCCCCTCGCGAGGGTGAGGTGGGGACTAAATGGTTTATCATCCCTTATACCAAGGGGATCAAGCGCGAGACGCACCTTCCCCGCAAGACGCGCCAGTTCCTCGGCCCCCTCCCTCACCCCTATCCAGACTACCCTGGCTATGGGCCTGTTCTCCGGAAAGGAACCCACGCCCTCAAGCGAGATAGTGAACGGTTCGGCCTTGACGGACGCGAGTGCATTTTTTATCTCATTTGCCAGGGCTGGCGGGGCCTCGCCAATAAAAATGAGGGTCAGGTGCAGGTTCTCCCTGGCAACCCACCTCGCGTGCCTGTATGATTCAGCTAACGAACGTTCAAACTCCCAGGCGGACGCCCTGACATCCTCAGGCAGTTCAATTGCTGTAAAAAGCCTCATCTCAAGATTTTCCCTTTTGCGCGTCTTTTGCAGGTTTTTTGAGAAAGCTGAAGACGAAAACGGCCACCGTGGCCAAGATGAAAGCCGGCACCAGCTCGTAGATGAACCCGGAAAGGCCACTGAGTTTCCAGGCGAAGACGGTTATCGCGCCAACCAGGAGGCCGGCTATGGCCCCGGGCGCTGTCGCCCTCTTCCAGTATAGACCGAGGATAACCACCGAACCAAAAGCCGCGCCCAGGCCAGCCCAGGCCAGGAGAACGAACCAGAAAACTAGCTGGGAGTTCCTGCCTATGTATCCGAGCACGAGTGCCACGCCGGTTATCAGGACTACGGAACCCCTTGAAAGCCAGACCATCACGCGCTCCGACGCCCTCCTGCCCCAAAACCTCTGGTATATGTCCCTCGCGACAGCGCTTGACGCGACGAGGAGCTGTGAATCAACCGTGCTCATGATCGCCGCAAATACCGCGGCCATTACCAAGCCAAATAGGAACTGGTGAAAATATGATTGGGCCAGGGCAGAGTAGAGGTTCTCTGGGTCCGAGTTAACGAGCATGTTCGCCAGCGGGAATATCTTTCTGCCCACAAGGCCGACCATGACAGCGCCCCATGCCATGATCACATTCCAAACCGTGCCAATAAGGGCTGATTTTCTAAGAATGTCCGTGTCCCTCGCGCTCATGTATCTTACCAGGATGTGGGGGTTTCCGGGCGAACCTAGGCCTATGCCCAGGAGGCCTATTGTGCCGCCCGCGCCCAGAGTCCAGGGGTCAACGAGCCGGGGATCAAGGGCCCTGAGGGTCTCAAGGATAGGCTGGATGCCGCCTTGGTGAACTAGGGCGACGACTGGGAGCACGACCAGGCCCAGAATCATGAAAAGTGCCTGAATTACATCCGTGTAAGAGACCGCATAGAAGCCGCCCACTATCGTATAGACGAAGACTATGCCCGCGGTGAGGACGAGGCCCCATCCCTGTGGGATGTTCAGCGAGCCTAAGAAGGCCTTGCCGCCACCGAGCATCTGCGCGCCGAGATAAGTTGTGAGAAACGCGAGGAGTATTATCACCGATATTACTCTTAGCGCCGGGCTGGAGAACCTGGATTCCAGGAAGTCCGGCAGGGTGATGTCCCCCTTTTCGCCCGTGAAGTTCCTGAGCCTCCTGCCAAGAAATATGAAGAGAAGGAGCTCAACGATTATGTATCCAACGCAGGCCCAGACAGCAGATACCCCCTTGGTGTAGGCCATGCCCGAAAGGCCCAGGACCAACCACGCGCTCCTTCCGGATGCCACTGCCGAGAGCGCGACCACCCAGCTCCCCATGCGTCTGCCACCCAGGAAGAAGTCTGCCACTGACCTTGAGGAGCGCCTGGCGCTCAGGAATCCAACGAACAGTATGACCAGGAAATATAGTGCGAACGCGAGAGCGACCATGCTAGCGAACCCCCTTTGTCAGGAAATAAAGCAATATGGCCAGAGCTATGATTGCTATGGGAAGGGCAACGAGCAAAAGATAAGCACCGGTCATGCCGTTGGAAATGATAAGGCCTCTCGGTAAGCTGCTTCAGCAAGTTCTGAGCCCCTCGCTCAGATTAGCATGTGGCACGTTGACACCCCCCGACGGTATATAATTTACCTAACTTAAGGAGGTGTGAGATGAAGAGCGAGAGATGGAAATGGGCCCTGGTTGCTGGGGCCGCTCTGGCAGGCGGATGGACCTATGATCTTGCTGGAATCAGAGATGATCCCGGGCTCCGGGGAAAGGTTGACTCTGCCTACACGGAATACCTTCTTCAACACGACACGGCCGCATACATTTACCACACCCTCGGATGGGATTCCTTGCCGCCGGAACTTCCCTATGTCCCAGGCTGTCCTTTGATCTACCCGAACAAGATATGCGTCTATGGAAAGATCATCCAGATTGACACCTTTCTCTCTATTGGAGCGTTATACCTGATTGAGGTTAAGGAGCTTTTCTGGGGAAACTCTTCCTCGGATACCCTGAGAATATATCTAGCCTTCCCTACCATTTCTCACCCCCATCTACCCCTTGAGGGGGATAGCCTTTTTATAGCTGGCAGTCATTTCCCGTGGTGGTTCATAGTCTGCTATAAAGAGGCCAGGGACTCCCTCTACAACGGAACTATACCTGATCCATACCTGTCATGGCGGCGTTTGTCAGGGGCGGTGCTGAGAGCTCTACAACGGAACTATACCTGATCCATACCCTGGTGCTTATCCTCTTGGTGGATCTTGCTTCATTTACGGTACGGCGACACCACGGAAGATGGCGTCCTCGTTGACACCTACATAACCTGGCTACGCGAAGCCGCGGCCATCAAGAGAAACTTTCTTGGAGGTAGATAACCATGAATCCCATAACCCTTATGGCTTTTCTTGTTAGCTACACCCTGAGCGGTCACTACTGGCAATGGACCGCCTGCTGTGAGTCAGTCAGAGCTTTTGCTTGTGGGACAATGGGTTCACGGGAAAAGAAAGCGTGAGATCTCAGGGTCTTGAAGTAATTTACCGGGCTCTGCCTCCTGCCTTAGAATATAAAGGTGATCCTGATCACACTCCTCCTCGTCCAGGCCCCTGAGCAGGTCCCGGGCCTCGTCCTACCCGACACTGCTTATGACATGACGCCAGTTGGCGGTGGGGACTACCTTCCCGTGGTGTCTCCAGATGGCAAAACCATGTTCTTCTGTTCCACCAGGTACGGGGGGCTCGGCGGCGAGGACATATGGGTGAGCTTCGCTGATTCCTTGGGAAACTGGGGCCCTCCGGAGAACCTCCGCGACCTGAACACCCTCCTGAACGAGGGCCCCGGGGCCATATCCGCTGATGGCAAGGCTCTGCTTTTGGGATACAATACCTCGCCTGACCCCGCTGTGAGAAAATTTTTCGGCCTCAAGGAGGGCCAAGGTGGGATGGACATATTCATATCCCGGTGGAAAAAGGATAGGTGGCTCCAACCTGAAAATCTCGGCCCTGTCGTGAACAGCCCGACCTGGGACGCTCATGTGACCATAGCGCCGGACGGCTCTGCCATTTATTTTGCTTCCAACAGAGAGGGTGGGAAAGGAAAGACAGATATCTGGGTTTCAAGGTGGAACGGCAAGGAATGGGGCAAACCGGAGAACCTCGGTGCGCCTGTGAACACGATGGGCGAGGAATACTCGCCATTCATCGCGTCTGACGGGGTGACCCTCTATTTCTCGTCAAACGGGCGCATGGGCCTCGGCGGCCAGGACATATTCGTGAGCAGGCTCGTTAACGGCGAGTGGACAGAGCCGAAGAACCTGGGGGAGCCATACAACACGAGATACGATGACATATTCTTCTCCGTGCCGGCCTCCGGGGAGTATATCTATTTCGCCAGGGGAGACAGTATCACAAAGGACGGCGACACTGTATCCCACATATACAGGGTGAAGCTCAAGCCTGAGTTCGCTCCCTCGCCCGTGACCCTGGTCAAGGGAAGGGTCTTTGACGCGTCAACCGGCGGGCCTCTCCGGGCATTTGTCACAGTGGAACTGTTGGAAACAGGCGAGGTGGTGCAGAAGGTTGAGACGGATCCCTACTCTGGGGGCTTTACTCTGATACTGCCTAAGAGGACTCTTTATGGTGTGACGGCCGAGGCTATGGCAGGAGATTTTACTTACTCCTCGTTTAACTACGACCTCACGGACGAGAGGACATACCAGGAATCCAGCCTTGAGATAGGCCTACAACCCATCAGGACCGGAGCCAGTTTCTCTGTCAGGAATTTTCTATTTGACTTTGACTCGGACAAGCTGAGGCCCGAATCCGGGCCCGAGCTATCCAGGCTGGCTTTTTTCATGAAGGAACACCCGGGTATAAAGATCATCATAGAGGGCCACACGGACGATGTTGGAGAAGAGGCTTATAACCAGGCTCTTTCAGAGCGAAGGGCAAAAGCGGTCATGGAGGGCCTAGTGGGAATGGGGATAGCCAGAAACAGGATGAGGGCTGTTGGCTACGGGAAGACAAAACCCCTTGTTCCGAATGACTCAGACGAGAACAGGCAGCTCAACAGGCGGGTGGAGATAGTTATCAGCGAATAGGGCTCAGGCGGTTTTTCCTCCCGAATCGTCGTTATTCCTCTTTCCCGCCAGCACCTTCCAGAAGCACCAGAAGAACAGGGACCCGACCACTCCCCATGCTATTATCACGAACGCCCAGCCCTGCCAGCTCACGACGCACCTCCGTTGTTCTGGCTACGCCTGCCTCGCCAGGCCGAATTTATCATTATGGCAAAGAGCACCGCCACCGCAACCATGAACAGCCTTCCTGTCCACACGCCGATCCCCGAGCCTATGAAACCATTTAACCATCCGATAAACCCCTGAGTAGCCATCGTTTTTACAGCGGGGGCGATTATGTCCATCACTGTCCAGGCCGCGAGGATGATGAGGAGGATAACCGGGGTGACGAATTTCGTGATATACATGAAGAGCCTAGGCACCCTTATTAGCGCGTTCTGATGCAGCTCTTCCCACGCCCTGTCCGAACCAAAGATCCACATCAGAAGGATTACCTCAACGGCCGCGCCGAGGACAAGCCCAAATGTCCCGGCCCAGAAATCCATCTCATCAAGCGCGCCGCGGAGCATTATGGGGATATGGGTGAAGATGAGCAAGAATATCCCCAGGGTAAGCGCGGCCCTGAGTTTTGACCAAGCGAACTCGTCCTCCAAGAACGCTATTATTGGCTGGCTCAGGGCGACTGAGGAGGTTATGCCAGCCAGAAAGAGAAGCCCGAACCATAGGGCAGAGAAGATATTGCCGTATGGTATGGATGAGAATATCGCTGGCATTGTTATAAAGCCTAGGTTAAAGGCCCCGCCGGCGGCTATGTCGCGCGCTCCCGCTATGCCGAAGAATACCACCGCGGCCGGAATCGCGATTGAGCCTCCCAAAATGACTTCAGCGAATTCATTGGCGGAAGCGGTGGCCAGACCGTTCAGGGCTATGTCTTCATCCTCCTTGAGATAGGACGCGTAGGTGATGATGGCTCCGAAACCAAGGGAAAGGGTAAAGAATATCTGACCCGCGGCCGCGAGCCAGACTGATGGGCGCAGGAGAGCCTCCCATTGCGGTTCCCAAAGGAATGCCATGCCAGCGAGGGAGGTTTGGTCCGGATGGACCGGCGCTCCCAGCGTGAAAACCCTTACAACCAGGGCCGCGGCCATCAGGAACAGGACAGGCATGGCTATTTTTGCGAGGATCTCTATTCCCTTCTTTATGCCAAGCGAAAGTATCCACACATTCAAGGCAAGGGTAATGATGAAGAAGAAATAACACGCGACCGAGGGAACGATGATGTTGCCGCCGGCGAGGATGCGGCTTTGTTGATAACCCGAAAGGAAATCCGCGAAAGGCTTGAGAACCTGGGCAACGCCGGTGTCCACGAGCGCGGGCATCTTGGGCAGTTGACCCACAACCGAGAGTATGCTATAACCCAGGCACCAGCTCTCTATGTATATGTAATAGGTAACTATTATGAGCGGAAACAGGATACCCATTATGCCCAGGTATTTTGCTATAGGGCTGCGCCAGATGCTCTCATATGCCCCTGGGGTGGAGCTGTGTCCCAGAAGTCCTGCTCTCTTGCCTATGGTCCATTCAACCCACATCAGGGGAAGGCCTATCAACAGAAAGGAGATGAAATACGGAATCATGAAGGCACCGCCGCCGTTCTTGGCGGCCTGAACCGGGAAGCGGAGAAAGTTCCCCAGGCCAACGGCATTTCCGGCCATGGCCAGGATGACTCCTAGGCTACTTCCCCAGTGTTCGCGTTTTCTGAGAGGTGTCATATGACTGTCGCTCCTTCGGGTTGAGATCTTTTGTGAGCCTGAACCAGGCGTCGTTCCCTACCCTCTTCACCTCCCTCAGATTGAAACAGGGCGCGGACTCAAGGCTAAATGGCCCGCCGAATGGCGAGAGACCTTTGCCCAAATAACGAGGCGAGACGCAGACAATGAGCTCGTCCAACCACGGACTCTCAATCAGACCCTTTGCCAGTTTTACTCCTCCCTCAAATAGGATGGAGTTCATGTCCTCTGAGACCGCCTTTCTCAGGATTGCCTCCATGTCCAGATTGTCTCCCATCACCCATACGCCGTGGCCTTTGGCCTCTATTTCCTTGATTTTATCAGTAGGGGCCTTTGTGGTTGTTATTACTATGGTCCTTCCGTCCGGGTTAAGGACTTTCGCGGAGAGGGGTATTCTGAGGGATGAATCCAGAACAATCCTCGTGGGCGGCAACGGCGCGTAGGTCTTTCTGGGCGTCAGGAGCGGATCATCCGAGAGAACGGTTCCAGCCCCCACGGCAACCGCACAGAACTCCCCCCTGAGGCTGTGGACCATCTCCAGGGATTCCTCAGAGGATAACCACTGACTCTTTCCGGTCTCATCAGCCATAAAGCCATCCATGGTGATGGCTATCTTCAAAACGGTGTGTGGGAGGCCGGTTGTATGGCACTTGAAATGGCCGGGGTTTATTGCCTTCGCCTCGTCCTCCATGAGGCCAACATCAACCTGAATCCCAGCCTGTCTGAGTTGTCTCACGCCCCCGCCGTTGACCTTGGGATTTGGATCAAGCCCCGCGATGACAACCCGGCTCAGCCCGGCCTCTATGATCCTGCTCGTGCAGGGTGGCTGGGTTCCGTGGTAGCAGTGGGGTTCCAGCGTCACATACAGGGTTCCATCTCTGGCGTGTGCTCCTGCCATCAGGATTGCCTCTGCCTCAGCGTGCAGGCTTGTGTGGCCACGATAAAATCCAATACCAACTATACGGCCACCCTTCGTTATGACCGCGCCTACGGCCGGCCGTGAGCCAGCAAAAGGTTTCCCTAAAATGGCCAGGTCAAGTGCCCTGGCCATCATTTCTCTATCAATTTCCACTGGAGGCTATTATTATAAACTTTTGTCACGCATGATTTCAAGCATGCGTTGAATATGAATCCTCAAAAATGATACAATATCCACATGAACACCAAAACCTCATCCTGTTGACCATAATCTGGTTCTTCAAAATCTCAAAGCTCGCCGGAATCCTGATGATCCCATATATCCTTTGGGTCAGCTTCGCGTCCGTCCTAAACTTGGCCATAGTTATCCTGAACAGCTAGTCTGCCTTGAGTATTCCTTCCCTGCCAAAGGCCTTCGCAGCCAAGAATACGGCTATCCCCGCATAAACCGAATTTGCGGCCAGGCTTATGACAAATGGCCACAGCGCGAGGTTTCCCATGAGCACACCCTTGATTGTCATCGCAGTATTATAGACTGGGACAAGCGCGCCCAGTGGGGTCATGTGCGCGCCGGGAAACATGCTCGCCATGGCAGGGAATATCACTATAAGGGAAAGAGGCGTCAAATATGTCTGCGCCTCCCGGTAGCTCTTCGCGTAGGAGGCCAGCGCGACCTCAAGCGACGCGGCGAAAACAGCGAGTGGAAAAACACTTGTGATAAGGACGAGGAAACCAGCAAGGCTCATTGGCATTTCCGCGGTCAACTCATTAAGCTCTGGGACCAAGTCCCCCAAGAACATGAAACAGAGGCCGTATGAAGCAAGGTTCAATAATCCGGTGACCAGAGCCGACAGCGCCACAGCACTTATCTTGGATGAGACTATGACTCCCCTGGAAACCGGCGCGGAAAGCAGGATCTCCATCGTGTGTCGCTCCCGTTCTCCTGCAACAAGATCCATAGCGGGATACATTCCGCCGGTAAAGACAAGAAGAACAATGAGGTAGCCCAGCAGTATGCCTAGGATGTAGCCGGCCATCCTCTGCGGAGGAGCAACATTTTCCTCGGACACCAAAATGGGCCGCCACATCCACGCAGGCGCACCCAGGGTCTCCATGTTACTCCTTATGGTTAACTCACTCAGGGAATCTATCGCGGCGCTGGCCTTCCCAAGGGAATATCCTGAGGACTCGTCCGAGGCATCGTGATAAAGAATTACGGCAACCGTGCCATCATCGTTCTTTTCCCACCACAGGCCAATGTCAGCCTTACGCATCTCAACCTCGGCACGGGGGGAATCCGACCAGAACGGCAACAGACCTTTCCGCGTCAAAAGACTATCAAGGCCGGACAGGGGAAATCCTGGCCTAATGGCAATGGGGTGGGCGGCCTTTTCTATCTTGCTAACAGCGGATGCCGTGAAATATGAGACCGCAAGGAGAATCGTGGGTATAGCGATCAATGGAACGAAAATCATGCTTATTATTGCCCTCCTGTCCCTGATTATCTCTTTAATCTCCTTGAGAAAAAGAACTCTGAATCTCATCTGAAACCCCCTACTAGCGCGAGGTAGACCTCCCTGAGCTTCTGTTTGCCAGTTGTCTGTCTCAGAATAGATATGGTTCCTTCCGCCACAAGGCGGCCTCCGGCTATTACGATCACCCTGTCCGCCATGAATTCTGCCTCCTCCATAATGTGCGTTGAAACCAGGATTGCCCTACCCTCAGTCCTCATCTCAAGGATGAAATCTTCAACTGCCCTGGCAGATTCAACATCCAGCCCCTTTGTCGGCTCATCCATGATGAGTATGGGTGGATTGTGCACCAGACACCTGGCGACCGCGACGCGCTGCCTCATTCCGGTGGAGAGTCTAGCTATTCTCGTATCAACGAAGTCGGACAAGCCGAGTCTCTCAGAAAGATAGCCAATCCTACGCACGAGCTCACCCTTCTGAAGGCCTGACAATCTACCGAATATGCTTAGAACCTCTCGTGGGGTTAACCTGTGATAAAGCCCCGAATCGGCTGGCAGAAAACCGAGGAGTGCCTTGGCTTCCTTTGGGGGTTTGCCAGCTAAGAGGGCCTCGCCCTGATCCGGGATGAGAAGCCCAGAAAGGAGCCTCATTGTTGTTGTCTTTCCCGCGCCATTGGGGCCCAGCAGAGCCACAACCTCGCCGGGGTTCACGCGGAAAGATACCCCATCAACCGCCCTTACCCTGCCCCGTTTCTTATCCATGAATGTCTTGGAAAGGCTCTTGGCCTCAACCATGGTCAAATTATATCGGGTATCCAGGGTCCTCTGCACTAAGGCTTGGCTGAGGCTCATCAAAGCAGGCGTGGGAACCGGTTCATGGGATATAATTTATGGGTGTTTTCGGCCATACTACCCACTACCAAACCCTCGTTCTCCGAGAGGATAACCGTATTGGCTGGAGAGCCAAGTGAGGTCTATACCGGCAAGAATTTATCCTGGGATGCCCTGCGTTCCCTTTCAGTAAAGGGGTTTATGGTGGGTTATCTGTCCTATGACCTGGCCGAGGATATGCTCGGCCTCGGGAGGGGAAGAGGGCCCTTACCCAGATTTTGGTTCGGACTATACGACAACCTAACCGTAAAGGACGAGATAACGGGGAAATGGTTCATTTGGCACCTGGATGGATCAAAGGAACCTTGGCCTGCCTTGAGCTTGCCGGCGGGTGGGAATTTCAGGATTTGGCTCCGGGATTTTGACCAGTCCGCGGAAAACTACACCAGAACAATAAGGAAAATGAAGGAAGAGATAGCTAATGGCCACTACTATCAGGCAAACTATACGATAAGGGCACGCTTTGGGTTTTCGGGCAGTCCGCTCGGGCTTTTCCGCGCGCTCCTCAGAAAACAGCCCGTGCCCTATGGAGCATATCTGGACACGGGCAGTGGTTTGGTCATAAGCGGTTCGCCAGAGCTGTTTCTGCGCGTCAATAACCGTACCGCCACTACAAAACCAATGAAGGGGACACTCGCTCGCGGCTCCGGTGGAAGACAAAGGCTCTTCCGGTCAGAGAAAGACAGGGCAGAGAACCTGATGATAGCGGACATAGCAAGGCATGATCTCGGCCGCATCTCGGATTGTGTAAGGGTGAAAAGGCTTTTCAGGGTTGAGAATTATGCGACGGTGTATCAGATGGTCTCAGTTATTGAAGCGGATCTCTCGCCGGGCAAAGACGCCTGGGATGCAGTGGAATCATGTTTTCCGCCAGCGTCGGTGACCGGCGCGCCCAAGTCCTCCGCGACTGAAGCCATAGCCAGGCACGAAGCGAGTCCCAGGGGGGTCTATACCGGAATAATCGGCTACACAGCGCCATGGGGCGATGCCTGTTTCTCGGTGGCAATAAGGACATGCGAGCTTCTGGGTGATCTTTTGCTTTACGGCACCGGTGGTGGAATAACATTCGCATCGGAACCAGAATCAGAATGGCAGGAGTGCATGACAAAGATGGCCGCGCTGGAGGGGCTATAACCCCTTCCTGGCCACTACCAAAAACTCTGATTCCATTCCCATGGGGTTCAGGTTCTTACGGCCTCTAAAAAGCTTCCTGTTGGCTATCCTATCCTTAAAAACTTCAATAAGTTGCAAACCCCTATTTTCTAAATGATCAGCTATCACCCGCCAGATGGGAACCTCCTTTCCTTGAGTCTTGGGGGATCCGAGAAACACGCAAATATGGCCACCCGGCAAGAGATTCTCAAGAGTCAAGTCAAATGCTTTCAGCAAGTAGTAAAAATAGGAAATTGCCAGAGCTGAACTGACGATTCCCTCAATCAAAGGATATTCTCTCCACCAATCCGTGGGTGGTCTCTTATATTATGGAATTTCACTTCTTGCGAGCCTTTTTATCTCCTTCTCGGAGTATCCTAGCCAATAGAGGTCAATCTTGCTTGTCCTCAGATATTCCTGGGCCTGAAGATACGGAGGTGAAGTTACGACCAAATCGTATCTAACTCCAGGGAACTCCCCCGGTTCAGAGATGTCTATTCCGTTGTAGATCTCATATTTGGGTTCCCTTGCGAGGCCCCTGACAAAGTGGTTGAACTCGGTAACCCTCGCCAAGTATTCCCTGGCTGTTTTTTCCAGCCGAGCCCTCATGACCGCTTTCCAATCTCCATTAAGAATTTCCTGAAGCTCCTCTGTCTTTCTCTTGCTTTTGAAGAGCTTGGGGGCCTTGTCCTCGTCCCAGGAAAACAGTCTGGAAATTCTCAGAAGCGCGAAAATGAGAATTGACTTGAGAGGGGATTGTAACCCTTCCAGGTTCCCCCATCTGTTCATCAGCTCCTCCAGAACAGGGGCCTCATACCAGTAGCCCATGCTTTTCCAGCTGGGCACAAATCTTCCGTTCCCACTTTCCAGAGCCGCCAGACACCTGTCCAGTTCCGCGCGCCAGTCTTTATGCGGATCCAGGCGTAGTAGCTTCACTTCGGCCAGATGCTTGAGTATGGGGTTTATGTCAGCCAGCGCGAAATCCAGACCGCTCATATAAGCCTCCACTCCTGCTGTCCCGGAACCCCCGAATGGATCAAAAAGACGCGTGCCCGGCCCTCGGGAATAATTCTCAATGCAATACCTGACCACATGAGGGATGAACTTAGCAGGGTAATAGTAGATCCCATGAGTCGCGTAGGTAGTGGACACCGGATACATGTCCCTAAAAATCACGGGCCTTGCCCCAAGGACTTCCTTCATAATGCTAAATGTTAATCATAACCTACTCACGGATAGATAATCAACTTGATGAAGAGTCCAGGAGTCTGGTATACTTTCCCCATGAACATAACTAGGACACGTTTAGCCAATAAGAAAAAAGCCCTGGAGTTTGTCCTTGAGTGCTCACCGGACATCGGCCTCGTGAAAGACAAACTGGATGGTGAATCCGTCCTCCGGCTGATAGTTGGAGCCATAAGGGGATTGGAGTGCGCACAGCCGATCGCCAAAGGAAATGCTTCGCTTTACGAGACTTCACGAGAAAAGATTGAAAAGTGGCTTGTGGAAAGACTTTCTCCCAATCTTATAGAAATAAACCCCGAGAAAGATAAGGATTTTTACAGGCTCCTTCTTTTCTCGCTGCTAATGCCCTACAAAATGCGCGTAGGCAAAAGCAGGGCAACAATCACTGAATTTACTGACAGGAGCAAATCGCGAGGGACACTTCAAATTATCTCGGACCATTCTCGCGCGAGGATTGGCAGGGGCTTTTGTCCAGTCTTTTTAGAGAATAGATGAACTCCCTCCTCCACGGCCTCGGCCTTTTTGAGACCATTCGGGTCTCCGGCGGCATACCGGAGTTCTTGGAACTTCACATAGAGAGAATTAAAGGTTCCGCACGTTTTCTGGGCCTTGGTTTCTCAGAAATAGATTTCGTCAACGCGCTCACGGAAGCACTGGCTGACCGGTCCCCTGACCTGGATTGGAAAGTCAGGATAACTCTATTCTTGGACGAGGGGTCCCGTTATCTGGCCAAAGCGGAACCTCTGGGGTCGGTCCCGGAAATTGTCGATCTGGTGCTTTCGGATTACGGGGTTTTCTCCGAAAACCCACTCTGTAAGCACAAGACAACATCGCGACTCCTCTATCACCTTGCCCAACAAGACGCTGAGGCACAGGGATGCTGGGACTCGGTTCTCCTGAACGAGCGGGGCGAGATAGCCGAGACAGGGAGGGCAAACCTGTTTTTCCTTGTTGATGATGATCTGCTTACACCACCAATATCATCCGGTGTTCTGCCGGGGATAACAAGGCGCGTTATCCTCGCGACCGGAATGGCGAGGGAAAGCGTCTTGCGACCCTATGATATAAGGCGCGCGAGGGCGGCCTTTCTGACTAATTCCCTGATAAGGGTGGTGGGTATTTCTCAAATACGCGGCCTGGAATACAAGCCGGATCCAGAGGCACTTGAAAATGGCACCCAGGAAATGAGAGAGGCCCTGATTCTGGGATAATCTGCCAACAGACCAAAGCCTGGGCCGGAAAACCTGTTCTTGCGGTTAGATTCCCCATGAGGCCTCGCCTTATCATATCGGGGTGATTAAACCCGGTCAGCCCATACTTCTCTGGGAGCCAAAATCTTCGTTCCTGATCGCCTACGAAGCCAGCAGGCGCCTTGACACACACAGGGGATTTCTGATCCTGCCGGAAAGACTATCATATGGCCAGGCTGTTGAGACTTCAACCGGACAAAGGTTCTGGGCTTTGGTGCCCTCGCTGTCCGAGCTCTCCATGAAGGTCAAAAGGACAACAACCATACTCTATCCCAAGGATATAGGCTACCTGATAATGGAAACGGGGATTTCGTCGGGTCAGCGTGTCCTTGAGGTAGGCACGGGGTCTGGCGCGCTGACCCTAGTCCTGGCGAGCATGGTCGGCGAGGATGGCAAAGTCTATTCGTTTGAACGCAGGCCTGAGTTCCTTGAAAACGCAAAGAAAAATGTAGAAAAGTGGGGCCTGGGGGACAGGGTTGAGTTCATTCAGAGAGATCCGGCTGAGCAGGGCTTTGGAATAAGCGATATCAGCACTGCAATCATTGATGTGCCAGAGCCATGGACCATTGTCGGGCCAGCCCGCGAGGCCATCGGAGGCGGGGGATTCTGGGCCTCGCTGTCTCCCTGTATTGAACAGGTCATTCGGGTTACCGAGGAGCTGGAGGGAGCCGGTTTCGTGGCGACCAAGACCATTGAGCTCCTTGAAAGGGAAATCCTTATACGGCCTGGAAAAACCAGGCCACGCGAACGCATGATCTCACATACCGGCTACCTGACGGTGGCCAGAAAGACATCACCCTGAAAATCACACCAGGTGAGCTGGAATAGGATGATCCCTTATAATATTCTCTGTGCCGAAGATCTCGGTTGTCTTACCGGTCCACAACGAAGCCCCGAATCTGCCCGAGCTCTCGGAAAGGCTCACGAAGACACTTGACGGGCTGGTGGATGGGGACTGGGAGGTCGTCATGGTGGACGATGGCTCCACGGATGACTCCTGGGAGCTCATGAGGGATTTTAGGGCAAAGGATAAGAGGTTTAAGATTATCAGACTCTCCAGGAACTTCGGCCAGTATGCCGCGGCAATGGCTGGAATGACTGCATCAAACGGGGATTGTGTTGTCATCATGGACGCGGATATGCAGGAGCCACCAGAAGAAATAGTGAAGCTATACGAGAAATTCCAAGAGGGCTACGACATAGTCTATGGAATAAGGGAGAACAGGGCCGACAATCTACTGAGGAGGCTGTTCACCTGGATATACTGGTCAATACTGGCCGGGCTCTCCGGCGTCAGGATGTCAAAGAACCAGGGAATGCTGAGGCTGGCATCCCGGAGGGCCGCGGAGACGCTCTCACGGATGGGTGACATGGCCAGGTTCATAGATGGCGCGTTCGCATGGGTGGGTTTTCCCCGCGCGGAAGTAATGGTTTCCCAGGCCCACAGGACCAAGGGCAAAAGCAGTTATACTCCCAGAAAAATGTTGCGCGTAGTGCTGAATGTGCTTACAACCTACTCCACGGCTCCGCTCCGCCTCGCCAGCGTTTTTGGCGTTCTGTTCATTATACCGGCAATAGGTCTAGCGATATATTACATAGCACTCAGGATAATCTATCCCGATGTGCCGCCAGGATTCACAGCCACCGTGATAATCATCCTTTTCATGGGCGGGCTTCAGATGCTCCTTTTGGGAATAATAGGGGAATACATAGCGACCATATTCTCAGAGATCAAAGGGAGACCACACTATATCATTATGGAGGCTCAGCTTGGACAAGAAGAAGGCAAATAGCATTCTAGAGGAAATTGACAGATATTTCGCGGAGAGGATAGGGCGTTTTGGCATTTCTCCTCAGGGCGCTGGCTGGAAAAACCCGGAGGCACAGAAACTTAGATTCAAGGTGATGTGCGAGCTGGTCCTTCCGGAACACAGAAATCGTAGTGTCTCCATCCACGAGATCGGCTGTGGCATGGCCCATATGATGGATTATCTGGCCGAGAAAGGGTTTCCGTATGATTATTCGGGCTCAGACGCCCTGACGAGAATGCTTGAAATCGCAATGGCCAGACACCCGGATATCAGGTTCACCCGTTTCAACATCCTGATTGACCCGCCCATTCAGGAAAGATACGATTATGTGGTAATGAACGGGGTATTCCATTATCTTGCGGAGGGAGTATCCTGGGGGGAATGGAAAGAAGAGATCCGAGCAATGATCAAGAAGGCCTGGCAAATGACGCGGGTTGGCATGGCCTTTAACCTGATGACGGATATGGTTGATTGGAAGGATCCGCATCTCTTTTACATAAACCCCTGCGAGGTTATCCCTTGGATCAGGGAATCTACCAGGCTCTTTGTCATAAAACAGGATTACTGGCCGTTTGAGTTCAGCGTGTTCGCATACAGGGAGGAAATGATTGATAGATAAAATACTCAAGGAGATAGAAGAATTCTACTCAGGGAGGTTCTCTGAGTTCGGGCCAACCGCAAGGGGAGTGGCCTGGAAGGACGAGAAGGCTCAGCGCATGAGGCACGAGGTTCTCCTGGATGGGATAAGACACGAGCACAGGGGCAAGCCCATAATGATTCACGAGATAGGGTGCGGTCTCGGGCACATGCTTGACCTGATAAAAGATATGGGCCTTCCATACATATATTCTGGTTCGGATACCTCGGAGGCATATCTCATTGAGGCCAGAAAACGCAATTCGGGCAATGAATTTATCAGATTCAACTTCATAACCGACCCTCCACCCAAAAATAAATACGATTATGTCTTCCAGTCCGGAGCATTCAACTACCTGCCGCCTAGCGCTGGGTGGGAGGGCTGGAGGGATATTGTTTTTTCAGTAATAGACAAGATGTGGGCCATGTGCGAGAAGGGCATCGGTTTCAACCTACTCACGGACGCGGTTGACTGGAAAGACCCAGATCTCTTTTACATAAGCCCGTATGAGGTCATTGAGCATCTGAGGAAACTCTCGCGTCTTTTTGTTCTGAGACACGATTATTATCCGTTTGAGTTCACCGCCTTCGCGTACCGGGAGGCAAAATGCGGATAGGTGGCGTTCTCCAGCCCGGATACCTGCCATGGCTGGGCTTTTTTGACCAGGTAGCGAGGTCAGAGGTCTTTGTTCTCCTGGACGATGTCCAGTACACGGTCAACGACTGGCGAAACCGCAACAGAATAAAGACAAAGGATGGGATCAAATGGCTCACTGTCCCGGTGCTCAAGAAGGGGCACTTGGACATGCTGATAAATGAGGTCAGAATAAAAAATTCTGAGCCATGGCAAAGGAAGCACTGGGGCACCATAGAACACGCCTATTCAAAAGCAAGGTTCTTTTCCGACTACGCGGAGGAGCTCAGGGAATTCTACGAGAGGGAATGGGAGTATCTGGTAGATCTTGATCATGAGCTCATATACTGGTTTGCCGATAAGCTGGGCATAAAGACCAGATTCCTGGTTTCTTCAAGGGACCTCATGATAAAAACCGAAGACAAAAACGAGAGGCTCTTCATCCTCTGCGACAAGATAGGGGTAGACACACTATATGTCGGCGCGGCAGGCGCCAACTACATGGATCCGGTGTCCTATACCAGAAGGGGTATAAGGGTCATATTCCAGGATTACAAACACCCGACCTATACCCAGCTCTTCGGCGAGTTCATGCCGTATCTGTCAACGCTTGACCTCCTCCTGAACGAGGGGCCACGCTCTTTGGAGATAATTCTACAGGGAAGCGAGGGCATTTTCGGGAAGATGTAGGAAAGCTTTATGCTTTTTCCATGAAGCGCTTCGGGGTTATCCTGGAACCCCAGCCTGAGGGTGATTTCACCATTTATGGTGCCAATTTTCCGGCCTTGATTCCTCCGAAAAATGAGGCGTTGAAGTTGGGTTGAACAGGACCAGAGGGGGATAAGAGGGCCTGGCCATCCCGTCTGAGTAGAGCTGGCTAATGGCCTTCTCTGTTGGAGAGAAGTCTATGAGCTCGTTGATCCTCATAGGAAGTGATCCTCTAGAACCCTCCTCTCAGCTTCAAACTGACCGATGTTGAGCGTAAGCGAATGCTCAGAGGCCAAGGGTTGAACGAAAAGCCTGTTCCCTCAAAACTAAACCCTAACCTTAGGGCCTTCCTTCTGGCCCATGA
>JBMFOM010000011.1:0-30044 GCA_049969615.1 Caldifarciminota bacterium
TGACCCATCCGGGCTTTCTCAAACCAGGGGGGTATGCTGAGAATCAAAAATGAGCACATCCGGGGAAAGGATCACTCAGGCTCACCCGATCCACCTTCAACCCCTCCTAAGATCGCTCAGTCTATCTTTGGAACACAGCCGTCGCAAAATATGAGGTCCATAAGAAACATAAAGACTTAGGACCATTGTCTCAGATCTGTCCGGTCTTCCCAAATACAAAGATGTTTGATCCAGCGCAGAAAGTGGGTTATAATTTCTGCGTGCCTGTTATATTGCCGTTTGAGGGGCGTTTTCCGCGCGTAGGCGAGGCTATTTTCATAGCCGAGACCGCGGCCATCACGGGCGATGTTGAACTGGCAACAGGAACCTCGGTTTGGTATGGTGCGGTTCTCAGGGGAGACACGAATATTATCAGGATTGGCGAGAATACCAACATACAGGACCTCTGCGTTCTGCATGGGGACGCCGACTGGCCGGTTATCATTGGAAAAAGGGTAACGGTTGGCCACGGAGCTATAATCCACGGGTGCCAGATTGAGGATGACTGCCTTATAGGCATGGCATCAGTAATAATGAACGGTTGTGTGGTGGGGCCTGGAAGCATAGTTGCCGGAGGAGCGGTCCTGGCACCCGGAACCAGGATACCGCCGAGGAGTCTTGTTGCCGGTGTCCCAGGAAAGGTTAAACGCGAGGTGACTCAGGAGGAGATAGACGGCTTGATACGCCATTCCTGGGAGGTTTATTTGGAGCTGGCCAAACGGACCAGAAAGGGATAATAAGAAGTGAGCGCCGTTTTTGCTATCTTGCTGCTTGGGGGTGGGGAAAGGATAACTCTTCCGCCAGTGATAGTCATGGTTCCCATCTCGGGGGAGATAGCGCCCCTGGGCGATGAGTTTCTCAGGGGCTGGAGGATGGCCGTTGGAGAAGCGCTTGAATACGAGGTTGTGGACACCTATGGGTCTCCGGACTCGGTGCTCAAGGTCCTTGAGCTGGTGAGGGGTGCTGAAGGCACATCGTTGGTGGTGGGACCACTTCTGTCAATTACATCCTTGCCCGCGGCTGAGTTTGCCATGCGAAACAGGCTCCCCATTCTGCTTCCAACAGCAACGGACCTCAGGCTTGGAACATTCGGAAGCTATGTTTTTCCGTTCAACTACAACCTGTTCCTTGAGACCGCTTATATCATGGAGGTCATGGGCGAGAGGATGGGCAAAACGGACTGGTTATTACTCTACCCAGACATGGCGGAGGAAAGGGCGGTGATCCAGTGGTTGATCTCGCAGAAGGATGAATTCGGCATAAGCATACTTGATACAGTGGTCTATTCGGAGACAGACATGGTCTATGACGCCGTAGCGAAGGCTGTTGTCAACATGGGGCCAAAGGTAATATTCGCACCATCTGGCTCAAGGGCATCCGCACTCCTTTTCCTTTCCCTGAGAAAACGCGGCTTGAAAAATCCCTTGCTGGGCCTTGACGGTTGGCTATCGCCAGAGGTCGCGGAGCTGGTTTCTGGAGCAATGGGTGGTCTTTATGTAGTCGGGCCCGATAGGGGTGATTTCATGGCCAGGGCACTGGCTCAGGCACAGAAAGAGGAGTTCGAGGAGCGATACAGACAGCAGTTTGGCTCCGCGCCATCAGCCGTCGCGGGAAAGGGTTATGACGCGGGAAACATAGCAAAAGAAGTCTGTTTTGACAGGCCGGACAGAGAAACTGTCAAACGCAGGCTCTTGCTCATGGGGGTCTATAGGGGGGCCACCGGTGACATCATGCTCTCGAAGGATCCCAGACTGCTGGCCCTCTATGTCCTGAAAAAGGGGGGATTTAAAAAGGAAGAGAACTATGGCAAAGAAAAAGGAAAACCTTGAGGAGCGGCTAAAGAAGGCCGCAAGGAATGAGGGAAAGAAACCCGAGGAACCCGGACTGAAGGTGCCATCAAAGGTCGCTGATGAACGGGCTGAAATCGGCAAGGTAAAGCTCAGGCGTCCCAGCCGGGCCACCCAGGAACCCATCGTGAGGACAGAAACGCCTTTCGGCCCCCTTAACTGGTGGCTCCTCGCCGGCGGGGTGATCCTAGCGGCCGTGGGGTTCGTCTTTCTGTATTTCGGGGATACGATAATCTCAACAACACTCCTGGTCCTCGGATACTGTGTGGTCATACCGGTGGCCCTATTGATAAGCCCCAATGTCCTCAAGAGAAAACCGAAAGAGGAGATTGTGGCCCCGGAGAAAACCGATTCCGCGAGCAAGCCAGGTGCCCAACCAGGATCAGCAGTTCAGCCAGAGCCAGAGGCCAGGCCGGAGGTATCCGAGGGCGGGAAAAAGGAAGGGGAGACAAAAGGGTAAGTTCCATAACCTCTTCCAGCTATGATGAGGCTCCCGGATGGGGACCAAGGACAAACTGAGATTTTTCAGAGGGTGCTGAAATTGTGTTTCAGATTCGTGTGCAGTCCGGGTCATATGCCACAATAGCTTGAAAAAGCCCGTTCCGTCCGGCATAATTTAAAACCTATGGTGTTTATGATAATATCGCTTGTCCTCGCCGACACCAGCTCCGGCATATCCCTATCCCTTCCAGAGAATTGGGTTTCATCGGATCAAACCATGGCCCCTGGCCTCACCCTTACATGTGGCAAACTCAAGGCTGTCCTGCATTACCGATCCGTGATGGGCAACGGCTGGACCCAATTGGATGTCATAAGGGTCAACCAGGAAAAGACAAAGGAATTCATGGAGGCCTCGCGCTATTCAAAACAGGGTGCCATGGAGGAAATAGCGGCTGGTGGTGCGGTTCTCTACAGGTCATGGGCCTGCGCTATGAAGTCCGATGGGGATCATGTCATCTACATAATAACTGCAGGCTGGAGGATTGTGGAGCGCGGGACCGTGAACATGTTTATGGAGATGAGAATTGAGCGCCCGGGCGCGTTAAAATTCAGTCAGGATGAGGAAGAGGCAATAGATCAGCTCCTCAGAGGATTTTCGTTTCAGTAAGTTGTGGCCTATCTCTTGCGTAGGATCAAATATTTGAAACCACCGAAAATCCCGGTTTGCCCTTCATCTCCGATCCGGGAGCCTCATCAAGCCTATCCGGATAACTCAGCCAATGCCCTGCCCAATTCCTCCGCGGCACTTTCGGGTGCTACCGAGAGGATGTGGCAACCAGTATCCAGCTCAAAACCCGCCATGAAACCCGTCCTGGGGATTATCTCCGCGCGCCAGTGCCAGTTGCCGGGCATGGTCTTTATTATCAGGTTGTAGTCAGGATCAGATAGGATCACCCTGATCCCGGCGAGCACCTTTTTCAAAACACTCGCGAGACAAATTGTCTCCTCAGGCAAATTCCCCTGGTGATCAATTGGTATTATCCACACCTCGTAGGGGAACCTGGAAACCTCCGGGCAAAAGGCAACCAGTCCACCCTCTTCGTGGAACCTGTGGCTTGACCGCGCTATTTCTTCAATCGGGCAGATCCCTTTCCGATAGAACGATATTTCCCTTTCAATTGTGGGTGGCACGAACGGAAGGCCAATAAGCTGGGTGTGAATGTGTTTGCGTGATGCGCCGGCAGTCATACCGTGATTGTGAAAAAGGCTTACATATCTTATTTCTTCAATAGAATAAGCATTTTCAACGCGTTCCCTCCAGACAGCAATTGTTGCGGCGAGGTCTTGGTCCGGCAGGTCGGCAAGCGAGACCCCGTGGATGGGCGAGTCAACTATTACCTCGTGGCAATCTGTTGCCGGATATTTGTTCGGGAACACCCTGACCCTCCACGGGTCTTCAACCTTGGTTATCTCAGGCGGAGTCATTGCCTCGTTCCCGTGGCAGAAGGGACACAGGCCTTCTGCCCCGGCGAAGTCCAGGGGCCTTTCCCCACGCTTTTCCGCTAGGATGGAGCAAAGTTCCCTCATGCGATCCCAGCGAAACTCACTCACAGCCATATTATATAGGGTAGGCCGTGGTATTTGCACTAAGAGTGGAGTTGTTGCGGGATAAGGCCCGGATTTAAGCTATTCACTCCGGAGGAATGTCATGGCTTATAAGGCCCTTGATTTCTTTAACATGGATGCCCTCCTGTCTGAAGAGGAGCGGATGATCAGGGACACCGCGAGGGAATTCACTGAGCGCGAGGTTCTACCCATAATAGCTGAGTGCTGGGAGGAGGCCCGTTTCCCCAGAGAGATAATTCCGAAGATGGCCGAGCTCGGGTTTCTCGGCCCGTTTATTCCGGAAGAATACGGAGGCGTGGGCGCGAGCTACACGGTCTATGGGCTTATCTGTCAGGAACTTGAGCG
This sequence comes from Caldifarciminota bacterium, assembly GCA_049969615.1. Classification (GTDB taxonomy): domain Bacteria; phylum Hydrothermota; class Hydrothermia; order JBDRYB01; family JBDRYB01; genus JBDRYB01. The sequence goes on from JBMFOM010000011.1 coordinate 4,299, forward strand.
TGGGGATTCCGGCGTTCGCTCTTTCGGGTCGGTCCAGGGGAGCCTGGTGATGTATCCCATCTGGAAGTTTGGATCTGAGGAACAAAAGAAAACCTATTTGCCCAGGCTCGCTTCTGGCGAGATAGTAGGTTGTTTCGGCCTAACAGAGCCGGACGCCGGCTCTGACCCCGGTTCCATGAAGACTCACTGCAAGAGGGATGGTGATGGCTGGATTCTCTCCGGCAACAAGATGTGGATCACCAACGGCACCATAGCGGATATAGCGGTTGTCTGGGCAAAGGACGAAGAGGGGCGAATAAGGGGTTTTATAGTGCACAAGGATGACCCAGGCTTTTCCGCGCCTGAGCAGAAGCACAAGGTCTCGCTTCGCGCCTCAGTGACATCAGAGCTCGTTCTTGACGATGTGAGGCTCCCGGCAGAACGAGAGCTCCCGAATACCGAGGGCTTGAAATCTCCCCTCATGTGTTTGACCTCAGCTAGATACGGCATAGCTTGGGGAGCGGTTGGTGTTGCCCAGGCTGTGTTTGATGAGGCCCTCAGATACAGCCTTGAGCGTGTCCAATTCGGAAGGCCAATAGCCTCTTTCCAGCTGACCCAGAGAAAGCTCGCGGACATGGCCACCGAGATAACCAAGGCCCAGATGCTCGTTTATCATCTGGGCAGGCTCGCGGATAGGGGTGAGATGAAGTTTTATCATGTGTCCATGGCCAAAAGAAACAATGTGGCCATTGCCCTGGAGTGCGCGAGGGAGGCCCGCGCTATCCTCGGCGCCAACGGCATATCTCTTGAATACCAGGCCATAAGACACATGTGCAACATGGAATCTGTCCATACCTATGAGGGAACATACGAGGTTCACACCCTGATACTGGGAGAAGCCCTTACCGGAATACCTGCTTACAGGGGCTAGATGCCTCTTGGACTGTAAAAACCCTTCCTAGACAGGCTTTGGAGGAGGAGCTGTTCTGCGCTGGGTCTCCGGGGATGGGCCGGCTTGGTTTTGCCCGCAGGGGTGTCTATTTCCTTCTGAACCACAGGGGCGCGATTCCTGTAGCCGTTGGAACCAAGCAAACCGCAAAATATGTCAGGGACAGCGCTATACACGCCTCGTCTGGCATATATGGCCTGAACAGAAACAAAAATGCCCCCTCCCTGACACCGAAGCCGCTCACTGATACTGGAAGCATTGCGAGGAGGTTAACCGTTGGCACGAAGATAATGGATGTCCAAATGGGCGGCCAGTAGCCGAGCGCCCCCGCGACCAGGTGGCCTATTAGCGCGAAAACTACTTGCAAGGCGAACGCGAGAAAAAAGGTGGTGAATAGGAGACACGGTTTTTTCCCGTAGAAATGAAACGCTTTCAGGAAGCTCATTGCCCTTTCCCCAAGTCTTAGCCACCTCAGCCGACCGATTGTCTTTTCTGCGATTGAAATAAAGGGGTCAGTAAATGCCATGATTGTCCCAGCCAAGAGCAGTAGGGCGAGGATCGCGACAGGAATCCTCAGATTAGAATGGACCCAGACCGCGGCCAAAGCGGTGAATGCCAGGATTATAAAACCGGTTAATCTGTCAGCGACTATCGACGCGGAGACTTTTGCCAGTTCACCGTGTTGCCTGACGACCCAGGCCCCTCGGACAACATCAACGCCAGCGCCAGCGGGCAGGAAGTTGCCGATGAAAAGCCCGGCAAACATTGCCCATAGGGTATCCGGGAGCGAGACCCTGAGACCGTGCGCGCGCATGAACAGGTGCCACCGGAACCCAGCGAGGATGTAACCACAGAACGCGATCAACATGCACGCGACGAGAAACCAGATGTTTGCTTCCCTCAATTCTCCCAGCACCCTCGCCGGGTTAACCTTCCATAGGATAAGAGCAAGGATGCCGCCAGAGATTGCCAGGCGGAGGACTGTATCAAGGGCTTTTCTTGTTTTCGCTTTCGCTGACAGACCGAAATTATATCGGGTGGACCTGGGTGATTGCACCCATGGCTAGTTGCCTCGCACCTACCCTTCTCGGCTGGGGTTTTTATTTGCCCTCGTATCCGAATATCTTTCGGACCCGCCTCTCGTGCCTCCCTCCCTCAAACGGGGTTTCAAGGAAGACCTTGACCATTTCCCGGACTTCATCCGGGGACGTTTCGGCCGAGAGGGTCATTATGTTGGCGTTGTTGTGGCGCCTGCATATCTCCGCGTCCCGGACAGAACAACACCTCGCCGCTATGATCCCCTTAACCTTGTTGGCCGCTACGGACATTCCTATGCCGGTTCCGCAAACGAGGATTCCCCTCTCGCATTTTCTGGACGAGACGGCCTCCGCGGCCACAAGGGCAAAATCCGGGTAATCCGATGGTTCGGAATCATCGGCCCCGAAATCAACGGGGTCGTGGCCCAGATCATCCACTAAGGCCTTGATCCTTTCTTTCAGAAAGAAGCCTCGGTGGTCAGCCGCGAGAGCAACCCGCATAGTTGTTCATCGGGGTGGGCCTTATCCCTGCCCTGATGGACAGAGACTCATCGTACACATAGCAGTGCCAGCCGAACCTATCCGTCACCTGGCCCCACGCCATCTCTGTTTTCCTCATCGTACACATAGCAGTGCCAGCCGAACCTATCCTCAGCCTTGCCTTCTATGATGTCAAAGAAGGCCTCCTGTATCTTTTGGGTGATTGGCCCGCGCTTGCCCTGGCCGATGGTTATACCATCAACCGATCTTATCGGTGTTATCTCCGCGGCCGTGCCGGTAAAGAACGCCTCGTCAGCTATGTAGAGCATCTCCCTGGGCAAAAGATCCTCCCTGACCTCTATGTCCATCTCCTTTGCCAGGGTTATCACACAGTTCCTCGTTATACCTGGGAGGATCATTGAGCCTATGCAGGGAGTCCAGAGAACACCATCAAGCACGATGAAGAGGTTCTCGCCTGAGCCCTCGGAGATGAAGCCAAATGGGTTGAGCGCTATTCCTTCCTCGTAGTTCTCCCGGACCGCATCCATCTTTGAGAGCGCGCTGTTCGCGTAGTTGGCGGTGCACTTTGCCATGGAAGGGAAGGTGTTGGGGGCCATCCTCTGCCAGGATGAGATCTTCACATCAACGCCATTCTCAAGGGCCCCGGGCCCGAGGTATATTCCCCATTTCCAGGTCGCGATAAAGGTCTCAACCGGGCATTGGAACGGGTTGACGCCCAGGGTGCGATAGCCCCTGTAGATAACGGGCCTTATATACCAGGCAGTTTTGTCCTCCTTCAGTTTGGGATCCGCGGCCTCGTTTTTTCTTATGAGCTCCTTGGCTATCTCAACCAGGTTCTCAGCCGTGTATTTGACCTCCATCCTGTATATCTTGGCAGACCTGATGATACGCTTGAAGTGGTCAATTGCCCTGAAGATGGATGGACCTTTTGGGGTCATGTAGGCCCTTATGCCTTCAAATACGCCGGTGCCGTAGTGGAGGGCATGGGTCAGGACATGAACTTTGGCATCCTCCCAGGCCACGAACTCGCCATTCATCCAGATATAAGTTGTTGCGGGAATTGCGCTAGGTTTTGTTGATTCCGACATGTTACCTCCTCAAAGGGAGAGCTAATTATAAACCTGTCCAAGAGGTCCAGGCAACTTTGGATCCTACGTTTGAAACTAACTCCAGGCTTGCTCTATATTATCTTCATGAATTTTTCGTCGCCTATTGCTAATTGGAGGAGTATAAGGCGTTTCAGGCCCGAGTCCGTTCCAGATGAAATAATCGGCAGGCTTCTGGAATCTGCCAGTAGGGCCCCAAGCTGGGAGAACCTTCAGCCATGGCGGTTTATCGTGATCACTGATCCGGGGATCAAGGAAAAACTCTGCGCGCTCTCGTTCAAACAGAAGGCCATCCTGAGGGCGCCGGTTGTGATTGCCTGTTGTGGGGACACATCCGCATGGGAGAGGGATTCCCAACGAAAATCCCTAATGGAGCTCAGGGAGTCCGGCGTGGTTGCCGCTTCCGACAATGTCATAGAGAACCTTTTTCTCTCAACGAGAAGCTTTGCTCCGAACCTATGCGGTCAGCCAGTAGTTTTGGCGAGGACATTTGAGGCTGTCTCCTACGCCATTGCCTTCATGCTAATTGAGGCCGTGAACCAAGGCCTGGGTGCCTGTGTTATTGGCGCTTTCGGCAACGAAATAACCCAGGACAAGATTGAGGATTACATGAAACTCAAGCAAGAGCTTGGGGTTCCGGATTTATGCATCCTGCTCGCGCTCGTGTGCCTGGGATACCCGGATGAATCGCCGGGCCCGAGGCCCAGGAAGCCCCTTTCGGAGATAGCGTTCAGGGAGAGATGGGGACAGGCTTTCTGATTCCATTTTCCACGGGTCAGAGCGAAGCTTTCCAGGTAAAACCGCAAGGGATCATCTCCGCGGCCTGTCCCACGCTCCCGAAACGCTCATGACGATCTCCCACAGCGCGGGCATGGGGTCATCAATGCCAAAATTGAATATGGGCCAGGGTCTCATGATTCCAAAGAAACTCTTCAGGGTATTCCCGAAGTTTTCGCACGATGCCAGGTGAGATAATTCACCCTTGAGCCAGTGAGCCTTGACGCCGACACGGTAGGCCGGTAGTCCCTCCGGCGGATTCCCGGCCCAGCAATCCACGAGGAGCCTCGGAAAGTCAATCCCGGCAACGATCGCAAGCGGCAAAGAGCCCCATGGCCTCGGGTTGACCTCTATGAGATAATCCCCCTTGAACTCGCACATCGCGAGGCCCGCGAAGCCCTCGTCCGCGAGCCAAGCCTCAAGCCTTTTTAGGGTATCCGCGGGCATAGGGATTGATTCCGCGGCCGAAGACGGTCCCCCTGAGGCGGGGACCTCCCTTATTCTCCTGTGAGCGAACCCCGCGCGTGCCCTGCCGCCCCACATGAGAAGGGAAATCCCCCAGGCCTCGCCATTAACCCTCTCCTGGGCTATTGGCAGGAGATTAGCGTTGTCGCGCAGTATTTTAACGGCCTCATCGGGTTCCGTGGGTGCCCACCTGGTTCCCTTCACGAAGCCATTTTCTTTGGGCATGTGGGACATCCTGCTCTTCAGGAAAACGGGCCAGCGTTCCCTTATGAATTCCTCGGATTCAGAGCTATCAGGCGTTGGTATCCCGAATTCTCGCGCCCTTTTTGCGACATGCAATTTATCCGAGAGCATGAGCATTACCGCGTGGCCAGGGCCAATTGCACGGCGGTTTCCAGCGAGGGCCATCGCGGTTGGTTCGGAGCAGGGGAGCAGGGCGTCAGCCTCAATTTCTTCAACAGCGGCGAGGAATCCGCGCATGTCCTCCGATGGGTCCGGAACGAGCCTTTTGTTCCGGCAATACCTTGACCTGAAAAGGAAATTCTTCTGGCCTGCCAGGCCCGCTAGGATTACCCAATGGCCAGCTCTGGCCAGGCTCCTCAGACAGGCCCCGGCCGCGTTGTTATGCGCGGATATTATGGCTATTCGGATTCTGATATTATAGGCCCTCGTTCTGCGGCGGAGCAAATCCCGCAAATCATCTCAGGAACCCCAATGTCTTCAAACAAAGCGCAGGCGATCTCGTCCCACGAAATATCGTTCCCAATCGTTGCCTCGCAGACCACAAAAGGCTTAAAATATCAGCACGATGGAGTGGCTCCTTCCCCTGTTCTACATTCTCCTTCTGTTAGCGGTGCCCTGGGTTCTCATCGCTGGCAGGAGGGACAGGATATATCAACTAGTCGCGGCTCTATACATCCTGGTGGGCATTTTTCTCTTTATAAGCCTGGTCTCATATAGGCCATCTGCTCCACCGTACCAGAACTGGGGTGGCACTGTTGGCCATTACTCGGGCGCCGCATTGGCGAGCTCCCTTGGCCTCATCACCAGCCTCGCGCTGATTTGCCTCTCTTTCGCAGTCGGCGTTCTGTATTTCACGAGAAAACTCTCCCTTGGCAACCTATTGCGCGCTTTCGGAATAATAGCCGCTCTCATAGCCATAACCTCTGCTTTTCCGGCCACCGGTGGCGTTGTTCAACGGGTCATCTCTGGTGTTCTGGGGGGATGGATCGGTTGGGGAAGGTTTCTGCTCCTTGGCCTACTTTTCGTTCTGTTTCTCTGGCCCTTCTGGTGGATGGTAAAACCCATAAAGGATGGCGTGAAGAGACTCATCGGTGGAATCAGATGGCCCGCGTTTCGTAGAAAACCAAATGCTTTGTCCGCTGAACCCGAACCATTTGTCAGACCCGAGGACAGGATAGAGAGCGAGATTGTTCATGTTGATAAGAAGCCAGACGAGCCGCCGGCGCATCCCGATCCTCAACCTCATGAAACTGTCTTGGGAACTCAGTGGGCCGAAGAACCCGAGGAACCGGAGCATCCCAGGGAGCGTCTTGATTACTCCGGCCAGAACATTGATCCAAAGGCCCTTCTTTCGTTGTTCAACGAGCCATCACCCGTGAAGGAGATGGACGATTCCGAGGCAAAGAGAATAGCGGAGTTGATCGCCGAGCGACTCCGAGAATTTGGCGTTGAGGGCAATGTTGTGGATTTCAAGAAGGGACCTGTTGTTACCCGGTACGAATATGAACCAGCTGCGGGCGTGAAGCTATCCAGGGTTGTTGGCTTGGCTGATGACCTGGCCCTGCGCATAAAAGCCCTCTCGGTGCGAATGGTGGCCCCATTGCCGGGACGGGGACTGATCGGCATAGAGGTTCCTAATCCAAAGAGAAGGGTGGTCTATTTCAGGGAACTGGTTGAAAGGGACGAGTTCCTCAAATCGTCCGAGCCCCTTATTTTTGCCCTTGGTGTTGATCCAGGCGGGGAGCCGAAGTTTGAGTCCCTGGCACGGATGCCGCATCTTCTCATTGCAGGGACAACCGGCTCAGGCAAGTCCGTCTGCATAAACACCCTGCTCTCCTGTTTCCTCATGGCATATAAATATCAGGATATGAGGCTCATCCTGGTTGATCCAAAAAGGGTTGAGCTGTCTTTCTATGAGGGGGTGCCGCATCTCCTCATGCCTGTCATTAAGGACAGAAAACAGGCCGGAGAGGCACTTAAGAAAGCGGTCGCATGGATGGAGATAAGATACAGGCACTTCGCGCGGGAAGGCGTCAAGGACATAGAAAGCCACAACCGCTCCGCATCCAACAGGGGCGATGAGCCCATTCCATACATAGTCATAGTAATTGACGAGTTCTCCGATCTTATGCTCACGATGGGCAAGGAGGTTGAGGAACCGCTGGCGCGTCTCGCGCAGATGGCCAGGGCGGTCGGAATTCACCTGGTCGTTGCCACGCAACGCCCCTCCGTTGATGTTATAACCGGCATAATAAAAGCGAACTTCCCCGTGCGCATAGCCTTCAAGGTTCCATCCAGGGTTGATTCCAGGACCATCCTGGACGAAATGGGCGCGGAAAAGCTCCTCGGTAAGGGCGACATGCTCTTCATCCCGCCAGGTTCAGCCGAGCCGACGAGGCTTCACGGGCCGTTTGTTTCCGAGGAGGAAACTGGCAGATTGGCCGCGGCGCTGATCCGCGATTATCTGACCCATCGTTTTCATGAAGCTTTCGGCAGGACAGAAGAGGTCTCCAGCTGGGCAAAATGGACAGTTGATGAGGGTCTGGTCCCCGCGCTCACCAGAGAGGACGAACCCGGCGCGGTAGACAGGCTTTTCCGCATAGCGGAGCGTGGCGCGAGAATTCTCGGCAGGAGCCACGAGGAGATAGCGGATGAGCTCGTGAACCTCAGAAACAATTACTACATACCAATAGAGGAAATGGAAGAGGCACCTGTTGAGGTTCTGGGCGAGGAAGCCGAGGGCTTTTCGGGGGACCTTGACCCTTTGCTACCGGAGGCCGCTCGGCTCATTGTCGCCAGGGGGCAAGGCAGTGCAACAATGCTCCAGAGAAAGATAAAAGTGGGGTTTGCCAGGGCCGCGAGAATAATGGATCAGCTAGAGGAGCTTGGCATTGTTGAGCCAGGGGAGGGAACGAAGTCCCGGAAGCCGATGATCTCACTGGAGGAGCTGGAGGCAAAGCTCAGGGGTTTGGGTTTGTAGGCCAATTAGCAACCCCAAATTTTGTGGCAAACTGTAAGCCTTGGGTTATAACCCAGATTGAGCGGTAGGCTGAAATCCAAGGAATCGCCTTCCGGCAAGAGATTGCAAGTAGTTGAGGCGTCAAATACGGGCTAAAAATTAGGCCTGGAGCAGATCTTACATGAGACATCCTCTCAATAACCCTATTCTGGGACAGGCTCAATCTGGATTGATGAAACCCATGCGGATGGTCTCGCTGAGCAGTGTTTGCATGTCTTGAATAGCCTCCTCGCGATTGATGCTCTCAAAAGATGCCTCCAGTATTTCCAACGAGGAGGCGATGGTCCCGCGCTCAAGGAGCGAGTGCACAGCCTCGGCCCACGGGCCTTCAACCGCGATGTATCTGTTCCCTGTCCTCTTCCAGAAAAGCAGGAACGATTCCTCCCTGCCCTCCAGGAGTCTGAACGCCACATCCATGGCCGGAGAAAAGGACCTGTTTTGAATTTCAGGCAGAGTGGAGGAATCATCCCCAGCAAAAGAAACGTTTGGGGGTGGCTGATCCGTCTCCTGAATGCCCTCACGTTCTTCCAACCAAAGGTCTATTATCTCCTTCACATATGGGTCAAGGCCTCTGAGGGAACCATCGTAGGCTTTGCTCATGGATGGGCAGAAGCAGTCAATCCCACGATATAAAGTCTTTTCCCGCTGATCGGCTAGCTCCCTGCAGAGGGCGCGGGACCCCTCGTCAAGGCCATCCCATATCTCCCGGATGCTGTTCTTTGTGATGTTGCCGATGGTGATGGGGAGGGTGATGCATGGCCAGATATCTCCGTTGTAAGCCACATACAGCGTGTTCATGAATGCGCCGCATGGATGAGGGCGAACGGGAGGTTCAGGGAAAAGCCTGACGACCTCCCTCAGTTCATCCCGGCTGAGCCTCATGGATTCAATTGCTTCAAACCTGAATGGGTTGTATATCTTGACGACAAGCTGAAAACCCGCGCCGGCGGAACTGAAAATTTCCCTCGCCTGAGATATCTCCCTGTAGTTTTTCCTCGTGATCACGAAGCACACCGAAACGTTCACCCCTTTGTTTATGAGTCTTTTTATGTTATTGATCGCTTTTCCCCAAGCGCCGGCTCGGCCAACAAGCGCGTCATGGGTCCGTGGATTCGCACCGTGAACGCTCACGAAGACATGAGCGACCAGTCCTTCGGATATTGCCGAAAGCGCCCTGTCCGTGAGCCTTAGGCCGTTAGTCGTTATGGTTATGACAAACCTGAGCTGGCTCGCCAGTTCAATGAACTCCGGGAAATCCGGGTGGATGGTCGGCTCACCGCCGGTCAGCTCTATCTCAAAGGTCCCCATACGGCTCATCTCAACCAGTGCCTTCTGAAACAGCTCAGGGGGCATGAAACCGCGGCGGGTTATCTCGTCTCCCCAGAAACAAAATCCGCATTTTGCGTTGCAGTGTCTCGTTATACCGAAGTGGGCAATGAGAGGAATCCTCTCCCGGGTAGCCCAAACTGCGAGCCGTTCCATGAGCTGGGGTTCGCTGACTATCATGCCTCTCTCTGCAAAAATAGCCTGGCCAAAAGGGCGACCGACCAGGGGTGTGCGGGATAACCTATTTTTTCTCCGGGATGGACTCCGGGTGCGCCCGGGCCTGCAGCAGCCGATAGATCAACCCGGATAAATCGCTCGGCTGGCCAGCTGGCGCTCAGTTGGAGCGCAGGGCAGTTATTCCAAGAATACGGCGAAGCGCGAAACCCTCCCGTGTGCCTTTCCTCATATTTGTAGCTGAGGCTGGGCATTAAGGCGCGTGAGTCCCAACTGACCCAAGGATCCCAAAGGATGACGAACCTTTCGGAGAACCTGTTTCCAAGATAACCCTCCCCGTAGCCTCCGGAGGGAAGCTCACCCGATCTGCTGTCAAACATGGAGAATCCAACACCAAGCCCCGGCATCAGGTTGGGCGAAAACCCCGCCAGGCTGGTGACCCCAGTTTCCCAAGAGAGAGCGTCCGACTCGTTTCCTGAGGCCCGTGTGTATCTAGGGCCGACGGCCAAAGCAAAAGTCCAACGCACTGGGAGCGATGTCTTGAGCTTTTCCCTCTTTGCGGCCGGAAAAAGGACATTGTTTAGGATGAGCCTATAGCCTGGGCTGTTTCTGTGCAGTCTCAGGTCAGTCGGTGGGTCACCTACCATGTGCTGGTAGTCCTCAGGGTCATGGCCTCCCAAGAAACTGAAAAATCCTTTGCCATAAGCGCCGTATATGTATTTGGCCTCCTCGGTTCCCTCAACCTGGCCCATTATGACTACTCCGGACTTCAGCTTATCCTTTCGGAAGCCGGTATCCTGGCCCATGAACTCCTTGACTACGCCGGTGTGATCCTGGGTGAGCATTGTTGGCACGGGATCAAACTTGGCGGAGAACTCAAAAAGGCTGAAATAAGTGTTTTCCCCACGCAGGGAAGCCTCGCGGGTGACATCAACATCCGAGTGCTCATATATATAAGGGCTGGTTATCAACTGTACGTCGCGAAAGGTCATGGACCTTCCGAAGTCAAGCCTTGACTGGAAATCCGGATCCGGCGGATCTCCGTCATAGACAGCATCGGTTATGTCAACCCCCTCCGCGGCGAGGGCTATGTCCAGGGTGATGGGCGCGGAGCACATGGCAAAAAGGAATCCACCTCCCGCAACATAGTCTCTTATTGCTCTGGCGACTGCCTTCTTCTCCTCCGGGACATTCGGGTATCCGAGTTCTTTGGCTATTGCCTCGTTGACCTCAACCTGTTTTCTGTACCAGTCCGCGTCCCTGTATGAGCCGTAGAATTTGCCGTATTGACCAGTGAAGTCCTCGTGGTGAAGGTGGAGCCAGTCGTATTTCCTGAGCTGACCGGAGAGAACCTCCCTGTCCCATATCCTGTCATAGGGGATTCCAGCGTAGTCAAGCGCGAGGGAGACGGCGTCATCCCAGGGTTCCTCATATGGCGGTATATAGACCGCAACGCGAGGTGCCTTCTCTAGGAGCACGGGGTTCGCGTTCGTCTCCTCCATTTGCGCTATAATTGAGGCGGCTTCAGAAGCAGAGATCACCCTGTATAGGACACCGAGGGAATCGCACTCCGCCGCGGTCGCTTTGTTGTTGTCGCACATGAATGAGCCACCATCCCAGTTCAGGAGCCATTCCACATTAACGCCCCTTTTCAGGGTCCTGTAAGCTATGCCATAGGCCCGGAGGTGGTCTGTCTGAGAATTGTCCATAGGGATGAACATCTTGGATTGCGCGAATAGAACCCCACAGAGGAATGCTTGGCAGACAAAGGCCAAAACTGCTTTCACTTTTAGATTATAACCCAGTTCCCGCGCAGGATCAAACACTTTGCGGGATCAAAAAGTTCTGGAGCCGCGTTCCTCCAGCCACCCAATAAAATCCTTATAAACCCTGTCCGAAGAAAGCGTCCTTCCGTCACCTATGACTATGAGCTTTCTCCTCGCCCTGGTTATGGCCACATTGAGGCGCCGCCTGTCATTCAGGAACCCTATCCTGCCCGTTTGGTTTGACCTGACCAGCGAGAGGATTATGACCTCCTTCTCCCTTCCTTGGAACCCATCAACCGTTCTGACCTCAACCCCATTGGGCAGGATCTCCTTAAGCAATTTCACCTGATCGTCATAGGGCGCTATGACCCCGAGCTGTGAGGGATCAAGCCCAAGGCCCAGGAGTTCTTTTACCAGCTTTCTCACGGCATCGGCCTCGCCAGGATTATGCCTGGATGGCGAGCCGCGCCTTCTCTTTTCTCGGGACCTTCCTCCGGTATCAAGGAAAACAACAGGCCTGTCGTCAAGGACAGGGTTCTCCGCGGGAAACGCCAATAATCCCGATAACTTCATTTTTTCAAGCCCATCCGCAGTCCTGAGCTCCCCGCGGTAGAATGTCCCTGCGGGAAACTCCATGATGTCCGGGTGCATCCTGTATTGCGTGTCCAGCAGGGCTGATGCCTCAGGATGCAGGCCTATCATCCTCTCAAAGAGGCTCACGCCAAGCCCTCCTTTCTCGGCCTCACGTGAGAGAATCGTCGGTGGCAACTGCCTGTGATCCCCAGCGAGAACAGCCCTTTTGGCCTTTATCAGGGGGATAAGCGTTGATGGTTCTGTCGCCTGCGTTGCCTCGTCTATGACCATCAGGTCAAATTCCTCTTTCTCCAGAAACTCAGAACCTGCACCAGAACAGGTTGAGCATATCACCCGCGCTTCGGAGATTATCTGTCTGATTATCCTGGTTTCCCTTTCCCTGGCCTCGTCCCTGAGCTCATTTATCCTTCTCTCTAGCGAGACCCAACAAGCCATATCACGCATCCTGTCCCGCGGAATGCCCCTGCCTGATTTGTAATGTTTGGCCATACGTTCTATGTCGTCATAGGTATAGCCACGGCTTGATGCAGGGCCAGGGCCGGGATACCTCTCCTGCTCTTTTCTGAGCTCCCCTATCTTCTCCCATAACTTCTTGCAAGCCCCATATTCGGGGTGGGTCTCAACAAGCGCATCTAGACAGCGGGAAATTAGACCCGAAGAAACCTTTGCCGGGTGACCTATCCTAACGGGTTCAAAACCCTTTCGCATGAGTCCCTCAAGCAGGTTGTCAGTCGCCACATTGGAATCGCCACAGGCTATTACCCTCTCACCGTGCCTAAGGGCAAAGGATATTATCTCAACCAGAGTGAGGGTCTTCCCCGTGCCAAAGGGGCCGTGAACGAGAAACACGGGTCTTGTTCCCATTGCAAGGGCGAGGGCCTTTGCTTGGGATGGGTTCAGGTATGCCGGCGCGGAAAGCCGCTCAGCGCGGACAACTGGACTCTTCTTGCCCAAAAGAAAATCCATGGGGAAAAGCCCCTCCGGGGCGTTTTTCAGCGCGGAAAGCATTCTGGCATATGTTATCTCATTTGACAGGAGGTCAAGCCTTACCCTTCGCCACCCAGCCGGAAGAGGCGCATCCAGAACCACAATGAAACCTGATCCCGTCTTCTCAAGGATAATGCCCTGGAGGCCATCTCTCAGGGGGTGATCTCGCGATATCATAACCGTGTCCGATGGGCCTATCTCGTTTTCGGGTATATCGTGGCGCCTAAGCTTGATCAGCCGGCGGCCACCGAGCCACGGCCCTTTGTCTGAGGCTATCATGTCCAGGATACACCTGCCCCTGGCTTCCCTGGCCTGTCCGGAAAGGCTGGCTATCTCCTCTTGCTGGGCCTGGAGTTCCTCTGCCCTCTCAATGGCAACGAGCCGGGAAAAATGCTCCCTGTAATCCTCCGGGTTCTTGAAAACCTTCACTGGTGCCCTTTACCCCCCTCAAGACCCATCTCGCCCTTATCAATCCGGTATATTATGAGGCTATCGTAATCACGCCAGTCATTATTGCCACGAAAATAAAATCTCTCAACCTGGGGCAACCCGGAGAGAAAAAGGGTATCACCGACATTCATCTGCCTCGGCCACATTAAGAAATCTTTCCAGAAAACGACTATCATGTAGTCCGGCTCATATCTTTTCGTCAGATCAGAAAGGCTCAGGCCTCCCCAGGTGAAATCCTCATCAACCATCGCAACTATGGGATTTCTTTCCCTCAGGGGCCACCAGAACCAGAACCAGTTGACCACAACGCGTTTCCCCGCAGGCACCGTCTGAAGAACGCTCGCCTGGAGCCTGTTAAGAGGCCTGTTTATCCTGCATTCTCGTGCAGTCTTGAATGCGGCAACGAGGCCAATTACGAGGCTGGCGGCAACAAAAAGGAACCTGGCCCACCTGATTTCGTAAAAGGGTATGAGAAAACCGAGGGCCAGTAGGGGAACGAAGAGCGCGACATAGCCACCCCTTACAAAAGGCCATGTGAGCAGTGCGCCTGCTAGAAGTGCCAATATCAATCCGTATAAGAGCGGGTGTTTCCGGCAATGAAAGACAGCTCCGATGATGGCGCCAACCGCGGCTATCTTGACCACTGCGAAGCGACCGAGAAGGCTGGCCGGGCCCAGAAACATGGCCAGAAGCGCGGCTCCGTTGCGCTCCATTGCCAAGGGAATAAGGTGGGGCCTCCCGGTCACGATCAGAAACAGAGGAGAATTCTGGTTAGCCTTATCTATATCAAGCAAAATGGGCTGGCGCGCAAACGGCAGGTAGTTGGTGAAAAATATGATGAGGCCGGCCAGGGCCGCGCCCGCGGCAAACCACCCCAACCCGCGCCATTGTTTTGAGAACATGAGAACGAGGGCCAGGCCTGGCAACAGGAAAACGGCCAGGGGCCTTACCAGGAGGGATATTCCAGAAATGAGGCCCACCGAGATAAAAAGCCAGGCCTTCTTTCGGCTGACGGCAATCACAAAAAGTAGAACAGCAACGCTAGTCGTGGCCGCGAGCATGGCGTCGGTCCTGGCGTAATGGGCCGCCCTAAGAAACAGTATCTCAAAACTCGTGAACGTCGCGGCCCAAAGCCCTGCCCACGGGTTCCTGAATTCCCTGCCCAGCAGATATGTGCAAATAAGAACAACCGCGCCTGAGACAAGGGAAACAAACCTTGCCCAGAATATGTTGACGCCGAAGACCTTGAGAAACAGGGCGAGTATCCCATAGTAAATCCAACCGGATAACATTCCATAGCCATATTGACCAAGATATGATCCGGGGAGCATGTCAGACTTCACCGCGCCGAACTTCCAGATCCCCATCGCGCAAGAAGCGTGCAATGCTTCGTCCTGATTGAGGTCCCAGCCAGGGAACCAGGTAAGGGTTATGAGGTTCAGGGTGAACCAGACGGCTAGATAGAAGAGGAACCAAACCTCCGGCCTCCTGATAGCCTCCTTAATGTGCTTCATATCCCCTACTCTGATCTAGACCGATCACGCGCAGGAGATCCACACGAGGCTGTCATTACTCGGTCCAGACCCAGTCCAGGCTTGACTCCTTGAGCTTCACATCAAACCTGATGGAGCAGAGGGTATCCTTGCGCCTGACCTCCAGGCCCATTATCACGGGCACGATATACTTTTTGGCCTCCTCTTCGGTTATGTCAATTCCTATGGCGTTGCCCATTTCCATTGCCTCATATTTTGGCTGGCGTTCCGTTATTTGGAGTGCCGTATCAAACATCTCTGATGCCCTTATATCGTAGGCAGGGACGAAAACCCGTATCTCGCCGCCGGATTTTTCGGATCCAAAAAGACTGCTCAAAAAACTGCTTGCGGAACCGATGGCGTCGCGGTGGGTTATCCTCACCTCAACCCTAAAAACCCAGAAGGGCCTCAGTGTCTTTCCCTGACCTTTGGCAGTCCTTATCCGCGCTGGTTTCAGGCCAGCCCTGGTAACCTGATATGTCTTGCCGCAGGCATTGCAGGTCGCGAAGTGTCTACCCTTCTTGTCAAGGAGCTTCTCGCAATCCGGGCACTTCAGAGGCACCAGCTTTATCTCTTTACTTGTTGAAGACAATTTCTCCTCCTCCTTTCATGCTTCTGGCGAGCCAGATGTTGAAAGCGAAAAGAAGTATCAACGCACCTATGAGAATCTTCCCTTCGTCGGTCAGCTGGGTTAAGAGGACTCCAAGCCCCATTATCAGGGGATCGACTACGGCAAGACCCAGGACAACAGGCCAGATGCGAAAACCGGTGGCCCTCGGGGCCCTGGCATATCTCAGCTGTGAACGAGCACCATCAACTGTCGCTGAGAACTTCAGGTTCTTGTAGGAATAGCTGACCTGCCAGAATGGGTAATAGACCAGGAAGAAGTCCTGATCAACCACATCAAGGAACTCGTCGGTGACATAATCAAGCCTATAACTGCTCCTGGCCGCGTCCAAGAGACCCTCCCTTGCCTCGCGCCGGGCGGCCCCCTCTTCCTCAGTGATCTCAAGGTATTCGCCCTCCGGACGCTCGGACTCAGAGTAATGCTCAAGCGGGAGATCAGAAAGGTCTATGGTGTTCACGGACAATTCGCCTATTCCTGTCGCGGGATCTGACCACCTCATGCGATTGTTGACCCTGTATTCGTGGTATGTCCTGGTCTTGTTGCCCTTTGAATCGGTTGATTCGGTATAACCGAGACGCCAGCCTATGACCTGGCCAACCGTGAACCACATTGGCACATATACCTGCCTGGCGGATTCAACCCTGACGCCCCTCTTGAACGTTCCGGGAATACCCCACTTGTTGAGCCAGTTCTTGAGAATGGCCTGGGCTCTCTCCGCGTTAAGGGCGTTTTTAACCAGGAAACGAGGGGTTCCGAGGAGTCCCTCAACCCTGAACAGGGTTCCGCAGGACTTACAGTCCACAATAACCTGCCCCGCGACAAGCTCAAGGGTATCGCCACAGTTAGGGCAGTTCAACCCCCTTATCTGGGTTATGGTTTCTTCGTTCATACCTTTTTCACCAACAGGTAGGCTATCAGCGCTGATACGGGCATGGAGATGACCGCTCCCGCGCAAAGAAGGGTCATGCCCAAGGATACGGCATCAGGATCGTCAGAAAACAGTGGCAGAGACAGAAGCAGGAAGAGTATTCCGAAAGCGACGGTGTATAGGTAGTAAGGCCAACCCGGCTTTTTGGGGTAATCTACAGCATGGATACCGCCGGTCATACCCTCTATGAGCATGTTATACTTCTTTCCATTGTAGGAATATTCAACCCTGTAAAGCGGCACATATACGAGGGATAGCTCATGTACATTAATGCCGCGGCTCTTCAGAAATGTCAGCTTCTCGGCCGGTTCCATGTCCTTCTGGGCTATCTCACCATCAAGTGATCCTTCAACAGGCTTTATGGATTGAAGGGGGAGGTTTTGTGGCGAGAGAGCCTCGTATGTCTTTTGGTCGGCGAAACCGGGTTGGATTGAAAAAGATATTTCCCTGGCGCCTCCAGCGCTAGCCTTCCATTCCTTGATGTGCCAGGTTGGAACCCATACCGGCATGATGTTGATCAGTTCAACCCTTTCGTTGAAGGGCGCTGGCTTGTCTCTCTCGGCCGTCCACCGGAAAAACCGCTCCGTGGCCGCGTGTTTATCAAACACAGGTTTAGCCCAGAACTCGCCCTGGTATGTTTCCCTCTTTATCTCTATGGTGGAACCGCAGAATGGGCAAGTGATTTGCTCAGCCCCCCTGGGGATATCAAGGGGCGCGCCACACTGGGTACACTTTATTTTTCTCGGGGTAGTCGCTTCCTCAGACAAATCATTACCTCCTTTACGCGAGAGATTATAGAGCGTGGGACACGGGCAGGGCAAACACAGCGAGGGAACGACCAGTCTGCTCAATTAAGGACAGAGACATGCGGATTCAACGTTTTGCCTTTCTGCACTTCCCGCAAATCCCATGAACCACCACATCTATGCCCAAAACCTGGTAACCAGACTTTCTGGCGTCCCCGGAAAGGGCCTCAGCGGCTGATGGGCAGTTTATCTCCTCTATGGCGCCGCACTGGTCGCAAACGAGGTGAAAGTGTCTGGGATGGCCTATAACATGTTCATAAAGCCTGCCACTCTGACCAAACCTGTACTCCTTCACCAGGCCAGACTCTACCATGAGGGAAAGGGTCCTATACACAGTTGCCCTTGAAATCCTCCTCGCCCTCAAAAGGAACTGGAGTTCCTCGGCAGTGAAGTGTTCGTGAAGGGCAAAGACCCTCTTAGCGACCTCAGCCCTGGCTGTGGTTATACGGTGTCCTTTGGCTCTTAGAAAATCAAGAAAGACCATCAATTCCTCTTTCATTCTCCTGACCTCAGACGAGCTATAAGCTCGTCAACCTGTTTCTCCAGGTCTTCCAATGAGCCCCTGTTCTCTATGACAAACCAGGCCTTGCGCGCCTTATCTTCTTGCGGAATCTGTGCAGAGAGGATCTTCCGGACATCTTCCTCGGAATAGCCCGTCTTCTTCGCAGAACGGCGAACCATCTCATCCGGATCAGAGACCACGACGACAACCCGATCAAAAAGCCCCTCAAGCCCATACTCAAAAACGAGCGCACCATCAACCACAACGAGGTCGCCGGGGGCCTCATCCATTGCCTTGCCCACCAGAAAGGCTATCTTCGGCCTCATTATGGCGTTCAGCCTTCTCAATCTGGCTGGGTCGGAGAAGACCTCCTTGCCCAAACGTTTCCTGTCCACCAGGCCTTCCTTGGTTATGAAATCCGCGCCAAACTCGGCCATTATCCTTTCCCTTATCTCCGGCATTGATATGACCATGTGGGCAACCGCATCGGCATCCACGACGGGAATGCCACGCCCTCTGAGCAGATCAGCGACCGCGCTCTTTCCAGATCCCGTGTTGCCCGTTATGGCTATCTTAACCTTTGCCAAAACGCCTCCTGTGTGTCTTGCTCTGGATACCCATGAATGGACTACTGGTGCAATTGCAGGGTTTGACATCCTCCATTCTTGCCCTTGCTATGAATTCCTCAATCAGAATGGCCAATTCCTTCTCCTTACCCTCCATAGCGTCCTCAACCTCGGAGCCTGAGGGCCTGGCGCCCCTTATCCCAGCGGCCATATTAGCTACCACGGCAAGGCCAGCAAAGCACATGCCAAGCTCCCTCGCGAGGGTTGCCTCCGAGGCCATTGTCATGCCGACTACATGCGCGCCAAGCACTCCGAACGCCCTGATTTCGGCCGCACTCTCAAGCCTGGGGCCATGTGTTTGAATGTATGTCCCGCCATCCCTGACCGGCAGGCCCATGTCCCTTATAACGGAAAGCAGAACCCCGCGGAGCGCGTGGCAGAATGGCCCGGTGAAGTCCACATGAACGGCCACCCCGTTGTTAATGAGGACTGAGGGAAGATTATTGGAATCAGGAACCATCGGGCCATCAGGGCCATCATAGAATGTCGGAGGAGGATTGAGATCAATGAGGTCATCAAGGACGAGGTAATCTCCGGGGCTGAGACTGGGATCTATACCGCCAACAGACCCCACGGACAGAATCGCGCTCGCGCCCCTGGAATAAAGGGCCCAGATATTGGCTTTGTGGGGAACACGGTGCGCTGGCCATGTGTGTTCTCTCCCGTGCCTCTCAATAAACAGGGCAGTCTGCCCTGCTACCTCTCTCTCGGTAATTGGGCCGGATGTCTCGCCAAAGGGGGTCTTCTCAGGACTGCCCGGTGAACCCTTTGTTCCGCTTCCCGTTATTACGCCTATCATTTCGCCTCCAGGTATTTCTTGATTATCTGATAAAGCTTCTGGAGGGACGAAACCGACACCCACTCCTCATCTCCGTGGATACCCCATCCCTCAGGGTATGTTAGGACAGTGGGAATGCCCCTCTCTGAGAAGAACCTACCATCGGTCGCACCGTGCTCGTGGCCATAGGTAGGCGGATGACCGAGAACCTCTTCCATGCACGCCGCAAAGGTTCTCAGGTGTGGTTCGTCCTTCGGGGTGTTGAACGGCTCGCCGGTTGATTCCACCTCGTAGGTTATGCCGTGTTTATCAGCAAGGCCGGCTATGGTCTCCGAGACACTCGCGACGGTCCATTTCTCGGTGAACCTTATGTCAAAAGAGGCCTCAGCATGGTCCGGAACGATGTTGACCTTCTTGCCGCCCTTTATCACGCCGAGATTGAGGGTCTCGTGCCAGTGGCCATCATCTCCGCATGGCTCAGGGGTAGAGAAGACTCTTTTCAGGTCCTCGTAGAAGTCTATCAGCCTGTCTATGGCGTTGTCCCCGGCCCATGTGGCAGAACCGTGGACCGAACGGCCCCTGGCTTCAGTTCTGATGTGGAATGCCCCCTTCCCTTTTGTGACAAGGGTAAAATTCGGGCCTCCGTCAGGGATTATCACGAAGTCGGCTGACCAGCCCTCGTCTCTAACCAGATACGCCACGCCGTTGGCAGAGCCTATCTCCTCGTCAGTGGTCAGTATCAATGCGGCTGAAGGCCTCTTGCCCTCGTTGTATAGGTCCCGGAACACAGCGAGGAGAACAGCCGCTGATCCCTTCATGTCCATGACCCCCCTGCCATAGAGCCTGTCGCCTTCAAGTCGTGGTCTGAACTGTTCCGGCTTCGCGTCAACAACATCAAGATGGGCCAGAAACAATGTTTCGGGGTGCTTGCCCTCCACAAAGCTCACGACCATTGAGTGCCTGGTTTCCTTTTTGTATCGGTGCCGGATCATTCCACGGGGCAAAAAGCCATCGGCTATTTCAATGACCCTTCGCAGGTCATCGGGATTCTGAGCAAGCGATGGGATCTCAGCCAGATTAATCGTCAGGGCGGTTATATCATCCATCAGGTGAAATTATAAGGTTATGGTTCACACCAGGCCAAATTCACGGGTTGACCACAAGACGGAAACGGACACCAACGCTCCGCGGCGGCTCCATGGTTAGCTTGAAACCCTGAAAAATCCAGGTTTGTCCCTATCCGGGAGCCTCATCATAGCTAAGAGATAACCCAGAGGGAAATGCCCTCGTGGCAGGATTTTTCAGGGGCCCCTCCTCCCTAGCCTCAAAAATCAATGACTGCGTCGGGTTCCCTCACAGGGCAACATCTTACTTTCTTAGCGAAGAAGCACCAGTTCTCGGTGTGAACCGGGATGACCTCTTTTGGTTTAAGCGCATTAATGATCTCAAGGAGCTCGGTTCCCGAGGCATGACCAGAGGCGTGAAGGGGATCCTTGGGGTCAGCCTTTGGGTCTCCCTCCATCTTTATCCCGAAGAAATCCAACCACATCTTGAGCCTGTTCAAGTCCCACTCTTGTTCCTCGGAGTGCGGTTCAGAGGTTGAGTAGATGTGAATGCCTCCTGCAATATTCGGTATGTCAAGGAGCTTGTTTATTGACCAGTAGCGGAAACTGGTCAGGAATTCGCCTGGGTTTCTGCCGATAGTCGCGGCGTCAACGAGCTTGTTCTGATAACTTTCTCTCACCCACTTCTCATAAGCGTCGTAGCTGGCCTTTGGATCATCGTAAATGCGAACCGCATCAACGATGCTCACGAGCTCCGGCAAATCAAGGGAAAGCGCGTAAACCGTGTAGAACTCGGAAGGAAGCAAAACGAGTTTTCGCCCGCAGTCGCGCGCGACCGCGAAGAATGTGGAGAGCCGTTCCGGATGCCGGAGCGGGAACTCCGCGTTCACCAGCTTGCCTTCTGCCCTCTTGACAACCTCCATTAATCTGTCCGCGACCAAGTCCTCGCTGGGGCCGGGGTCTTCCCCAGCCTTTGTCCCCTCAACCACGAGGGCGCGAATGGGGCTGAGAGCCGAGGCGGCCTCAAGAAATGCCATTGTTTTTTCCGTGCCATAGCCATGCTTTCGTAGGTCTCCGGTGTAGACGATCCAGCCTGATCCGGTTTCTAATGCGAAGGCGACTGCTCCCGGCGCGGAGTGGTCAACCGGAAAGACCCTAACCCCGAAGGGCCCGGCTCGGAACTCAGAGCCAACGGGCTCGGGGAAATGACACTCTGGCCTCACCGTGCGCTTATGAACCTCCTGCCAGAAATCGTGGAAACCGTGGGTATCCTTGCAGAATAGGCGCCAGGAACGAAACCTCGCGACCTTTTCGCCTTCATCCTTCTTGCGGGGAGCTTTAACCACAGACCCATCGGAAAACTTCGGCCTCGCGTATACGAGCTCATGACCCGTATCAAACCGGCGGGTGTCCTGAGAGGCCTTTGCGGTGAGCGCGCAGGCCGGGCTGGCGTAAAAGGGTATGTCCTCCCTTAGAAATCCGCCCATGCCAGTGTGATCAAAGTGCGGGTGCGTAAAGAGAGCGGCTTCTATGTCTATGCCTGTTTCCTGAAGGTCAGAAAGACCGTGGTGATCCATGCACACGTCATCCCGGTATAGATCCCGGAAACGCGGCAACAAGCCCATCATGATGAAATCAACTATTCCCCTGGTGGAGCGAGGTGGCAGGAACTTGTCAAAGAAAAGCCCCAGCCTGCTGTAGTTCAAGCCAAAGTCAAGGATGACGCCCTTGCCGTCCTCCTCAAGGATCATCTTCGTGCCGCCTATGGACTCGGCACCGTCAAGGATGTGAAGTCTAGTGGCCATAATGGGGAAAGCATAACCCCTCACGCGACCCACTTTCAACCCCTCCTAAGTCCTTGTCCATCAAGGAGTTAGGCGAAAGTTCCGATGGCTCTAGGACTTAGCGAGGCAGGATCGGGGAATTGCCTTATTTTATCAGCGAAATGCGGAACCCGGATTGTTAAGACAGGGCCGAAAAAGGCCGGGTTCCGGCCAAAAATGGGGAGAAATGGTATTTTTTTACTCGTATAAATGTTGGTGTAGAAAATAGACCCTGAGACCCTGAGAAGGGTGAGAGACCCAAAATGCTGGCCCGGCTCCTGGCTTTCCTCAGAGGCCTATATGCCATCATAAGGGGACTCCTTTCTCAGGATGATCCCCTGGTCAAGGGCCTCCGGGGGGGCTACATACCCTCAGAGACCCTGACGCGATTGCGAGGCCCTTGTGGCACAGGTGCTTACGGGGAACTGAATGCCCCGTCTTCAATCCGTGGAGGGATGAGGTGTGTTAGGTGAGGGACCGCGCCAGGCTGTCGCTCAGGAACATGTAGCTCATATCTAGATCTAGAAGCTTCTAGAAACATGTTCCGGAGGCGACACTATTTCCGCAGGTAACCGATGCGTGTCCATCAAGCAGTTTTGAGGAGCGGGACATTGCCTTTAGGCCCAGGATAACCTGTTCCCCTTTGCCCGGCGCCGCGCTGTTCACATCGCCTTATGACCTGCCCATAAAGATATATAAGAGACCTCTAATAAAGCAGTAATAACTTACTGGTTTGGGGGAGAACAAGGTTCTAAGAGGGACCCCTGAAAAATCCAGCTAAGAGGGCATTTACTCATGGTTCTCTTCCAGCTATGATGAGGCTCCCGGATGGGGGCAAGGGACAAACTGGGATTTTTCAGGGGTTTCAGGGTAACCCTGGCTCCTTACATTTGGTCCCATGGCCTTCTCCCGTTTCCGGCCAAGGGCGCGCTGGGCAATTCACGAATTGCCACATGTACCTGGCTAGGGGAAACAACAAGCAACCCCCCCTCGCTGTTGCACCGCGCCGCACGCGCTCGTTATAATTTTCCACACAAGAAGGAGAGATAGTTTTGTCCAGCTTTGAAACCAATCAACTCAGGCTCGTAGCCCTTGTGGGCAACTCATCCTCAGGCAAAACAACCCTGGGTGAGGCACTTCTCTATTCCGCGGGCATCACCACCAGGCTGGAAACTGGCACCCTGGATTTCAGCCCCGAAGAGAAAAAGAGGGGGATAACAATAAATACCTCTGTGGCTGATATTCCATGGGATTCTGCCCTGATCCAGCTCTTAGACACCCCTGGCTACATTGACTTTCAGGCTGACACGCTTGGCGCAATGGCCGTGGCGGATAACCTGGTGATCGTTGCTGATGTAGGAGGCGGAATAGCAGGGCTTGAAAGGTTTTGGGAAAAGTCCAGGCCCGGCGCGGCCAGGATCATCCTGGTCAGCAAATGCAAATCGCCGGACACCGATCCTCTCGCCATGCTGAAAGAACTGCAGGAGAGCTTTGGGGTTTCCTGCCAGGCAATCGTCTTTCCCTCGGGAAAAGGAACCGATTTCTCCGGCGTGGTCAACCTGCTCGGCGACCCAGCGGGCATTCCCGGTGAGGCCCAAGAGGCGCGTTCCGCGCTCATAGATAGCATAGTTGAGGCTGACGACGCGCTCATGGAAAAATACCTCTCTGATCAAGAGATTACCATGGACGAACTCAGGGGCGCAGTGAAAAAAGCCCTTTCCGCCGGTTATCTGACCCCAGTGTTCTTCGTTGAGGCAAGAGAGGGAATTGGTATAAAGGAGTTCGGGGACTTTATCGCGGGGTTCGGTCTTTCCCTACAGGATATGCCACCCATAACGGTTGGGGACTCGGAGCTGAAGCCTGACCCCGCGGGTGACCCGGTCGCGCTTGTCTTCAAGACAGTATCCGAGGCACACCTGGGCGAAATATACTACGCCAGGCTCTTCTCTGGAACGCTGAAACCGGGGACAGAGCTTTTCAACACAACATCTGGAGAGACCGAAAAGATAAACGCTGTTTATGGGATTGTTGGCGCGGAACGCAAGGAGATTCAGGGCGCGGTTCCCGGACAGGTTGTGGCGCTAGTGAAGCTTAAGTTCACCGGAACGGGTCACACCCTTGCTACCAAAACAAAGCAGATCAAATTGTCCTGGATTGAACTGCCAAAGGCCCTTCATTCAGTAGCCATAAAACCAAAAGCGCGCGGAGACGAGGAGAAGCTTTCCGAGGCCCTCTCAAGGCTCAACGCGGAGGACCCTTCCTTCATATACAGATACGATCCGGAGCTCAAGCAACACCTGCTCTATGGCTATGGCGACATACACATAGATGTGATACTTTCAAAGATGGCCGAGAAGTTCAGGGTTCAGGTTGACAAGGAGAAACCCAGAATCCCCTACAGGGAAGCCATAAGGACCAAGGCCGAGGCAATGGGCAGGTATGTGAAGCAGACCGGCGGCCACGGACAGTATGGGATATGCTACATAAGGATAGAACCGCTTCCTAGGGGTCAGGACTACGAGTTTGTCAACGAGATCTTCGGCGGGGCCATACCAAAGGAGTTTATCCCTGCTGTTGAGGGCGGAATAAAAAAAGCTATGGCCTCCGGAACCCTGGCCGGCTATCCGGTTGTGGGCGTAAAGGTTACGCTATACGATGGAAAGTATCACGAGGTTGACTCGTCAAACATGGCTTTTGAAATAGCCGGATCCCTAGCCTTCAAGGAGGCCGAGGCGAACGCTAACCCGTATCTCCTTGAACCAATAATGAACTTGACGGCCTGGATTCCGGACGAGTCAATGGGCGATGTGATGTCCGAGATAAACGCCCGGAGGGGCAGAATACAGGGAGTTGAGCCCCATGGACGCTGGCAGGTCATAAAAGCGCAGGTCCCGATGGCGGAACTCCTTGACTTCACCGCATCCCTCAGAGCAAAGACAAGGGGTAGGGGATGGTTTGACATGGAGTTCTCCCATTACGACGAGGTTCCGCCGGACATAGCCAAGAGGGTAATACAATCTGCACAGGCCGAGAAGGAGGAAAAGAAATGAGGGAGTTTATGATGGGCGCTGTGGTCCTGGCCCTGGCCGGCTGTGGCGGAACAAAACAGACCCAATCCACAGGAGGCCAAACCGTCCCAAAATTGACGCCGGTGATTGAAGGGGCGGCCTGGGTTAATAAGATGCCGGGGTTTGTTGAAAAGGATTCCATAGGCCAGCCCATTTATCCGGGGAGATTCCTGCTCAAGGTCTACGGAGAGGCTGAAATCATCAAAATACTTATCAAAACAAAAAGCAGAGACATAGGCGAGTTCACGGCGGAGAATCTCCTGAAAAAGAACGCGGAAAGGTGGACGGAATATCTCGTCCAGCGAGAGCTCCGGATAACCGAGGCCGACACCCTCTCTGTCAGGGTCTGGATGATAGTCGGCGAGGACACAATAGAGAGCTTTTTGCCTGCTGTTCCCGTGAAAGCCGTCTATTGATGGTACTTGCCGGCATCCTGTGGGCACGCGCTACGGTTTTATAACTCAAAAGGCACTTCTGATAAAGTAGCAATACCCAACTTTGACTCATCTTTGACACCTCATTTTTCGTAAGCCATTGATAAGTAAGGACTTAAGAGGAATCAAGGCCGGGGAATTGGCACCATGTTCAGAGGGGGTTCTCAGCGAGACCTATTCACAT
>JBMFOM010000012.1:0-29643 GCA_049969615.1 Caldifarciminota bacterium
CCGTAATACCAACGGGCAAGGGAAGGGCAATACCAGTCTCTGCGGATGTCCTGACATCCAGGGACATAGGATGGACCCTGGTTCATAGCTACTAACCTCGCCTTTCCCTCGGAGACCATAGCTTACTACCATTGGTATAGCCATAGACCCGGTTGTATCCTTTATCCTGCCCAGCCTCAGAGGCTATGAGAACAGGTATAGCGTCTTCACCGAGGCCTTGCTCTGCCTTGACCGATTGCGAGGAGAATACGCTAAGCTCTTGTGCCCCAAGAATTTACAGGCTATCCTAAATCAGACCTTACCTCTGGGAGGTGGGAATATGTGAGAGCTCGGAATGCAATGATTTCCCTGCCAGCTTTATCTTATGAGCCTATGAATTGGCAAGAACTATCAACCCATGAACATAGCAGAAGGCGCTTTGAAGCCGCACTTCTTCCTGTTGGCACGCTTGAGGCTCACGATGGCGGGCCGGTCGGTACTGATAACTTGATACCGGATGCCCTGTGCGACAGACTCTCGGAAAAGCTCAGTATTCCGAAACTGCCCCTGATGCCCTACGGCGTAACCAATTCACTGCTGGTATATCCGGGGAGCTGCTCCCTGACCGATGAGGTACTTGAGGGTTTTATCTACGAGCTGGGAAAAACGTTGGCGAGGAACGGACTAAAATACCTGTTCGTGGTCAACGGACACGGCGGTAACACCGAACCCCTGAGAGCCGGAGCGCGCAGGCTTTTCAGGGACACGGGCCTTTTCGTCGCTATAATTGACTGGTGGGTTGAAACCCGAAAGGACGCGGAGGAGATATTCGGCAAAGGGGGCATGGGCCACTCAGCCATAGATGAGATGGCCGCCCTGTTGGGGTTTTGTCCGGAGTTCAGGGATTCGATGCCGGGCGCTGAGGTTCCGGCGCATTATTACTGGCAAGGTGTAAGGGTCTATCCTGTTCCCAGGCCGGTTATAGTCTATGAAAACCCGGATGAAAGGGTTGATTTCTCAAGGCTTACGCCGGAGAAGTGCGCGGGGTTCGCCGATCGTATAACCGATGTAATGGAAAGGATGATCCTTGGCATCCTTGAGGGGTGGAGGGAGATATGAGGGTTGAGTTCTTCAGGCATTCCCTTGGAGACGAGGAGAAGCGCGCTCTCATTGAGGCGCTTGACAGCGTCTTCCTGACCACTGGCCCCGCGAACGCGGAGTTTGAGAGGCTTTTCTCGGAATATCTCGGCGTCCCTTATGCCATAACGGTCAACTCCTGCACGGGCGCGCTCCACATTGCCCTGCTTGCTCTGGGCCTGAAACCGGGCGATGAGGTCATAACGACCCCGATGAGCTTTATCGCCACATCAAACGCGGTCATTCACGCTGGCGGGATTCCTCGTTTCGTTGATGTTGAACCGGACACAGGCCTGATTGATCCCGACCTCATAGAATCCGCTATAACTCCAAGGACAAGAGGCATAATCCCAGTTCATTTATATGGCCAGATGGCCGACATGAAGGCCATAAGGGATATAGCGGACAGACATGGCCTCTTTGTCCTTGAGGACTCAGCGCACGCTATTGAGGCGGAAAGGGACGGGATAAAGCCAGGCCAAAAGGGGGACATGGCCGCGTTCAGCTTTTACGCGACAAAGGTCATAACCTGCGGAGAGGGCGGAGCCATAACCGCGCACACGCCAGAGCACGATGACCTTCTCCGAAAGCTCAGGCTCCACGGAATGAGCGCGGGTGCGGCGGACAGATATTCAGGGCTTTACAGACACTGGGATATGGATCTTCTTGGCTGGAAATACAACATGACCAACTTCCAGGCCGCGATGCTCATTCCACAACTACCCAAGATGGAGGACTGGTGCGCGAGGCGGGAGGAGATATGTCTCAGATACGAGCAGGTGTTTTCTGCGGCCGGGATAGGTTTCCCAAAAGTGGTTCCGGGTTCAAAGTCATCCCGGCACCTTTTTACCATATGGGTTGCCGAGCGCGACCGGGTCCTTGCGGAGCTGGGAAAGCGCGGAGTCGGAGTAGCTGTTAATTACAGGGCAATTCACCTGAGGAAATACTATGTGGAGCGCTTTGGCTACAAACCCGGAACCTTTCCCATAGCTGAGAGGATAGGGGATATGACAATAAGTCTTCCGCTTTATCCGGGCCTCAGGGACGAGGAGGTTGATTATGTGATTGATTGTGTGAAGGAGGTGGTGGGATGATCCTTTGAAAACCGGGGCGCAAACCCCGTGCACTTTTGCCCGTGAGTGATGGCGGGCTTACCGTAACAACAAGTCTATGACTCAACCCTGACACCAAAACCCTCATTTTAACTCAACTCTCGCAACAATGGCATTTACTCAGGGTTCTCTTCCGGCTATGATGAAGCTCCCGGACGAGATGAGGGGCGAACCGGGATTTTTCGGGGATTTCTATTCATATCTAAGGGCTTCTATCGGATCAAGGCAGGATGCCTTGTATGCCGGATATATCCCGAAGAAAAGTCCGACCCCGGCCGCAAACGCAAGGCCAAGCAATATGCTCCAGAGAGGTGCTGATGAAGGCAAGGGGGTCAGGATGTCAACCAGCTTGCCGAGACCGAGACCCAAAAGTATGCCTATTATTCCGCCGGTAAGCGTTAGGGTAACGGATTCAAAGAGGAACTGTAGGAGGATGTTCCACCTTGTTGCGCCTATAGCCATCCTTATGCCTATCTCCTTGGTTCGCTCCGTGACCGAAACAAGCATTATGTTCATTATGCCTATTCCGCCAACCAATAAGGCGAGGGAGGCTATGCCGATCATAGCGAGGAATATGCCCATGGTGAACTGTTTGTATATGTCAACCAGCATCTTCTGGCTGTTTATCTCAAAGTTGTCGGGTTGATCAAACCTGATCCCTCTCCTCATGCGCATCTCATCCCTGACCATTTCGCTGGCTTCTTCTATTGTCCAGCCCTCTTTTACCTGAGCGGCAATGTATGGTGAACCGTAGAGCTGGCGCCAAGGGCCGCGCGCGGGAAGTTCAAAGTATCTCTGCGCGGTTGTCATTGGCATTACCACGAAATCGTCCATGTCATTGCCGAGCATCTTTCCCTTCTCACCGAGAACACCAATTACCATGAATGTTTTTCCTGCTATCTGAATCTCCTTTTCAAGCGGATCCTCATCACCGAAAAGCTTTTCCGCCGGTGTTTTGCCCAGGATGACAACCTGGCGGCGATAATTTATGTCGTCGCTGGTAAAGTTCCTGCCCTGTTCTATCTGGTATCCCAGGAGCGGAATACCATATTCGTCAACCCCGTTTATGCTTCTTACGTCATGGCTCTTGGTCTTGTAGGTGAGCTTGAAACTCTCCCCGAATGACAAGAATTTTTGCAGGACCCCAACGGATTTGAGGCAGGGCAATTCGCGAAGGGCCTCCGCGTCCTCAGGGGTAAGGTTCGGCCTTTTTGAAAGCTCGCGAACCTCCTCCCTGGACGGCCCCCCTATGTTGACATCCCACTTGAACTTCTGGACATATAAGGTGGTTGAACCAACTGAACCGAGGACATTATAGACAAATCCGTTTATCCCCTCTATTATGGACACCATAGCTATCACAGTGGTCACGCCAATTATGACGCCCAGTGTGGTCAGGAACGAGCGCATCTTATTGGCAATCAGACCGCCCAAGGCAGTCTTAAACAGGGTCAGGATGTCCATATTTCTATAAATTATAACTCACTACTCGCACAGGATCAAGCATTTGCGAGAACTCATAATTAAAGCTGAAACCCCTGAAAAATCCCGCAACGAGGGACAAACCGGGATTTTTCAGGGGGTCCCCATTAAACCCTGTCTTCTTGGACAAAGTACTCCTGGCTCAAACCGGTAAGTTATTACTCCTTTATCAGAGGTCCCAGCTTTGTATTTTGAGCTTAGCTATCCTTTTTATTTGACCTCTATCTCTATCTCGCGAGGTTTTGCCCTTTCGGACTTAGGCAGTTCCACGGTGAGGATGCCGTTCTCGTATTTCGCTTTGGCCTTCTGCGGGTCTATCTCATTTGGAAGGGTGATGGTCCTCTGGAATTTTCCGCAGAATATCTCCGCCCTGTGAACGGTCGCGGATTCATCCTTCTTCTCCCATCTGCGCTCGCCCGAAAGGGAAAGAGTCCTCTCGGTGAGAGAGAGGTTTATGTCCTTCTTGTCCATCCCGGGGAGCTCGGCCCTGAGAATGTAGGCATCCTTTGTCTCCTCAAGGTTTATCATGGGAGACCAGACTGCCTCCTCGGTCCAGGGCCTCATCCACCTGTCCTCAAAGAGCCTGTTTAGCCTCTCCGAAAGCTCTGCCATCTCTCTGAACGGGTCCCATCTCGCTATCTCACGCATGATTTCACCTCCTTTTGGTGGGTTTCTTCGTAAGGGTATAATATATACGGGTTTTTGCTTGGACTGTCAAGGCCCCCCTGGCCGGCATTCTACCGAGCACAGGGAAATTATCGGGATTGCATCAGATTGGGTGTTCTCCTTATGCTTTTAGACATGTTCAGACCGATAACCGCGTTCGTACTACTCGGGCCCCAACCTACCCAGGCACAGGCCGACTCCGCGCTAAAACTAGCCAGCTCTCTGCCCGTTGAGATCAAGGCTGGGCAGATATTGTTCTCGTTTCCGCCTCACCCCACATATGCCGCCAAATACTGGGTTGGTGGTGTGGTTATGAACAACAAGCACCACATAAAGTCAACCGAATATACCATAAAACTGACCTCGGATTTCATTGACGCGATGGAGATACCGCCCTTGCTGTCATGCGACCAGGAGTGTGGAAAGGTCAACCGGCTTAGGAACATTCCAGGCTACGAGACAACGCCCTCACCCGTTGAAATGGGCAAGTGGCCGAAGGATTCAGTTTATAGGTTCACCCTCAAACTCGGCAAGGATATGCGCGCGCTCGGCTTGAACACAAACCTCGCGCCCTGCCTGGATGTCTCGGCCGGAGAAAACGCTCTCCAACGCAGGATGCTCAGAGTATTTTCTGGGAACCCTGATACGGTTGTAGAAAAAGGCGCTGAGTTTGCGAGGGGTTGCCAGGAAGGAGGTGTCCTGGTTATAGCGAAGCATTTCCCCGGATACGGTGAGGAGAAGTGGAATTCAGATGTTTCGCTAGTGAGATATAATGTTAGTGGGAAGCGATTTGCCGATGACCTCATGGTTTTTGCCCGCGTAGCTCCCTGGCTGGACGGAGTGATGATGTCAAGCCTCGTTTATCCTGATTATGATTCTGTCCCAGCGTGCCTCTCGCGCAGGATAGTGGGCTACGCGCACGCCATCCTGCCTTGGGGAATAGTTATGACGGATGACCTTTGGGCCCCCGCCCTGCGTGAATTTATAAGAAAGGACTACGAGACCGAGTTCACGAAGGAGGATTTCGCCAAGATAACGAGGGCCGCTTTTGACGCCGGCAATGATATGCTCCTCATTCTGGATGACAGGCGCGTTCCAGAGATGATAGAGACGATAACCCAGATGTGCAGGAAAGACAAGGCTAGGGAAGAGCAGTTGAACCTCTCGGTTGCGAGGATACTCATGGCAAAGGAAAGGCTTTACCCGGGCCTCATTGCCAGACTGTATGGCAAATATGTGGAGACAACCAAGTGATCCTTCTCCTCATGACCTTTGGTGGTTTTCATAGGGGTATGTGGGTGAGGGCTTCCTCGGCCGCTTCCCCGGATTCAATCCCTCAGATAATATCAATGGCCGAGGAACTGGGCATAACCGATATATATTACCAAGCTGTTGTTGGAGGATATGCCTACTATGATTCCAAAATATTACCCAGGAGCCAGTATTTATCAAGGGTTTCTGGCTCCGAATATGATCCCCTAGATTCACTGACAAAGGAAGCCCACCTCAAGGGTATGAGGGTCCACGCGTGGGTTAACTCACTCCTGATATGGTCGGGTGAGGAACCCCCGGAGTCAACATCCCATGTGTTTTATACTCATCCGGATTGGTCAGTTAGGGATGTCTTGGGCAGACCAGTATTCGCTTATTCTCCGAAGACTTGGGCGTTTTACGGCCTGGATGGAATTGCCATTGATCCGGCAGTTCCAGATGTCAGGGATTGGTTGGCCGCGACCTGTGTGGAAATAGCGGAGAATTATCCTGTTGATGGTGTTCACCTGGATTTCATAAGGTATCCTGGGACATGGTGGGGGCTTCCGGAATGCGATGAATCAGCCATGTTCTCCCTTCTGGAGGCCGAGAACCTTCGCTGGATGGAACTGGTGCGCTACCCGAGGTTGCCCTTCCGGGAGCGCTGGATGTCCTGGCACTTTTGGCGTCTGAGTCGCGAGAGGGAAACTGCCGTGTATGAGGCAGTCAGGAGAGTCTCCGATACACTGAGAGCCTGTGTCAGGAATAAGCCATGCCTTCTCAGCGCCGCGGTCTGGGCAAACCCAGGAGCGGCTGGTTACCGGGCCGCACAGACATGGTGGAGGTGGGGGGATATTGTGGATTATCTCATCGTCATGTCCTATACCAACGATACTGGCCTTTTCTCGGATTACTTGGATTTTGCCCTTTCGGTGAGGCCTGACGCGGTTTTTGGCATAGGGTTCCTCTGGCCATCAATGGAGGCTGAGGCCAGATGGGAGGAGCAGGCCGTGAACTCAAGGCTTGGTGCGGGCGTTTCTTACTTTGATTACACGAGGCTCAGAAACGAGGTTGACAGGGATAAGCTCCTCGGCAAAACCGAAACCTCCAGGCCGAGCAAGGGAAAGACCGGCTCCGGTTCCATCGGGGGAACGTTTTCCGATGCGGCGCCGCAATCTTTCGTTAAAGAGGGAAGGGGTCTCCTGGTGAGCCGTGAGGACAGGGAATTCGCGGATTACCTTCTGTCATTGTCAACAGACCATATCCGCGACCTAGTCAGGATGGGTCTGACCCGCGATGGTTTTTACGCGAAGATTACCGAGGATGTCTCCGCGTTCAAGGCAATTGACATGAGGGTCTTCCCGGTTGGGGATGAGCTATCCGAACCGCCGCGGAGGGAAATATCTTTCGCCTTTCTCGCCTACGGGGGGAATGACCCCGAGGCAGTAAAAGGACGGGCAAAGGAAACTAGGGGCTTGCCGAACGACACGACCGTGTATCCGCGGCTCCTTGATCCGTTGGCAAAAGGTGTTTTCTCCGCCAGGAAATCCAGGAGGGAAATATGCCCAGTTCCCGATGGCATTTATGTGTTTGAGGTTAAAGATGAAGCGAAACCCAGGAGTAGGGTGAGGAGGGAGAATGTTCCGGCAGATCTCCTGCCCCTCTATATTGGCTGGACTGTGAAAAAGCGAATGGAAGAGGTGTTGAAAACCCAATAAACCTTGTCCAAGGACAGATTCCGACATTATGATCCAGATTTTGCGGCAGGCTTTAAGCTTTGAATTACCGATGGATCAGCCCACATAACATTGTTCAGAAACCCCTGAAAAATCCCGGCTTGTCCTTGATACGCGAATGTTTGATCCTGCGCGGGAAGTGGGTTATAATCTCCCCGTGAACAAAATAGGCGTCTTGATTGGCGAGACAAGGCCTCTGTCCGCCGTGATGGTTTCCAAGGTCGCACCCAGGGTTGGTCAATATGTCTTCGTTACCTACCGAGAGGGGAGACAGGATCAGAAGTGCCTGGCTTTGGTCCAGAGAGTATGGCGCGCGAACCCGTTCCTTGAGGAGGGTCTCACTGATCCGGAGCATGCCATTCGCATAATGGAGCTGGAGCAATGGGACTCCTTTTTCAAGGCCGAACTAAGCATAGTTGGCCAGGTTGATGCTGGAAAGCTCTCGTTCCCCAAATCTCCGCCCCTGCCGGGTGCAGATGTGTCCGAGGCGGACGAGGATGGCCTTAAGGAGGTTCTCGGTGCAGAGGACGAAACCAAGTGGGCGAGAATAGGAACGCTCATAGGCTCTGAGGCACCGGTCTACATGAACATCGATCAGGTGGTTCTCAGGCATCTGGCGGTCCTGGCGGTTACCGGTGGCGGAAAATCAAACGCAGTCGGCGTCATACTGGACGAAATGGTCAAGAGAAACGGTACTGCTGTGGTCATGGACCCCCACGGAGAATACGGATCAATGGGCCGAGAGATAAGGCCCGTAATAAACCCAATGAGGCTCAGCGTGGACGAACTCAGTGGCTTGCTGGGGGTGGACATGGACAGGTCAAGCATACAGTATTACCTGCTCCACGAGGCCCGCAAGAAGATGGGGGAGGACCTGAGGAGGAGCAACCTTGGCGATGGGGATGATTTTGACAGGGCCATAGTTGCCAGGATGGATTTCTTTGTCACATTGACCGAAACCATAGAATCCTTTACTGCTAGGGAACAAGAGGGCCTGATGAAAGACCTGGGCAAGAAACACGATTCTGTCGTGGGACTTCTCATCCGAATTGAGAACCTGAAGAACAATATGGGGGAGCTTTTCAATCCCTCTGCCAGGCCGTTAGTGGAAAGGATAGAACCGGGCAAGATAAACGCGATTAATCTTTCTGAGCTCGATCAGGATGCCGGCGAGGTAGTTGTAAGCCACCTCCTAAGGCACATCCTCATTGAGAGAAAGAAGGCTTTAATGCATCAGGAGACCTGCCTGCCCCAACCTCTGTTCGTTGTCCTGGAGGAGGCCCACCTCTTCTGCCCCGACAGGCAATTCACCCGGACAAAGACAATAGCGTCCCGCATAGCAAGGGAGGGCCGAAAGTTCGGTCTGGGCCTCTGTTTGGTTTCCCAGAGGCCGAAACGGCTTGACCCAGATGTTCTCTCTCAAATGAACAACATGATAGTTTTGCGCATAGTTGAACCGGCTGATCAGCGCCACATTGCCGAGGCCTCGGAGAACATATCCGGCGACCTTTTGGGGTATCTCCCATCCCTGAACCCAGGTGAGGCGGTCTGCACGGGGCCAGCGTTCCGGGTCCCCCTTCTCGTGAAAATAGCAGAGGTAAAGAACAAGCCAACCGGAAGGGACATTCCCGTGACCGCTTCCTGGAAGAAACCAGAGAGACTAAGTCCGGAGGATGCACAGGAGCTATACGGATGAGGGCGGTAAAAGGATTATTGGCGTGGGCTGGTCTGGACACATCGGAGGCCACCGTGTTCGGCTTGGGCTTTGGTTTCGCTATTTCGTTGGAGAAAGGGAAATTATCGGATTGTCTGCCAGAACATCTAATAATAATGAACGCGGCCAAGGCGCTCGGGATTGAGTGTCAGGAATTCGGGACGGTCTCGCGAGAGAAAGCGCTTGAACACCTAAGGGATCACCTGGGCCGGGGGACGCCGGTCGCTGGAAGATTGGGGGGCGAGATATCGCTTTTTGTTGATGCCAGTGCTGATGGTGTGATCACCGCTGATACAACGATCCCCTGGGCCGAACTGGAGTATAAGCTTTTCACGGGCGAGGGGCCGGTCAAGACGTTTCTCTACACATACAAGAAGACCAGACACATTCCTCCCCTTGGTATAGCCACAAAGAAAGCCCTTGCGGAGATGGCGAGGCGATTCCTTTTTCCGGATAAGCCGACCAGGGGCCTGAAGGCCGCCGGTATGCTCTCTGGCTTAGGGAAGCCCAATTGGGCCCATGAGCCCGCACGGGGCCACAGCTTCATGGCCGCTTTCCTGGAGGAGATAGGCCGGATAGAGGAATCAAGGCTTTTCATGGAAATATCAGAAAACCTGTGTTCCGCGTCCGCGGATCAAGCAGGGGCGTTCATTTCCATGGATAGGGAGATCTTCTCAAGGTTTTTATAACCTGAGCCCATCCAGTTCCAGAGGTCCACACTCCATGATTTGTTCGGCCCTGTTAACCTAGACCGCTTTGACCGGCAAGTTTCCAAATTGAAACCCCTGAAAAATCCCGGTTTGTCCTTGGTCCCCGTCCGGGAGCCTCATAATAGATGGAAGAGAATCCTTAGGAAATGCCCCCGTGGCGGGATTTTTCAGGGGCCACTCTTAGAAACCCGTTCTCTTAGACAAAGTGCTCCTGGCTCAAGCCATTAAGTTATTACTACTTTATCAGGGGTCTCGCTTAGTTTATCTCTGAAACCCATGCGCCGCAAAATCTGGGGTTATTGCCCGGATCCGTTCGGTCTTCCCGGATGCTCAAATACATGATTCTGCGCAGAAAATGGGTTATAATTTATGACTTTATTTATAATCAATGAAAATTGGAATCCTCGCCCTGCAAGGCGCATATGAGGCTCACGCCAGGATGATTGCTCGGCTGGGGCACGAGCCGGTTTTCGTCCGCTACCCGGAACAAATACCGGACATCAGTGGTCTAATTATTCCCGGCGGAGAATCAACGGCTATGGTTACAATTGGCAAAAACCTGGGGATGAGAGAGGCCATCGCGGAACGTGCGGGCCAAGGACTGGCGCTGTTCGGAACCTGTGCCGGAATGATCCTCCTTGCCCGCGAGGTTGAGGGCGAGGCTAAGGATTTCTCAACCGGACTCTTGCCCATAACGGTCGCTAGGAACGCTTTTGGCCGCCAGACCGAGAGCTTTGAGGCAGAGCTCAGGCTCTCCTTTGACCCAGTCCCGTTCCGTGGGGTCTTCATAAGGGCGCCGCGAATAAAGAACATGGGTGATGCTGAACCCATAGCCTGGCTGAACGGCGAACCCGTTGGTGCCGTGAGGGGAAGGGTGATGGCAACGAGCTTTCACCCTGAGCTCACGGATGACACGCGCTTGCACGGGTTTTTCATTAGTCTAGTTTCATAGGTCAGGCTTTAGCCCGACGGCAGGTTGAAACCTGCCCTGGGACAGGAAAGATAGAGAATCAACGGAGGTTTTTGAGATGAAGGGACAAACACTGAGCTGGATGAGGACAGCAGGGTTGATAGGGCTTGGCCTTGCGGCAGGCCTCATACTCTCCGCGAGGCTCGGATGCGCTTCCGAAACCAGAGCCCAGACAACGGGAACCTATGAGCCGGACACAGGGATATATTCAAACCCGTTTTCAAGGGTTGTGGCTGAACTTGAGCCAAGCGTTGTGAAAATAATGGTTGAGAAAGAGGTTTCCGGTGTCCCGGAAGTGCCTTTCGGGAAGTTCTTTGGGCCGTTTGAGTTTGAGTTCAGGTTCCCTGAAACGCCAATGCCGGCCGAAGGCCTCGGTTCGGGCTTTGTATACGAGAAGGTCAAGGATGGATACCTAGTGATGACCAACAACCATGTTATAGACGGAGCAACAAAGACAGTTGTTCAACTTTATGATGGGAGCGAGATCAAGGATGTTGAGGTTGTTGGCGCGGACAAAGCCACGGACATAGCGGTCCTTAAGATCAAGACCCGTAAGGAGCTCAAGCTCGCCAAACTAGGCAACTCCGACGATATACATGTCGGCGACTGGGCCATAGCTATAGGTTCACCCTTCGGCCTTTCTGCTACTGTGACCGTTGGCGTCATAAGCGCCCTCCACAGGACAGGGGTTTCCGCTTCCGAGGGGCCTGATTTCCAGGACTTCATCCAGACCGACGCGGCCATAAACCACGGCAACTCAGGGGGGCCGCTCGCTAACATAAAAGGTGAGGTTATAGGCGTCAACACGATGATAGCTTCCCTGACGGGCACATACAATGGCATAGGCTTTTCTGTCCCGATAAATCTCGCCAAGTCTGTTGCGGATCAGTTGGTTGCAAAGGGCAAGGTGGAGCGCGGCTTCATGGGCGTCAGGATACAACCCGTTACATCCGATATAGCAGAGGCCTATGGCCTGGACAAGCCCCGCGGCGCACTGGTCAATTCGGTTGAGAAGGGAACCCCAGCGGACAAGGCAGGCATGAAGGAAGGCGACCTCATCGTTTCCTTCAACGGACAGGAGGTCAGGGATGTCCAGCATCTCAGGTCAATGGTGGCTCACGAGGGGCCCGGCAAGAAGGTCAAGATAAAGGTCATCAGGGATGGCAGGGAGAAGGAATTCACCCTGACCCTTGGAGGTATGCCGGAGAAGCTCTCGTCCGCCGGTAAATCACCAGAAAAACCCGCTGTTCCGGAAAAGGCTGGCTGGCTAGGATTGTCGGTGGAGGAGAAGGACGGAGGCGTCGTGGTCTCTGGCGTTGAGCCCGAATCAAAGGCATCTGCCTCCGGCATAGTGAAGGGCGACAAGATACTGAAGATAGGGGATATTGAGATCAAAAGCCTAGCAGACCTTCAGAAAGCCGCTGACAAGTATAAGAATAGCGAGAAGCCCGTTCTATTCTATCTGGAAAACGGAGGAACCAAGAGGTTCGTGGCGGTGAAGCCCTAAGAAACTCCTGGAAAATCCCGGTTTGTCCTTGGCCACTATCCAAAAGCCTCATCATAGCCAGAAGAGCACCCTGAGGAAATGCCCTCGTGGCGGGATTTTGCAAGGGTCCCTCTTAGAAACCTGTTCTCTTGGACAAAGTGTTCCTGGCTCAAACGAATAGGTTATTACTACTTTATCAACCCTCCAACGGGCAAAGGGCCATGGAGCCGGGTGAGGTGGCAGTTGATCTAAGGGGCAACATGGCCACAGAGGTCTCAGCCAAAGGCTCACCCGGTTCTCCGACCACATATTTCTATGTGCTTTCTTAGGGGAAGAAATTATAGAGGCCGGGTAAAGTGATATACAGAGGTCTCATCTAAGAACCGCTCCGGACTGTATTTTTAGAACTGGAAGGCCTCAAAAAAATCGTATTGTGAGACCCCTGATAAAGTAGCGATAACTTACTGGTTTGGGGGGAGGAGCACTTTGTCCAAGAGAACAGGTTCTAAGGAGGGTCCTCCTGAAAGAAAAATCCCGCAACAATGGCATTTACTCAGGGTTCTCTTCTATCTATGATGAGGCTGACAAACCGGGATTTTTCGGGGGTTTCAATGGATCAATCCACATAACATCACTTAGTTTATCTTTGGAACCCAGCCTCCACAGGTTCCGGCAACCCCCAGAGTCATTGCCGCAAATTCGTTCAATTTCCCTCAGCGCACGATCCTCCCCATGATGTTGATTGCGATGGACATTTGGCCCTGGTGTTTCTTGATCCCTAACAGTATATCCGATATAATTTGCTTATGATCCTCTTTTTGCTGGCAACTTGGATATATCTTCCACGGCTGGCAAACGCTCGCCTCGTTGTTCCCGGGGATTCCCTGGTTGTCCTCTACGGCTCTGGCCAGCCCAATCCTGTCTCTGTCAGGCTTGAGGGCCGGTTCGTGCAGTATGATCTTGGCCCCATGACCGGAACACCCCTTGATACTCTCTGGCGGGCGATTTTCGCTCTTCCGGCCATGATTGAACCGGGAATCTATAACATCATCCTCTCAACCCCGGAGGGCGCTGATACCCAACCGAACGCGCTGATGGTCTATCCGGCCTGGCGGGACACAGTTGTCTTTCTGCAGTTTTCTGACATCCATATCGGCAACACCGCGCAGGAGCTCTTGAGGTTTCAACAGGCTGTTATTGAGGCAAACACGATATACCCTGATTTTATTGTGATAACAGGGGACATAGTTGAGGCTGGCGAAATAGCGGGGTCCCCAACCTGGTATGGCCAGTTTTTGGCCGCAGCGGAAAATCTCATGG
This sequence comes from Caldifarciminota bacterium, assembly GCA_049969615.1. Classification (GTDB taxonomy): domain Bacteria; phylum Hydrothermota; class Hydrothermia; order JBDRYB01; family JBDRYB01; genus JBDRYB01. The sequence continues at coordinate 13,564 of JBMFOM010000012.1, forward strand.
TTCCGGTATTCACGGTCAACGGCAATCACGATTATTCTCCGGCCACGCGAATGACAAATTATCCGGCGCTGATCAATCCGGAGCTGAATTATTTATTCACCTACTCGGACTGGCTCCTGATGCTCTGCCTGGACACGGGGCCGATTGATCCGGATTCTTCAAATGCCCGGTGCTGGGGCCTCAGCCGGGAGCAGATAGCCTGGGCGGATAGCGTTCTGGATGCCCATCCTGGTTTCACCCAGAAGCTCGCGATGATGCACGGCCCCTTAATTGACTACGACGGCTCGGACAGGTCAAACACCCACGGGAGGGATGAGTTCATAGGTCTCTCGCTGAGCCATGGGCTAAGCCTCATTCTTCACGGCCACACCCACCACAACAGGTTTTTCCTTTCTGATAGCACCTGGGTTCAGGGGGATGTTCCGGTTTATCCCGCGACTCCCTATTTCCTTCAGGAATTGAGCACATGCAAGAACAGCAAGGACACCATGGGCTACAAGAGGATAGAATTATCAAGGGACACGGTCATATCGTTCCTGGAGGACCAGGACAGGAGCGGATTGCCCGATGGCCTGGGTTCCTTGCTCCTCTGGAACCTGCGGGTTGACTACGCCTATAACCTGGACAGCACGAATTGCGTCGTGGCCATTGACAACAACAGCCCCAGGACTTTTTACGGTGGAAGGGTCTGGCCAACCATGAACCCGGCATACGAATACGAGGTTCTCGGGCCGGCGAGGATAATCCGTATGGCTCCGGGAGGTTTCATGGAAGTCGCGGTGGACAGCATTCCTTCCGATGACACGACCATAATTTACATATTCCCGAGGGTATCCGTTCCCGAGGATAAGAGGGAGGTTCCTGGCCTGCAATTCACAGGTAAAACCCTACGGGCGTTCCCCGGCAGGGGCACGAGCGCGAGGCTCTCGGTCTATGATGCCACTGGTAGGCTGATCTCGGTTCTGAAAGAGGGGCCATGGGAGGGGCCGCGCGAGTTCGGCCTCGGTTTCTTGAAGCCCGGAGCATACGTGGCAATCATGGACGCGGGGAATTTCGGACAGAGACTCGTCTTCGTGAGAAGGTAGGCTCCTGGGCGGAGCTTTGTAGGGGCAGGCCTATGTATCTGTTCAAATGCGGATTGGCAAACCTGCCCTGGGAAGGCCAAAAATGGTGGTGCCCCGAAGACCTCCAGCCTTATAATTTAACTACTAAAAAGGAAGGTTATCATGGCTTACGACCTGAAAAGTGTGCTTGAGCACGCAATTGAGATTGAGAAGGGAGGCATGAAGGCATATATGGACTTCGCGCTTAGGACTTCCTCGGGCGATGGCAAGGACATGTTCATCTGGCTCGCGAGGGAGGAGTTCGCCCACATGAGGCTCTTTGAGAGCATGTTGGCCGCGGCCGCAGGGGTCGGCTCCCGGTCCTTTGAGACACCTGCCTCGGACATCCAGCGGTTCATGCCGCAGGTCAAGAAGATGGAGAGGGCAGAGGGCGGCAAGGCAGAGGCCTCCGATGCTGACGCTCTCCGTGCGGCCCTGAAGATGGAAATAGAGACCAGGGATTTCTATCTGGATCAGTCCGGCAAGGCGGATGACCCGAAGGTCAGGGAGGTCTTCAGGCAGTTGGCCGAGGTTGAGGAGGGCCACCGAGAGCTCATCCAGGCGCAGTTGGATTTCGTCTCCCAGACAGGTTTCTGGTTCGGCATGATGGAATTTGATGTTGAAGGAAGGGCATAGGGGCAAGGTCCCCGCGTCTGTCCTCATATAAAAGGGAACCCAATGAATAAATCCGCCTTCCACAAGATAAGCTATGGCGTTTTCGTCGTGGCTTCAAGGAGAGGGGACCGGCTCAACGGCCAGATAGCTAATGTGGCCGTCCAGGTCACCGCGGAGCCGCCGAAGCTTGCCGTTGCCCTCAACCAAGAGAACTTAACCTGCGAGTTCGTCAAGGAATCTGGCGTCTTCTCGGTCTCAGTCCTGTCCCAGGAAACCCCCATGCCTTTTATCGGCAAGTTCGGGTTCAGGTCCGGCAGAGACACAGACAAGTTCTCGGACACACAGCACCTCATTGGCAAGACAGGCACTCCTATTGTGACCGAGAACACGGTTGCCTGGTTTGAGTGTAGGGTCACGGACTACCTGGATGTTGGAACTCACACGATATTCGTTGGAGAGGTCCTGGACGCGGATGTTCTTCTGGATGTGGAACCTATGACCTATGCTTATTATCACCAGGTCAAGAAGGGCTACTCGCCCCCCAAAGCCCCGACATATCAAGGAGAAGAAACGATGACAAAGGAACCATCGGAAGAAAAGGCCCTTTTGAAAAAATACCGTTGTTCGGTTTGCGGCTACATATATGATCCTGAGAAGGGCGACCCCGACGGCAAGATACCGCCAGGAACCCCGTTTGAGAGCCTCCCGGACGATTGGACATGCCCTGTCTGCGGTGTGACAAAGGACATGTTCAGGCCTTTGGATTAGATTGGATATTCGGGACAGCATCCTAGATTGTATTGGCAATACGCCATTGGTGGCGCTTGACCGGTTCGCTCCTGTGGGTGAGGGACGCGCTCGTGTCCTGGCGAAGATGGAGCTCCTGAACCCTTATAGCGTAAAGGACCGGCCCGCGCTGTGGATGGTAACCGAGTCAGAGAAAAGAGGCCTGATAACCCCTGGAAAAACCACGATAATAGAAGGCAAATCAGGCAACACAGGGATAGGCCTCGCGATGGTCTGCGCGATAAGGGGATACAGGCTTATCCTCTGTATGAGCGAGGGGATGTTGGATGAGAGAAAGAGGGTTCTAATAGCTCTGGGAGCGGAGCTCGTGCTCACCCCCTCCGAGGAGCACACGGTCGGTCCCAGAAAAATGGTGCAGGAGCTCGCGAGGGAGATACCGGATTCCTATCAGCGTTATCTTTCCGTGGAAGGGATGTGGTAGGAGCGCCGGAGCCGACCCGTATTAGATTCGCATCCTGCCTAAAGCCCGCCCTTTCTGATCAGGTGCGCGGCAAGGAGCAGGCGTTGGATCTGGTTGGTTCCTTCGTAGATCTGGGTTATCTTGGCGTCCCGCATGTATTTTTCAACGATATATTCGGTGGTATAGCCATATCCACCGAAGATCTGAACCGCGTCCACCGTGACCTCCATGGCCACATCCGCTGGGAAGTATTTCGCCATAGCCGAAAGGTGGCCAACCTCCTTTGCGCCGGAGTCAATGTATCTCGCCACAGAGTAGAGGAGTGCCCTTGAGGCTTCTATCTTGGTAGCCATGTCCGCGAGCATGACCTGTATGGCCTGGAACGATGCTATGGGCTGACCGAACTGTTTGCGTTCCCTAGCGTATTTGAGCGCCTCCTCAAACGCGCCCTGGGCTATGCCGAGTGCCTGCGCGCCCACAGCGGGTCTCGTTCTGTCAAATGTCCTGGCTACATGTATAAACCCCATACCCTCCTTTCCGCCGAGCAGATTCTCGGCTGGGACCTCACAGTCCTCAAAGTAAATTTCCCTTTTTGTTGAGGCTCTTATACCCAGGGTCTCCTCAATCTTTCCGAAGGAGACGCCAGGATAGTCCTTCTCAACGATGAAGATGGAAAGGCCCCTCGCGCCGCGCTCCGGATCGGTTGATGCAACGACTGTCATGATGTCCGCCTCGCCAGCGTTGGTGATGAACCTCTTTGTCCCGTTCAGGATATACCTTTCTCCCTTCTTAACCGCCCTAGTTTTAACTGAGCCAGCGTCAGAACCGGCGTCGGGTTCTGTCAGGGCGAACGCCGCGTATTTTTCGCCCCGAGCAACCGGGGGCAGGTATTTCTTTTTTTGTTCCTCGGTTCCGGCAACGATTATGGGTGTTGTCCCGAGGCCGTTCGCGCCAAAGGCTATTGCGGTTCCAGCCTCCGCGCGAGACAGCTCCTCAATTACCAGAACCGTATACATTATTTTGTCTCCGAAGCCCTCATACTCTTCTGGAATGAGTATTCTGAAGAAGTCCAGCTTTGCCATTTCCTCCAGAAGGTCGCGAGGATACTCGTGCCGTTCATCCAGCTCCCGGCGCCGGGGCATCAGGTAACGCTCCGTAAAATCCCTCGCTAGGGCCTTTATCTCCTTTTCATCGTCCGAGAGAAAGTAATCCATAAGGGAGAAATGTTAAAGATTTTCGTCATCCCAAGGCAACATCAACAACAATTCCTCCCTTTTTTCCAATTCGTCCATAAGCTCAGGCGTTTTGACTATTTTGCCAATCCTGACCGCCTGCTTTAAATTTCTAAGATTCACTCTCCCTTGGTTTTTTCCCGAAATGAGACCCTGTTCTCTTTTCCCTCCAGTAATCTCTTTATGTTTGAGCGGTGTGTGAACCAGACTGTGATGGCTACTACCCCTGAGAGGATTGAAAGGGGAAGGGAACCCTGAACAAAGGTTATGAAGAGGAAAACCGAGAGCGCGGCTATTATTGAAGCCAGCGAGACATATCTGCCTGCGAGGAATACTATGAGCCATATCCCTATCCCCACGGCCATTGCTATGGGATCAAGCGCGAGGAAAGCACCCAGGCCTGTAGCAATACCCTTGCCGCCCCTGAACCTGAGCCAAGGGGTAAAGATATGGCCCAAGAACGAACCGCAGAAGGCCGCGATGCCTGGGTATATCCCAAACAAGAGCAGTGCGGCCCCGGTTGGCAGGAATCCCTTGAGGGCATCAAGAAAGAGGACCAGCGCGAACCCCCATTTCCCCAAAACCCTCCCCACATTCGTCGCACCGATGTTGCCACTGCCGGTTTTTCGGATGTCAATTCCCTTGGTTGCTCTGACTATAAGGAAACCGGTTGGAGTGCTACCCAGAAGAAACGCGACAACGAAGGCAGAGGCTATTCCAATCACCGTAGGCCAAACCATTCCAGCAACTCCTACCCTTCTTCAGACTCATTAGCATAAAGACAACCCTCATGAGAGGTCAAACCCTTACCCTTGAGTCCGGACAGGCATAAACCAGTAACGGACAGCTATCTAAGCATATCCTTCTGGAGGGCCCTCATCGGGTTCCTCCTCCGCTGGTAGGTCGTCAATGTCAACCCCGGCCTTGTCCATGACATGAGCACCCACGAATATCGGGCATCCCCAAAGAGTCGCTATACATATGGAATCTGAGGGCCTGGCGTCCAGGGACAAAAGCTCACCGTTTTTCTTTATTATGAGCCTAGCGTAAAAGACATTTTCCCTGAGATCATTTATTATGACCTTCTCAAGGGTCCCGCCCATCTCCTTTATCAGGTTTTTTATGAGGTCGTGGGTTAGGGGTCTCTCAAAGGTTATTCCGTGTAGCGCGCGCGCTATTGCCTCAGCCTCAAAGATGCCTATGGATACAGGGAGAAAACGCTGTCCATCTATCTCCTTGAGGAGAACGAGGTTGCTTTTGGTGTTGGGTTCGTAGAGAACCCGAAAGATCTCAACCTGTATGAGGTTCTTCAAATCACTCCTTGGGGACCACCCGGACCTTCAGGGGTGCGGTGAAGTCTGGGCCCAACCTGACCTCCACGGTGTATTCTCCGAGGGCTTTTATCGGTTTTTCAAGGTGCAGGGCACCCTTCTCAATGTCAATGCCGGCCTCCGCTAGTTTCTCAAGGATGTCTGAGGCCTTCACTGAGCCAAAGGCTTTCCCCTCCTCTCCCACGAGGAGGCTCACCTCAACCGTAAGCTCGGAAAGCCTAGCCGCGATGGCCTCCGCGGTCTCCCGTAGCCTTTGGGCCTTGAGCTGGTGTATTTTTTTGAGTTCCTCATATCTCTTGAGGTTCTCTGGAGTGGCAATAACCGCAAGGCCCCTGGGCAGAAGAAAATTTCTGGCATAACCGCCATTAACGCTCCTGGTCTCGCCGGCCGCGCCGAGGCCCTTTACATCCCTTATGAGTATGACCTTCACCGTGCTCATGCTAACCTCACGAGTAGTATGATTGCAGGAATGGCAGGAGAGCCATGATCCTCGCCCTCTTTATGGCCTTCGCGAGGCGCCTCTGGTGATACGCGCAAACGCCACTTGAGCGACTGGAGAACATTTTTCCCCTCTGGGTTATGTAGCGTTTCAGGGTCTCGGTGTCTTTGTAATCTATAGACCTGAGATCAGCCTTACAGAACTCGCATGTTCTTTTTTTTCTGGGCATCTTGCTACCTCAAAATGGAAGCTCTTCCTCTGGTATACCCTCGTCAAAATCGGGCATGACATCGGGGGTTGCGGGCACCTCTGTCTCGGTAGAATCAGCGGCCGCTTTGTCCAGGGACTGGACACGTATGGCCTGTATCTCTATGATGCTCCTTTTCTGTCCCTCAGACTCCCACTGTCGGTAAGCCAGGCGCCCTTCCACCACAACCGCAGAGCCTTTGACGAGCTTTCCGCCCATCCGTTCCGCGTTGGGGCCCCAGACGGTTACCCTTATGAACAGGGTATCATCCTTCCACTCATCGCCGACCAGATAGCGTCTGTTGGAGGCCAATTGCATGTTTAGGACTGGCCTTCCGGTGGGGGTATATCTCAGTTCCGGGTCATGGGTGAGCCGCCCGGAGAGTATCACATAGTTTATGCTCGGCAAACGGAGCTCTGCCATGTCAATCCTCCTTTATGACGATGCCACGAATTATGTCCGGGTTCATCCTGAACTCCTGGTAAAGATCACCCGGGACATCTGGCGGCGCGGAGAACTGAATCACCAGATAGAAGCCCTCCCTGTGGCCTTTTATCTCGTAGGCCATCTCGCGCCTTCCCCATTCGTCCACGCTTACCACTTCACCTTTCTTTGATATTATGCTCTTTATCCTTTCGCCCAGCCTGGCTATTGCCTCGTCCTCAAGGGCCGGGTTCAGGATAACCATGGTCTCGTATTTCTTCATGCTATCTCCTCGGACCCGCAGAGCGGGGGTCGGTTTTTCCGACCGGTTTTTATGGAGGGAGGAGGATTTGAACCTCCGTAGGCGTCAGCCAGCGGGTTTACAGCCCGCCCCCTTTGGCCGCTTGGGTATCCCTCCGGGGTTTTCCTAAAGGAGTCCTCTTATTCAAGAGCTGGTGGTGGGACTTGAACCCACAACCTGCTGATTACAAATCAGCTGCTCTGCCGGGTTGAGCTACACCAGCAGAGCGAAATTATAACCCATTCCCCACGCAGGATCAAACATTTGTTTATGTGGGAAGGCCAACAGATCGGCAATAATCCTGAGTTTTTAACCCCAGATTTGCGGCAGGCCAGGTTCCAAAGGGCGGATGAGCAACCTCAAATGGGTTGACTTTCTTAGTAATTCAAAGCTTACAGCTTGCCATAAAATCCGAGTCATGGCCATTTGTTTTTCGCCGAGGCCTACACCGCCCTCGCGTATATCCCCCAGGTCATTATAGCGACGAAAACCGCACTTCCAACAGGCAAGGAAAGCCAGGGCCAGCAGGCTGTCATCACGCCCAGGATGCAGGCTATAACGCTGGCACCCAGCAGGATAAATACAGTAGTCCGAATACTCCTTGTGGCCGCGAATATCTTGTGATGAAAGTGATCCCTGTCCGCGCCGAATAGATGGGCCCTGTGCCGCAGTCTGCGGATTATCGCGAAGAAGGTATCCATTATAGGAAAAACCGCCAGGAGTATTGCGGGGATTACCAGAAACCCGGAGTCCGTGTTCATGACATTTATTGCCATCAGCGCGACGATGTAGCCGATAAAATGACTGCCCATGTCTCCCATAAAAACCTGGGCGGGAGGTGAGTTGAGGAAGAGGAACCCAGCCACAACCCCGGCCATCATCAGCGCACCCCACCAGACGATCTGGTGGCCCGCAACCTGGCCCAAGAATGCTATGGCAACGAAAGCGGCAATCGCGAGTGAACCAGCGAGGCCATCCAGGCCATCAGCAAAGTTGAAGGCGTTCATCATGCCCACCAGGAAGAAAACGGTAAATATGGCGCCAAGAGGCTCTGGAAGCGGGATAGAGAAAAACCCAAAGGAGAGCGCGGCGACCTTGAAACCCAGAAACCAGGTTATCGCGGCTATGGCTGTTTGGACTATGAGCTTTATCCAGGCCTTCATGCCCCAGAGGTCATCAGCAATTCCGAGCGCAAGGAGCATAGTTCCGGGTATGAGTAGCCACCTGTGACCGTTGTTATCCAAGAAGGCCCACATTAAAAACGGGATGTAAAAGACAATTCCTGCGCCGCGCGGTATCTTTCCGTTGTGGAGTTTGCGCTTGGCAGTCCCGTCCATGAAGAGGCCGGTTTTTCTGGAGAATAACAGGAAACCCCAGGTTCCCGAAAGACCCAAGAGGAATGATAGGACTACTAATCCATAAAATATCCACATTGTGCCAGTAATAAATTATAACCGATCCGGCGTGTATGATCAATTGAGAAGTTCTTCCAGCCTCAGCGCGGCGACAAAGAGCGTTTCTTCGTGTATTCGCGGAGCCGCAAGATGGATTCCGGGCCTGAAACCAGAGGTATCGGGATGTCCGGGAACGCTTATGCCAGGAACGCCAACCAGATTCGCGGCCGCGGTCAGGGTGTCCATCAGATATACTGCCAGCGGATCAGAGAGTTTCTCACCTTTCTTGGCCGGAGGAACCGGGAAGGTCGGCGAGAGAATCACATCAACCTCACGGAAGGCTTCCTGGTAGTCCCTTGCTATGAGGGCTCTCACCTTTTGTGCCCTTCCGAAATACTGCTCCTGGTATCCCGCGGAGAGCACGAACGCGCCCGCGGCTATCCTGCGTTGAACCTCTGGCCCAAAACCGGCTGATCTTGTGGCGACATACATCTCCTCAAGGCTGGTGAACTCCTCGGCCCTGAACCCATATCTGATACCATCAAATCTGGCGAGGTTGGAGGAACACTCTGCCGCGACTATTATCTGGTAGCAAGGGATAACATAGCGGGTGTGGGGCAACGAGATTTCCTTTAGGAAAAACCCGTCCCTCTCAAGGAGCCTCGCCGCGTTCTCCACTGCCGACGCAACGCTGGGGTCAGTTCCTTCGCCGAAGTATTCTTTCGGTAGCCCGACCCTGAGCTTCGCTTTTGGATAGGCCTCAAGTATATCCTGGGCTAATGGGAGCGGTTCCGTTGATGTGGTTGAGTCCATTGGGTCGTGGCCAGCCATTATCAAGAATACCTTGAGACTATCCCTGACAGAGTGCGAGATGACGCCTATCTGGTCAAGAGAGGAGGCGAAGGCTATGAGGCCATAACGGGAAACCCTGCCGTAAGAGGGTTTGAACCCAACAACGCCGCACCACGCCGCAGGCTGACGAATGGAACCGCCGGTGTCAGTCCCGAGCGCAACCGGGACCATGCCGGCGCCTACCGCGGCCGCGGAGCCGGAGGATGTACCTCCAGGAACATGCTCAGGGTTTATCGGATTTGATGTGGGGCCGAAGTATGAATATTCCCCGGTTGAACCCATGGCGAACTCGTCCATGTTGGTTTTACCGACAACTATACAGCCGGCTTCTAGCAGTCGGGATAGGGCTGTCGCGTTGTACGGAGGTCTATATCCGAGGAGCATTCGGGAAGCGCATGTTGTCTCGTGATCCTTGTAACAGATGTTGTCCTTGACCGCGATGGGGATTCCCCAGAGAGGGGGAAGGGGATCAGGGGGATTCCCTAGAGCAAATGCCTGAGCCTTAGCCTCCTCTAGAAACAGGCTCGTAAAAGCGTTGATGATCGGTTCCTTTTCCTCTATTACCGAGGCCACGCGCGCCATGACATCCGGCGGACCCAGCTCACCCCGGCCATAGAGCTCGTGTATCTCATCTATAGTATTCAAGGAACTCATGGCTTCTCTCGTATCCCATCCTAAAGGCCTCGGAGTTGCCCTCAAGGAACCTCGGAGACACATCCTCGGAAAGGGCTCTGTCCGCGTGCTCTGGATCGGTTGCCCCTGTTAGTCCAGCGATGAAACCTATGGCAATCATGTTCGCCATCATGGGGTTACCTATCTCGTCAGATGCCAGGAGGGTGAATGGAAACCGCAGGACCCTGGCCATGTGCTTTTTCTTCAGTTGCACGAATTCCCCGTCCAAAAGCAGGAGCTTGGTTGGCTCGTGGGGTAGAACATACTTATCGTAGGAGCTCTGGTCAAACGCGAAGGAGATGGCCGTGGCCTCCGGAAAGGGAAAATCTATTGGTTCGTCTGAGATCACTATCTCGGCCGCCGTGAGGCCCCCGCGAACCTCGGCTCCGTATATTGCTCCATAGGAGGCGAACCTGCCTGATTTGGCCGCGGCCTTGGCCAGAACAGCGCCCGCCAGCACGACCCCTCGGCCGCCAGAACCAGCCATAAGTATTTCCGTTCTCATATCGTATCCTTCAAGCTCGTTTCCAGCTCGGGTTTTTTGACCCGTTGTATGGACAGGCACAAAGGCCCGCCACTACTTCTCCACTGAAACCCTAAAACCTTTCTCCCACCATTCAGATGGCCCATCAGACTTGTTGACCCTTAACATCAGGACGGGATGGGAGATCATCTGTGCAGCTACCTCCTTAGGGGGCGTCTCTTTGACCCTCATGACCAGCATCGGATTTTTCCCCTTCACGAGAGAAAGCCCCTTGACCTCAAACTTGTAGCCGAGGGTAGGCCTGGTTCCGGGGAAATAGGCCAAGACCAGTTGGGTTTCAAAGTCCACCCGTGGTATCGCCGCGGGCTTGTCCATCATGTAACCCATAACTTGGCCCCAAAGACCGGCAAAGGACTCCTCGTCAGCTACAACAATGAGGGTCTCTCGGTCAAACCCGCCCATAGAAACGTTGTAGAACTCCTCAAATCCGAGGACATACTCGTGAGTTCCGGAACCGCACAATAGAAACATGAAGATTGCGTTCATGGTTTTATCTCAACTGCAACTTTTGTTTTCGTCCACCACAGCTTAGGAAGATAGCTTATGCTCTTCTTTATAGAGATGAGGTAGATAGGCCTTATCATCGTTCCTTCGCTCAATCCTCCCGAATCCGAGGCATATATTACCTTATAATCACCCGGGTTCAGGCCACAATCGGCTGGCATCACGCTCATTACGGATAGAATTATTTCTTGCATTTGATCAAAGAGAGCCCTATAGTCCTTACCTTATCCCTAGGCACCTCTATTATCACATAGGGGCTGGTTATAACCTGCGCGAGCATGGAACCTTTGGGCGGGCACTTTTCCCTCGCGACCAAGACGGCATCGCCATTATCCTTTATAGGATAAACCGAAACAGCGGCCGAATCAAGTCCATCCTGCGCGAGCAATGGCTTTACCTCCCAATCCCAGATGCTATTTCCGTCAACCCCAGCCTCGTTGTAGAAGACCGAGTAGATGGCAATAGGCTCTATGGCGTAGCCAGCGGTTGGTCTCTTCCCTAGGAAGGCCATGACCAGTATGACATCCGGAAAATCCGGCATGATGTTCATCTTCTCAGATATGCCGAAGTCGGAAATGGCCTTTATCAACTCATCGTTGTTCCGGCAAACAATAACGGTTTCCCTCTCGGCCTTGCATGTGGGGCCAGCCAGAACAACGCTGAAACTCACCTTCTCAACGCCGGGCGGGCCAGCGTTGGAGAAAACGAAAAGGGTAAGGAATGATGTCATAGTCATTGCGAGCACCTCACGAACCTAACATGGACCTGCATTAGCTTGTGGTTAGGAACCGCCAGGATCACATATGGGCTGGTTATCAACTCCTTATCGTTCCTGCAGAAACAGAGGGTTTCGGAGAGGGCAGAGGAGATACTGCCTCCGCCTATGACCGAGAAACCTATCTTCTCAGCGTGCGGTGGGCCAGGGTTTGCCAATAACAAGGCCAGCATAATGGCCATATCTCACCTCTTTATGTTTGACCCTTTTCGGCGGCATTTGTTCCCCGATGTTCTTACGGAATCCTGCTCGCCCAGGTTTGTCCTCATCAGAACTCCCCAATGATTATCTTGCCCTCAAGCTCCTCCGGAGACATCTCCGCGGCGCGCTTTATGTTCACGGAGACCTCCCTGTACCATCTCAGGATGTCAGCGGCTGAGCCCTCAAGGTTATGCCTACCATAGTGAATCGGGCAGTTGCTTATGGCGTGAACAAAACCCATTCCCCCTACGGATATCGCTTTCTTGATAGCATTGACCAGGTGTCTGTAGTGATATGTCGTGAACCTGGCAACATAGGCCGCGCCCGCGGCCTTCACCAGTCGGGCAACATCAAAACATGGCCACGGGTTGCCCTTTGGGGTTGTTGATGTTATAGCGCCTTCGGGTGTTGTCGGCGAGACCTGACCACCTGTCATGGAGTAATTCATGTTGTCGGCCATGATTATGGCCATGTTCAGGTTTCTCCGCGCCGCGTGAATGAGATGATTGCCACCTATGGAAGCGATGTCGCCGTCACCGCCTATGGCTATAACAGTCAGATCGGGCCTCGTGAGCGCCAAGCCTGTCGCGAAGGCAACTGGCCTGCCGTGGGTTGTGTGCAGGGTGTCCGAGTTTATCATTGGGGAGGATATCCATCCGGAACAGCCGATTCCGGAGACAAAAACGGTTTTCTTTCTGTCAAGGCCAAGCTCTGAGCACGCGGTTATTATTGCCCTGAGGACTATTCCGTGTCCGCAACCCGGACAAAACGGTGTCGGAAGTGCCTCTGCTCTTATCCATTCCCGGACAACCGGATCGTTCACCTGCATATAGAGATTATCCGGCCCCGGTTCGTTTCGGTTCAAGACGCGCGATAGGTCGTTGTGTCCCATGGCGCAGGGGTTATTTTTGCAACAGGGGTTGATCCGCCGCGGCCATTTGTGTTATAATTTTCAAACTTTGTAACACCAAAAGAAAAGGAGCGAGCTGATGATAACGCTACTCTCATTGGCAATTCTTGGCACGAGGCCTCTCTATACTGACGATCCCTGGCCGGTTGATGCTGGAGTCTTTGAGCTAGAAGGAGGTCAGGGTTTCTTCGGTGGCAGAGAGGGCTATTTCCAGTGGAAATACGGCTGGGGCAGGTTTGAGCTAGACATGGGTTTCCCTTGGAGCGTGAGCGAACCACGCGAGCTGGGCGATATTGGTTTTTCAACCAAATGGGGCTTCCTGTCCGAGAAAAATTATGTTCCGGACATAGGGCTGATAGCCTCTTGGGTGCCCGCAGACGGTTCCTATAGCCTCTGTGGAATCCTCGCGAAAGAGCTCGGCCCCACCGAACTCATGGCGAACCTGATCTATGAATACGGAAACCCGAAGCTGTCATTTGGGACCGCGGGGGTATATTATCCCCACGAGAGGCTGGGGCTTTGTGCAGAGGTTTTCTCCCAGGAGGAGATGTTTCTTGGTGGCGGCCTCAGGATTTTCCCGGTGAGCAACCTGCTTCTTGATCTCAGTTATCACTGGGCGCGTGAGGCCGGCCAAGACCTGAGCGCTGGTTTCACCTTTGACTTCTAAGGAGGATAAAATGCACATACCTGACGGATACCTGAGCCCCTCAACATGCGCTGTTCTCGCTGGGGGGTCAATCCCCTTCCTCGTAAGGGCCTTTGTCTGGATCAGAAAGAGACTCGCGTCAAAGACCGTCCCCATACTCGCGCTGACCACGGCCCTCAGCTTCGTGATCCAGATGTTCAATATTCCATTGCCGGGAGGCACAACCGGCCACGCGGTAGGAGGGACACTGATAGCCGCTCTCGTTGGGCCATGGCCCACAGTGATGGCGGTTTCCATTGTTCTCATAATACAGGCACTGATCTTCGGAGATGGCGGAATCCTTGCCCTGGGTGCAAACATCATTAACATGGCGGTAATTTTGCCCCTCTCGGGCTACTGGCTTTACAGGCTCATGGCCGGAGGATCCGGAATTGCTTCCCCAAGGAGGGTCATCTCGGCCGCCATTGCCTCATATATAGCCATAAACCTGGCCGCCCTTGCCGCGGCCGTAGAGTTCGGGATTCAACCAGCTCTTTTCAAGGATGCGACAGGCGCGCCATTATACTGTCCATATGGCCTTGGCGTGGCCATACCAGCAATGATGATCGGCCATCTCGCCATAGCTGGCCTGGCCGAGGCGCTCATAACCGGAGTCGTGTTCTGGTTTGTGGCGAAGAACTTTCCCGAAAGGATACGGAGGGACGAGAAATGAAAAAGCTCTGGATAGCGCTCGGAATCCTTGCAGTGCTTGCCCCAATAGGGATGCTCGCGCCGGGTACTGCCTGGGGAGAGTGGGGAATAGAGGAACTTGAGGAAATGGGCATATCGGTTCCCGCTGGGCTACAAAGGTTATCGGATATTCATCCCTGTGTGCTCATCCCGGATTATTCCTTGCCCAATCTCGGCGAAAACTTCTGGGTTCAGGCTCTTGTTTATATCCTGTCTGGGTTCATAGGCATCGGGATATGCGCTGGTTTGGTTTGGCTGATCGCGTTCAGAAAAAAGGAGGCGGGCGCTTAGATTGAGCTTCGCTAGAAAAAACCTGAAGATCATAGGTCGCCTGGCCTTCCCTGGACCCATAAACCGGGGAGGGCCTTCTCCTTTCTTCAAGATTCTCATGGTTTTGACCGGAGTTTTGGTCTCCACCCTAGTCCACGACAGGTTGGCCCTGGCGCTCCTTTTGCTCATGGCGCTAGCCTTTGCCCTAGCCTGGAAAGCCAGGCCATCATCGCTTCTAAAACGTCTCGGCCCTTTGATCCTCTTTTTCGCCGTGATCTTGCCTCTGCCGGCAATTTTTATCCCTGTGGGTTCACACGAGCCAGTGCGCCTCTGGATTCTTCCCATTTACGCCAACGGACTTTCGGCCGCTATTACGCTCTGTCTCAGAACATCGTCGGCAATATGCTGGGCCGGGGCCGGATTCCTGACCGAGGAACCCCACAAACTGCTTTCAGCCCTGCCACTGCCCTCAGTGCTAGCCGACATAATCCTGGGTGCCCACAGATACATTTCGCTCCTGGCGCGGGAGGCCTGGGAAATGTTTCTGGGAAAACTGGCCAGGGATCCCGTAGGTGGTTTTCGGAGCAACCTTTTGTTTATGGGATCAAGGGTGGGATTACTTTTCGTGCGCTCGGCCGATACGGGTGAAAAGGTATATCTAGCGATGAGAGCCAGGGGTTATCCGGGAACCCCGCACAGGACAATAATAAGATCCCCCCCAATCAGAGATATTGCTTGGATTGCTGGTTTCGTCATGGCAATTTCCCTTATCATCTGGGTTGCCTGAGACATGGAGGTTTTTCGCCTTACTGGCATATCCTTTTCCTATCTGAACGGAATTGAGCCAATTAGGGATTTCTCCCTTGTGGTTGGCAAGGGAGAGTTCCTTATGGTTTCCGGCGAGAACGGCTCCGGGAAAACAACCCTGCTATGGATCATGGCCGGGCTTCTTTTTCCCCAGAAGGGAAAGGTTTTCTTTGAGGGAAAACCCCTGACGGAGAAGACCGCTGAAGACAGAAAGTTCTCTCTCTGGTTCAGGCGTAGGGTTGGCCTGCTTTTTCAGGAACCGGATGTTCAGTTGTTTTCTCCGACCGTTGGAGAGGACATAGCGTTCGGGCCAAGAAACCTTGGGCTGGAGGATGTGTCTCTGAGAGTTGCGAGGGCCGCGGCTCTTATGGGCCTTGAAAGACTGCTGGGAAGGCCACCCCATACCCTGAGCTGGGGCCAGAAGAAAAGGGCCGCCATAGCAACTGTTCTGGCCGGGAACCACGATATCCTTCTTCTAGATGAACCAGCGGCCGGATTGGATTCTCGCTGGCGGGATAGGTTGATGGCTGTCTTGAGTGATCTGATCGCCAGCGGGAAAACCATTGTTGTCGTCGCGCACGATGATCCAGAGATGAGGGCCATGGCCGCCAAGGTTGTGGTTATGCCCGGGCCAGACGAATCAGTTTGATCGCACTGAGTTTCCAAAATTCCGAATAAAGGTTGTTTAGTCGCCCCTTGGGGCCTGGCCGCCACAAAATCCGGTCTCAGAGGATTAGAGCCATTATCCCGGATCAACCCTCCAATATTTTATTCATAATAGACCCCCGTAGTGAGGACTGTGAAGACGAGGTCAACCAGTTTCCTGGCGAGGGCCGCCTTGGCTTCAAGGGGGCTTTTGCCTTCAGCGAGTTTTCGTC
>JBMFOM010000013.1:0-28442 GCA_049969615.1 Caldifarciminota bacterium
CCATCGTGAGAGGGGTGGAAATCCCCAACCACCACCTGTGAGCTGGCTTTTTTCTTCACTTTCCTGAGAACCCTCTCAAAGGTCTCCTCCGTCTCATCCGGAAGGAACTCAAGCCCAATCACTTCCCCCTCAGGGGACACGGCTATGTTGAAGCCCCAGCTCTTGCTTTTTATCCTGATGTATCCCTGGTCTATGTGAACTACGGGACAATCCCTCTTTCTCCTTCTCAATCTCTCCTCAAGATCAAACCCAAGCCTGAGAAGGCGCTTGTAGACGCCTGAGGGAGAGACACCCCCTCCCGTGATGGCCCTCATGACCTTAGCCGTGTTCTCAACCGAGAGCCCCAGATACCATAGGAGACAGGCCAGGTTCCACAGCCTATCCGAATAAGGGGATAGCTTTGAGATGCCCCTGGGATAGTGGATGAAGGTCTTGCCACATACCTGGCAGGAATATCTCTTTGTCCTTATTGCTATTGGTTCTTTTCCCATGTCCCATATCTGTCTCTCTATCCACTCTTTCCTTACTACCCTTCCTCTCTTGCAATGGGGACACAGTGGCTTTCCTGCGGGTTCTGTCTCAAGCTCCCCGAGGTTAATGACGCTATTTATCCTTCTGGTCCTCTCCTTCATACCCAGAGAATAAGGCAAGTGGTCAATCAGGGGCCAGCTAGAGGCCAGCCGGGTGAAGGATCACGAGCCTGAGGTCAGCTTGATCCCGGCCGCGGCAGACAGTAAAATATAGCCATGGTTCTCCTCACCCTCCTGATTGGAGGGGGGCTGTGGTATCTGGAAAATGTGGATACCATGGCCGTTGTTGGCATACAGACAACTCTTGGATCGGGCAGTTGTCGCGGCACCGGTTTCTTCGTGGCTAAGGGGGTTGTGGCTACCTGTTGTCATGTCGTTTTTCCACAAAGCCCTAGCGATAAGATAAAGGATCTTCTCATCCTCAAATGGACGGGCGACACGATTCCGGTCATCGGAATCCTCGGGATGGACCCCAGAAATGACATCTGTTTGTTATCCGTTGCTGACACTACCACTGCCCCAATGGCTATGGGAAACCAGAACCAGGCCAGGCTGGCCGCGGCGGTTGTGCCCTATCCGTGGCAGAAATCAGGTGTGATGCGGCCGCTCCGCCTGGAGTTTCTCAGAGAGGAAACCTGGAGCGATGGAGTCAGGAACCTCGTGGTCTCGGCTGGCCCTGTTCCGGGCTACAGTGGCTCACCTTTGCTAAGCGACCCGATCTATGGCCCTAACAGGGTGGTTGTTGGCATGATAACGGCCACGGGCATGGGCGGCTCGGCTTTCGTGGTTGAACCAGAACCCATAAACACTCTGTTGGCCCAATCCCTTGGCATGCCCTCGGTTCCACATCAGGAGGCATTCAGAGCCTATAGGCTTGATCCTGCTGGTTTGCGTGAGATGGCAAGATGTTCCTGGGCGATGGGCAACCTGCAGGAAGCCGAGAATTGCTACATCCTTTCCCTTCAACGGGATCCCCTCAACCCGACCACTCATGAGGAATACGCGTCCTTCCTCTGGACTCTTGCAAGGGAACGGGGAGACCAAGCCCTCTTTGAGATGGCTGAGGAACACTACCGGCAAGCCATGCAACTCAGGAATGATCCCCGCCTTCACGAGCTCATAGCCTTCCTCTACCTAGAAATGGACCGCTACACCGAGGCCGGCGAAGAGCTCAGTCGGGCCGCGTATCTATATGAGGAAAGGGGTCAAGAGGCAAAGGCTGATAGCCTGAGGTTCCGGATGAAGGTCGTGTCATCCTGGGGACAACTGGGCAAGGAGGGACAACTAAAGTAGTAATAACTCACTGGTTTGAACTATGGGCACCCTGTCCAAGAGAAAAGGTTCTAAGAGGGACTCCCTGAAAAATCCCGCCACGAGGGCACTCCCTTAGGGTTCTCTTCTGGCTATGATAAGGCTTTCGGATAGGGACCAAGAAAGGCTATTGTTTCCTGGAGATGGTTGGGTATTGATGGTCAGAAGTTGCGTTGATCCCTTCTAAGACCATGGAGGATAATATTCCCGCGTTGACCCAATGTCAGATTTGTCGGCGAGGCGTTACTTGGAACAATTTCCGGGGGGAGGGGTCTAAATGGCAGATGTGGACCGTGAAAGCCTGTTTGAGGGATTAGTGGAGGATTATATGGAGAGGATATATAACCTCTGCTACTACATGACCGGAGAGCCAGAGGTAGCCCGCGAGCTCACCCAGGAGTCCTTTCTCAGAGCCTACAAGGCCCTGGATAGGTTCCGTGGCGAGAGCTCTCACTACACCTGGCTCTACAAGATAGCCCTCAACAGGTGTAGGACATATCTCAAAAAGAGGGGAAAGGAACGAAATGTTTCTCTGGACGAGCTTGAGGACGCGGGTTGGGATCCGGCCGAGGACCCCCCGGATAACATGCTGGAGATAATGACCGTGAGAAAGGCCCTTGCCTCCCTGCCCCCTGAGCACAGGGAAATTCTCCTCCTGTTCTACTTTGACGAGTTGAAATACGAGGAGATAGCGGAGGCCCTGGACATCCCCATGGGGACAGTGAAGTCCAGGCTTGCCAGGGCAAAATCTGCCCTGAAGGAGGCGATAGGAGATGAGCCGTAAAATTGATGACGATCGCATAGAAGAGATTCTCAGAGGCTTGCCCAGGCTCCAACCGCCCCCGGGCCTCAAGAGGGAGATATACGCGAGGGCCAGGGCTTCAAGTTCCAGAAAGAAGTGGCTCTGGGCCCTGAGCCCAATACCCGCGGCCGCGCTTGCGGGGGTTCTCGTTGCTGTTTTGCTCAATACCTGGCACAGAAAATCCATCCCAACTCCCATTCCGCACGAGCCCGTGGTTGTCGCACCCGCAGACGGGGAGGTCCTTCTGCCCGATGAGGTGGAGTTCATGACCTATGGCGGAGAGGGCAGGGTTGAGCTGGACGGTATTCCCGTTGCCGCCAAACAACAGAAGGAACCCGGAGCCTTCATATACATACCCCAGGACCTTGAACCGGGTTATCACAGGGTCGTCATAGAGATAGACGGCAAGAAGGTTGAAGCCTCTTTCTTTGTGGAGGAACCAGAATGACGCTCATCGCCCTCACTGGATTTCTCATTGTCCAGACCAACCCATCGGAGATTGAGCTGGAGTCCGGCGAGAGCCAGCGTATTGAGATAACAGCCACAACCATGATGGGAAAGGTTGAGGGATTTGAGCTCAGCGCCAAGGTTATCCCTGAGCAGAGGGGCTATTTCTCAGAGGGTAGGTTTGTGGCCGGAGAACCGGGGCCAGGCCTAATAATATTTGAGGTCAGATACAAGGATCAAGTTGGCATAAAAGCCATCCCGGTCAAGGTCCTCACCGCGCAGGAGGGGCTTTCACCAAAAGAAGCCGTGCTGACAGTAGGGGATACACTGATATTCTCCGTGAAATCCGGAACGCCTGAGGTGTGGCGGGTAAT
Organism: Caldifarciminota bacterium; assembly: GCA_049969615.1. Lineage (GTDB taxonomy): Bacteria > Hydrothermota > Hydrothermia > JBDRYB01 > JBDRYB01 > JBDRYB01. Next base: position 3,465 of record JBMFOM010000013.1, read on the forward strand.
GCCCCCCTGGCTGGGGACAATAAAAAACGGGGTTTTCGTAGCGGAGAACCCAGGCAGGGGTGTCGTGACACTGAAAACAGATCTGGGTTTTCACAAGGCAAAGATAGTCATAGAGGGTCTGGAATCAGAACCATCTGTTCTCTATCCATCGGAGGCGGTTCTCTTTCCCGGGGAGTCCATCACATTCCCCGTGCCTTCATCGGGCGTGCTTGCGGTTGATCCGCCCGATTTGGGAAGACTTGATGTCAACACATTCACCGCGGATAGGCCCGGCAACGGCTTGGTGTGGGCCACCTGGGAGGAATCCGGAACCCGCAAAACAGCGAAGGCTTTTATCAGGGTCCTGCCCGCAATTTTCCTCAGGCCTGGCGAGAGCATGGAGATACCCCTTCCGGGAAAGGCCAAAAAGGCGGGAGTGGAGGTTTCCGGCAAGGGTGTAACCGCGGATGTCAGCTCCGGCAACCTACTTATTGTCGCTAAAGCTGTTGGCTATGGAACCATAACCGTCCGGAGGGGAAAGGGCAATAACAAACGCGTCTTTCCCTACATAGTTGGAGACAAGCTCATCAGCCTCGGGCCGCGAGAGGTTTCCCTCGCGCCCGGCGAGGAGTTCAGGCCAGCTCCTTTCGCCTCTCCAAAGAGCAAGGGTGTTTCCCTTTCCTATACGGTCTTGCCTTCGGAGGCCGGCTGGATGGAAGGCACCGTGTTCAAAGCCGGGGACTGGAAGGGTGAGGCATGGCTCATTGGCGTCGCGCCGGAGAGCGAGGGTGGTTCAGGTGGATTTGTTCGCCTCATTATAGTTCCGAAGAAATAGGCCGTTCGCTCGGTTCTCCGTATCACATGGAAATAATCTCCTCTGCCCTATAACTGCTCCTCACCAGCGGGCCAGACGCGACATGCTCATAACCCATTTCCTTTGCCCACCTCGCGTACATGACAAACCTTTCTGGTTCCACGAACCTGACCACAGGTAGGTGATCCCTAGTGGGTTGGAGATACTGGCCAATTGTTACTGAGGTCGCCCCGGCTTCCCGGATATCCCGTAATGTTTCGGCTATCTCCTCGTCCGTTTCGCCCAGGCCCACCATGAACCCTGATTTTACCAGGGCCTTTCCATGTTCTGCCGCTATTTTCAGAACCCGGAGCGATATCTCGTAATCCGCGCGAGGGTCCCGAACTGTAGGGGTCAATCGCCTCGTGGTCTCGGTGTTGTGTGCGAATACATCCGGCCCTGCATCCAAAACGGTTTCAATTGCCTCCACGCCCCCGCGGAAATCCGGCACCAGAACCTCAACCATGGCCCCAGCCCCTTTCACCGCGCGTATCGTCATGGCAAAATGCCCCGCGCCAGCATCCGGTAGGTCGTCCCTCGTCACAGAGGTTATCACCGCGAAGCCTATCCCCATTTTTTTGACTGCCTCTGCGACGCGCTCCGGTTCATCCGGCTCAGGCGGTTTCGGTTTTCCCGTAGTGGTAGCACAGAACCCGCACCGTCTGGTGCAGGTATCCCCAAGGATCATGAAGGTCGCGGTTCCCCGGCCCCAGCACTCGGATATGTTCGGGCACCGCGCCTCTTGGCAGACTGTGTGCAATCTCAGCTCCCTCAAAATCTTGCTGGTGCCCGGGAACCGGCCCCTTCCAGGCAGGGGAACCCTGAGCCAGGGAGGCTTTCTCTTTGGTCCTTCTTCAGGGCTATGGGGTAAGTTTTCGGGCATTACAAGAAACCCCTGATAATTTGCGGAAGCAATCCTCGCGGTTGCTCAAAACGCGGTTTGAAAGACCCGGGTCTGGAAGGAAATTGGTAGCACGGAAAACCCTGCTGGGACGCGATCCAAAAAGTTGGGTTGAATCAGGCCTCATCTCTTCCTGAGAACCAGCCATTCCCCGATTGCCAGGCCGTCCAGGTCGGATTTCAGTAGGGTATATACCGCGTCACGGGGCGAACAGACAATAGGGTCGCCGTGGAGATTGAAAGAGGTGTTCAACACGGCCCCGACCCCTGTCTTTGCCTCAAACGCCTTTATGACCCTGTAATATGTGGGGTTCTGTTCCTTTCTGAGAACCTGCGGTCTGCCCGTGCCATCCGCTGGATGCAGGGCCGCGGGAATCTCCCTTCGCGCCAGCGGCGTCGTCGGAAAAGCTATCATCATGTAGGGCGCGGGGTGGTCTTTTGGATTAACAAGATAATCGTGCCTTCTCTCGTGAAGAATCGTTGGTGCGAACGGCATCCAGAAATCCCTCATCTTTATTGCCCTGTTGATCCTGTCAACCACCTCACGGTTTCTCGGATCGGCAAGTATGCTACGGTTTCCCAAAGCCCTTGCGCCGAACTCCATCTTGCCATAGAACCTCGCTATTATCTTTCCTTGGGCCAGGAGCTGGCCAACCTGCTCGTGGATGCCATCACCCTCGTGTGAGACAGCGAAACCCTCGCCCAATTCATCAAAAGCCTTCCGGATCCGCTCTTCTGTGAACTCGGGCCCCAAATAAAGGGTTTCCAGGGCACTGTAATCACCATTCCCGGTCTCAAGATAGGCCATCAGGGCCGCGGCCAGGGCGAGGCTCTCGTCCCCAGCGGATGGCATTATGAAAAGCTCATCCACGCCCTCGGCCTCAAGGAGGAGGTTGTTGAGCTTGACATTCATGAAAACCCCGCCAGCTAGCGCCACTGAAGACATTCTCGTTTTTTTGATGGCGGACTCAGCCCAGGCTAGGATTGTTTCCTCAAGAATCCTCTGCGCGGCAAAGGCCACCGCGTCAAACCTAAAGCCAGCGAGGTCTTTGTTCAGTTTCCGGAGGTAATCCCTTTTCCAGGCGCCTGACCTGTTTATAAAGGCGAGCTTATCGGGGATCACGCTGAAGTATTTTCTGAGTTTATCGTATGCCCCCTCGCCCATATCCTCAGGCGCATACGGCGCCAGGCCCATCACCTTATATTCGTGGGAGAGGGGTTTCATGCCCAGGTATTGGGTTATCCGCGTGTAGAACTCGCCTATGGAGTTATAGTTGGACACGGACGAGAGCCGAACCAGCTTTTTGCCCCTGCCGAGCGCAACAGTCGCGGAGAGCATGTCTCCAGAGCCATCAGCAGTGAGCACGAGGTTTTCCTCTCTGCCGGAGAACAGGTGCGCGCCAAGGCCGTGCGCGTCATGGTGCTCGTAGAAAAGGGTTGGCGCGCTTATACCCATATCCGCTAGTCTTGAGACAACAGAACGTTTTCTCCGTTTGACTATGCCGGCAGAGAGAAACCTTGCGCCCGAAAGCCACGCGCCGTTATACAGCCAGGGCTTGGGCATTACCCTGCTAGCGGCCCAGAACAGCCTCTTGCCAGGATGAGCCATCTCGTAGTCAGCAGAGGTTATGGGCGGGAAAAACGTGGCAATCCCAACCACGCTAATATCCTTCGGGTCCGCTCCGGCCAGCCTGGTGGCCTCAGATATGGCCCTTTCGGGGAAGCCTCCCCATTCCTTTTGGCGGTTCAGCCGTTCCTCGGAGACCGCGGAGACAAGCTTCCCATCAACCACCACAGCTGCCGTGGCTGTATGGCCATCATGAATTCCAAGGCTTATCAAGTCATATATTATAATCCATTTTCTGCGCCGGATCATGTTGTCCCCTCGTCCCTCCCTACTTGATCTATTCTTCCCGGCCGGTGCATAATTATCCCACCTCAAAGGGGGTGTTTTAGATGAAGCAGTTTCTAAAAGGCGCGAGTTTTCATCTGCTCATGGACTTCGTTCGCGAGGTTCTGGGCGAATCCGTCTTGGGTGAATTGTTGGAGGGTTTGAGCCCGGAGGCCAAAAATACCTTTACCAGTAAAATAATTCCGGGTGAGTGGTATCCGCTGGATCACTTTACCGAACTGGAGAAAGCCATAGTAGATAGATTCTTTAACAAAGAACTGAGATACGCCAGAAAGATAGCCGCGTTCACCATGGACAGGGCATATGAGGACATATACCGCCTGGCTTTTATAACGATAAAGAGACCGCGAGACGCGCTCATGCTCATAGAGCAATTCTGGAACCTTTACAACAAGCCCGGCCATATCAAAATTGATATAGGGGAAGGGAGAGCAAAAGGCAGGCTATATGGAATCTATGCTATAGACGATATCCACAAGGAGCATCTTTGCGGTTGGGGCGAAAGGCTTTTGGAAAGGGCCGGCGCAAAAAATCCTCATTTGTCGTGGGAGCAGGATGGCGAGGACATAATATTTTATTTCAACTGGGAGGAATCCACGGATTGATTCCCTGGCCCCACCTCTTTGCCGGCCATTTCCCACACACTGACCGGTCTATTCGCCCCTCGCCAATGAGGGATTTATCCCGAACCCCCTGATTATCTCCTCAAGTTCCTCTCCGGTTATGGTCTCACGTTCCATCAATGTCCCGGCAACCTCCTCAAGGAGCTTTCTGTGTTTCTTCAGGAGGCTCACGGCGTATTCCTCCGCCTGTGAGATGACCCGCTCTATCTCCTCGTCAATTATCTCCGCGCTCTTCTCCGAATACGCCCTTCGGGAAACCAGCTCCTTGCCCAGAAAAACCCCCTCTTCAAGGCTGTCCAGGGCTACCGGACCGAGGCGTTCGCTCATTCCCCACTGCGCGACCATCTTCCTGGCTAGCTCTGTTGCTTCCGCGAGGTCGTTCGCCGCGCCGGTTGAGGCTTCCCCATATACCACCAGTTCCGCGGCCCTCCCACCAAGCATATATGCCAGCTTTGCCTCAAGGTAGCTCTTCGGATAGAGATGCCTGTCCTCCTCTGGCAATTGCATGGTAACGCCCAGGGCCAGACCCCGTGGAATGACAGAGACCTTGTGAACCGGATCAGAGCCAGGGGTTAGCGCCGAGACTATCGCGTGGCCGGCCTCGTGAAATGCGATGTGTTCTTTTTCTTGTGGCAGGAGCACTATAGAACGTTTTGTCGCGCCCACCATTACCTTGTCCCTCGCTTCCTCAAAGTCCTGCGCCGTAACGCTGTCTCTGCCGTTTCTAGCGGCCAGGAGCGCGGCCTCATTGACCATGTTAGCCAGATCCGCTCCAGTAAAGCCGGGGGTGCTCCTGGCAAGGTCAGTAAAGTCCACATCGTCGGCCAGCGGGATCCTCTTCGCGTGGAGTCTGAGTATCTCCTCCCTGCCCTTTACATCAGGTCTGTCAAGAACAACCTGTCTGTCAAACCTACCAGGCCTCAGAAGCGCTGTATCCAGTATATCCGGCCTGTTGGTGGCGGCCATAATCACTATTCCCTGCGAGGTGTCAAACCCGTCCATTTCAACCAGGAGCTGGTTGAGTGTCTGTTCGCGCTCGTCGTGTCCTCCGCCGAGGCCGGCCCCCCTTGTCCTGCCGACAGCATCTATCTCATCAATAAAGACTATGCATGGTGCAAGCCTTTTTGCCTGGCTGAACAAGTCCCTCACCCTCGCGGCACCCACGCCAACGAAGAGCTCAACGAACTCTGAGCCTGATATTGACAGGAATGGCACATCCGCCTCTCCGGCTACGGCTTTCGCCAGAAGGGTCTTGCCGGTCCCAGGTGGACCCACGAGTATTACCCCTTTGGGTATCCGGGCGCCCATTCTCCTGAATTTCTCGGGCCTCTTCAGAAAGTCTATTACCTCTGAGAGGTCCTCCTTTGCTTCAACAGCGTCCGCGACATCCACGAAGGTCACCGAAGGTTTCTTATCCACATATATCTTTGCCCTGGATTTTCCGAATTCCAGTGCTCTCGTGTCCTGGTCCCCAACCCTCCTGAAGAACATGAACCAGAAAAGCAGAAGGAGAGCTATCCAAGGAACCGATGAAATCAGCAATTCAAGCCATATCTGTCTTCCTTTGGATCTGACCTGCACATCCTTTGAAACAAGGTATTTTGCCAGATCCGGATCATCAAACGGAAGCGTGAGCTTGAACCTTTCAACAGGCTCCTCTGTAGCGCTGTCGCCCATAATCACCGGTTTCGCAAAGACCCCCTCAAGGTTTTTCTCCGTGAAGGTCACCTCCTTCACATTTCCAGCGTCAACCTGGGACAAGAACTCGTCCAGGGATATGGATTTCACCCCGGTTCTCATTCCCCTTACAAAGTTAAAGATCAACAGTGCCCCACCTATGATGATGACCCAAATGACTATTGTCCTTATGACACCAGTGGATTTTGGTTTTTCCCCGTCCATTTATTTCTCCCTGGTTTCTATGGATTTCACGAAGGCCAGGTGTCTTCCGTAGCCCGCGCAATCAAGCCCGTAGCCCACGAGAAACTCGTTGGGAACCCTGAACCCCACATAATCAACCTTCACTGGAACCTCCCTGCGTTCAGCCTTGTCCAGAAAAGCGCAGACAGATATGCTCCTGGGTTTCTTTTCCCTTATGTATTCAATTATCCGCGCCAGAGTCCTGCCCGTGTCCACTATATCCTCAACCACTATTACATCCTTGTTTTCCAATGGGGCCGAGATATCCTTGGTGAGCCTGAGGATGCCGGGCTTGTCCCTGTCCTCATATGAGGAGACCCCGATGAAGTCTATTTCAACATCCATATCCAATGCCCGACATAGATCGGCCATGAAGACGAAAGCGCCATTCAGGACACCGACCAACAGGGGCTTTTTGCCCTCGTAGTCCCGTTTTATTTCACGGGCAAGCTGTGAAACCCTTTCGGCTATCTCTTCTTTAGAAATCGTAAACCCAGAACTCATCCGAAAGTCTCCTTATTATGAGGTTCAGATACTTCTTCCCTATCATCCTCCAAGCCGCAAACCCCGGAACCCAGAAGACCCGGCTCTCCCTTACTGCCAGAGGAATGAGGTCCCTCCTCCATGCGGGTATTCGCAGGTTTATCATCTTGTCTTTAAGGGGCTTTTTACCCCACCTGTCACCCGGCCTCCTGGTTCTAAAGCTGAAAGGCAAAACCTCCTCCGGAAACGACGCTGAGAACGCGCTTTTCTCCACGGGTTCCCGCGTGACCTCCAGCTTGAGGTTGAGCTCTGGGACCGGATAGACCCCTTCTCGTTCAACGAGAATTTCCCCGCGCCAGCCAGGTCTTTCCTCCCTGAAGAATCTGAGATCCCCTTCCGAAGCCTGTGCCTTCCAGCCGTCGGGGAAATGGATCTCGCCGCCTCTGGCCATTATTGCCATCGTATAATCCAAGTGTTGGGCAGTTAATCCGGGAACAGTCTCCAAAACCATCATCTTGAGGAGAAAGGAATTATAATCCAGGAGCGTGTCCCGGTTAAAGATGTGCTCTCCTCTGGGGGACGGCTTTCGCGTTGCTTCTGCAAGCGCGAGGGCCTCGTTCCTGATGTAATCCAAAGCCTCGTTCGTCGCAATGATGTGCCTTCTTAGCGCTTCCGCGGCCCCAGGAAACCTTCCCTTTACAAGTGGCATGAGCTCATGCCTGACCCAGTTCCTGGTGAATCTGACATCAAGGTTGGTAGGATCCTCCAGGAACGCGATGCCCCTGCCTTCCAGGTATTCCAGTATCGCCTCTTTCTCCACGAATATCAGTGGCCTTATGATTTCACCCTCCCTGGGCGGCAGGCCCCTTATCCCCCTGATCCCGGTCCCCCTGAAGAGGTTCATCATGTATGTCTCAAGCCAGTCTGAGAGGGTGTGGCCCGTTGCTATTTTTGTAAAACCCAGGCTATCCCTCAGCTTTCGGAATAGCCTGTAGCGCGCGTTTCTCCCAGCCTCCTCAAGGCCGACTCCTTTCTTTTCTGCAATGGCGCTGACATTTTCCCTTCCAACTGTTATAGACAAACCCAACTTGCCAGCGAAATCCACGCAGAATTCCGCATCGCGGCCTGAATCCTCCCTCAACCCGTGATCAAGGTGCGCCAGGTGCAGATTGATTGTCGGGAAAAGCTCCCGGATCGCATGAACCAAGAACACGGAGTCCGGTCCCCCGGAGAATCCCACGATGAGCCTATCATCCTGGTTGATAAGTCCAAATCTCCACACCGCGTTGGAGACCAATAACAATGGGCTTTCCACATTGAAATTATATTGTATAGGGCTTTCCGATTGCGATGATGAGGATGAAACCCCTGAAAAATCTCGGTTTGTCCTTTGTCTCCGTTCGGAAACCTCATTATAGCTAAAAGAGAACCCTGAGGAAATGCTATTGTTGCGGGATTGAACCTGTCCCAGAATAGGCTTATTGAGAGGATGTCTCTTGTAAGATCCGCTCCAGGACGCATTTTTAGAACCAGAAGGCCTCACAAAATTGTATTGCGAGAAAGACTCAATCTGGGTTACAAATAAATGATCCTGTCTAAAGGATAGGATTATAATCTTGGAGATGACCAAGATAGCCATAGTGATAGGTTCCGAGAGTGATAGGGAAAGAATGAAAGCCGGCATTGATCTTCTTGATAAACTGGGGGTTGAATACGACCTCAAGGTTCTTTCCGCGCACAGGAACCCTGTTGAACTTGGGGAGTATGCGGATAGCCTCGCGGCAAAAGGCTTTGAGGTGGTGATAGCCGGCGCCGGATTGTCAGCGGCCTTACCCGGCGCCATAGCGGCCCGGACGAGCCTTCCGGTCATAGGCATCCCTTTTGACGCTGGAACCCTCGGAGGGCTAGATGCCCTCCTATCTATTGCCCAACTTCCAAAGGGCGTTCCCGTCGCGACGGTCGGCATAAACAACCCCGCGAACGCGGCTATACTCGCCCTTCGGATACTCGCCCTGAAACACGACTGGGCCACGGAGGCCCTCAGGAAGCTCGCCTGATGCTTTTTACAGGCCTCGTCGCCTCGTTTCTCATCGATCACTCCTTCTATCACAACTACGGCGCGACCGAATCCATCTGGGATTGGCAAAGGGCCTGCGGGCCCGGAAGCCTTTATTTTCTGAGCGCGCTCCGGGATGAGCGCGACTACCTTATGGGTCGCGAGAGCTTCTATTATGAAGGTTTCATTAGACAATCCTTTGGTTTCCTCAGAGATACGGGATCATTTTCACTTTCTCTGACCCAGAAAAAGCAGGGCGGGAGGGACTATCTCGCGACCGAGGCCTCCGGGGGCGTCATCCTGTTTCTGGCGACCAGGCCATCCGGCCGCATGAGGTTCACTTCAATGACACAGATGGAATCCAAGGGCTATTCCTCGCGCGGTGATTATCGTGATAACTCTGGCCTCCGGGAGGATCTTGGCCTTGAGCTCGTGTACCCATTTCTACGCGGGGACCTTGGGTTCGTCGGGGAATTTCGCCCGTTGAACGGCGAAAAGGGCCTGATGGCTAAGCCGCAGTTCTTTTTTGGGCCTGCTCTTCTGAGCGCCGATTTATCCGTGGGTAACAAATATTACCTGACGGTCTCAGGCGAGGAGTCAAAATCATTCTATGACATTTCGGTGTCAAGCGTCTTTCCCGAAACAGGTTTTCTCAGCCTATTGCCGAAATTCTACGCATCCGAGGGAAAGTATTCCTTGAACCGCTTGAATTCCAATGCATCCGTGGGTGGCGAGATTGGATTTGTAATGAGGGCAGTGGTGGCTGGTAGCCGTTGGGAATGGGGGCTTATGAAGGGCATTGGTGAGAGGAACTTCTATGAGTATCAAGGAGATGAGCAGAACTCCTGGGCAGAGGCCAATTTCTCTGTCAGGAGGGATTTCTCCGGCGGTCACGGGGTATATCTCAGATCCAGGATAACCAAAACAGGCTATGATTACCCCCAGGGTTTTCTTCCAAACGACAGGGACGACAGAACCCTTTCTGTCGTCATGGGGGTTCTCGCCGCGATAAACTCAAACCTGATGGCCGAGGCCGGTTTTCTCGCGAGAAACCAGGACCTTGTTTTTCTGCAATCGGAGCGTAGCCACGAGACCAGACACCAAGACAGGTATGCCCTTTTCGGGAAGTGTGCCTGGGAGGGGCCGCTGGCCGTGGAGTTCAGATGCGAAATATCAGCCCTATACAACACCTACAGGTTTAATCCCCAAGACAATCTCCTCATCAGGTTCTACGAGAACGTCCTGTTCTTAAAAAGCCAGCGCTTCCAGTCCGTAACCAGGTTCCGATTGCAGGACCATGGTGGATACGTCGGCGGCATATACTATCCTTCAAGCTATTCCCGTGAGTTCTGGTTTCAGCCTTCTTTCCGGGTCTTCAGTCTTGGTGCGACTGAGATATTCCTGATGGCCAGGTATTACATCAGAGATGAGGGGGAACGGGGAGATAGGACGAGGACCCTTGAGGAGGAGGGAATAGGCCTGGGCACCAGGAAGGGCGGTATGCTTGAGGGAAGGGTTCTCTTGGTTAAAAGGACGGACGAGGGCCATTTCTGGGACATAGGGCTTTATTACAACCCAGGACAATAGTGTAACAACGGGCCCTATCTTCAGGTTTAAAGTATTACCGAGACCTCTGATGCTGATAAGACCATGGTTTTCCCAGAGTTTTCTCATACCTTCTGACTGACCAGTCAGTCACTACTTGACACGGGATGCGTTCTGGCCGGATAATTTCTGACTGACCGGTCAGTCAATAAATGGGTTGGAATCCCATCCCTCCGGTTTCCCAATCCGGACTTTGTGAGGGCAGGTCGGTGTCGCTTACACCGACACCTGATAAGCCTCTGTCCTTGCCCAATTAGTGGGTTCCAAAACCCGCGCTCGGGAACAGGATGAATCTGGCCGGTGGAAAAAAGGAGAAGGATATGGATCAGGCCGATAAGGATGACAAGAAGGAGAAAAAGCGCCAGGATATACTGGACGCGGCTAGAAAGGTGTTTTCCGCCAGGGGTTATTACCAGGCGACCATGGACGAGATAGCCTCGGAGGCCGGGGTAGCGAAGGGGACCCTTTACCTCTATTATCCCTCAAAGGCTCATCTCCTTCTGGCTTGTGTCAAGGAGATGATGGATTCCCTTGCCGGTGGCATGCGGGACATGCTTGAAGAATATGAAGGCAAGGATGTTTCACCCGTAGATATAATAAGGTATGCAATAGGCATATATCTGAATCACCTGAACAGAAACAAGGAGATGCTCGTTACTGCGGTGAGAGAGGGCGAGGTCTCGGCTATGGAGATAGGTGGGGAGGATCTTCGCAAAGAAATACTCTCCCATATATGGGGATACACCGAATATGTTTCCGCGACCCTTGAGAAGGGCATGAATTCGGGAGTCATAAGGAAGGGAAATCCGCGGATAATGGCCCTTGGCCTCATGGGCGTCGCGCAGAACATAACCATGTATCACCTTTACAATGAACCCAACAAGGACCTGACCGAGCTCCTGGAGGACATAGTGGAGCTCGTCAAAAACATGATCCTTGAAAAGTGAGGATTTGGAGATGAACCGCTTCTTTTTGACGCCCTTTCTGCTGGTTGGATGGTTGGCCGCGGATACCCTCACCCTGAACGAGGAATCCGCGATCCAGGCCGCGCTCTCAGGAAGCCCGGAGCTCGCCATATACCGGGCAAAGATCAATGAGGCCCAGGCCAGATTGAACCAGGCCAGGGCACCCTTTATGCCCCAGCTATCCCTTTCCGCTGGCTACACATATCTCTCATATGTGCAGGAGATGGAGATGATCGTGCCGAACTTTGACAGTTTTCCCAACATAAAACTGGATACAGTCGCCATGCAGTTCGGCCAGCACAACAACTACAAGGCAGAGGTGAAGTTGAGCCAGCTCATCTTCTCTTGGGGTCGTGTCTGGAACTCATACCAGATGGCGCGGCAGGGGCTTAGGGCCGCCGAACTCTCCCTGAACGCTAAAGAGGCAGAGGTCTCCGCAAAGGCCAGAACGGCATTCTGGGGCGCCTTGGTAGCCAGGGAATACTGGAACCTGGCCAAGGAAAGCTCAGGGAACCTTGAGGAGCACTACCGTGACGCGGAAAAAAGATACAGGGCTGGCGTTGCACCGGAATTTGAGCTCCTGCAAGCAGAGGTCAAATGGCGAAACTCATTGCCACAGGTCGCTGATGCGGAGAAGACATACCGCGACGCGCTGGACGGACTGAAACTCTTGCTTGGCATACCCCAGGAGACCGAGGTTATTCTGGAGGGCAAGCCAGAGTTTTCTGAGCCAGACATTGACGATTCTGCCGTGGTCGCGCTTGCCCTGGCGAACAGGCCCGAGCTCGCGTCCCTGGACGAACAGGCCGCCGCGCTGGCCCGTCTCGCGGCCATACAATCCGCCGGAGACAAACCCCAGGTCGTCGCGTTCGCGGGTTATTCATACCAAAGGCCATATGGCTTTGAAGATGAGTGGGGTGGGACATGGAGCGCCGGCCTTGGTATTACCTGGAACCTTTTTGATGGCCTCGCATCCAGGGGAAAATCCTCCGAGGCAAAGGCCCAAAGGGAACAGATTTTGTTGTCTCGCAACCTGCAGGCTGAGGCCATAAAGAACGAGGTCAGGACGGCCCTGCGCGGCCTCAACGAGGCCTGGGAAAAGCTCAGGTCAGCTGAGTCCACCGTTGCCCTGGCGGAGCGTGGACTCTCCATAGCGAAGGTCCAGAAAGAGGGTGGTGTGGCAACAAGACTGGCTCTGTATGATGCAGAGCTGAATCTCTATCAAGCCAGAACAAATCTTCTGGCGACTCAGATGGGTTATGTGGCCTCTGTTGCCGCCCTGGAAAAGGCGGTTGGCCTACCTATTTCTGAGATGCCCAAGAAGGAGAAGAAAAATGATGAGAAATAAAAATCGTTCCTCGTCAGAAGTAAGGAGACTTTTGGCCTCAGGACTGATCCTTGCCGGGATGCTTTCCCTCGTTGGTTGCGGAGGTAAGGGTTCTTCCAATGGCCTCGGAAAAGAGAGAATGGTTGTTGGCACGGGCCTCGTAAAGAGGGGAACCATAACCAAGAGCGCGGAGCTCTTTGGCAGGGTTTCCGGAGCTGATGAGGCTCAGGTCTATTCCGAGTTCCCCGGAAAGGTCAGATACACGGTCAAGGAAGGCCAGAGGGTCTCCCGCGGCCAGACAATTGCCTACATAGATAGGAGCCTTCCGGGGGTTGATTATCAGCCATATCCGGTGCGAGCGCCGGTTTCCGGTACCGTTGCTTTTGTTTATCTCAAGGATGGTTCCATGATTGACACACGGACGCCACTTGCCCTCATAAGCGGCCAAGGCAAGGTTGAGATAAACATTGATGTCCCGGCTTCTGTTTTGTCATCGCTCAGACCCGGTTCTGAGGCCATCGTGTTTCTCAACGGTGATACCATACGCGGCAAACTGGAGAGCGTCTCGGCCGCGGTTAACCCCCTTTCAGGAGCCGGCCAGGCAAAGGTCAGGCTTCAAAACTCAAGAGGGTTGTTGATTTCGGGCATGGTGGTCAGGTGCGTCTCAGAGATACAGAAAAAGAATGGTGTCCTCATGGTTCCCGCCAGCGCACTGGTTGACAGGGATGGCAGATACCTGGTTTTCGTGATAAAGGATGGGAAGGCCCGGGAGGTTCAGGTTGAGGTCGGCATCAGGGGTGATGGGGTGGTTGAGGTCTCAGGCGAGCTGTCCGAAGGGGATACTGTCGCGACAACAGGCGCTTTGGGACTCGCTGATGGCGTAGCGGTGGAGGTTATGAGATGAAAGGCCTCGTCAGATTCTCCGTGAATCATCCCGTTACCATAACCATGCTTGTGGGTATAATGGTGGTGATGGGCATACTCTCCCTGTCCAGGATGGGCCAGGACCTCATGCCCGACATATCGTTTCCCACCATAACCGTTGTCACCCAATATCAGGGCGCTTCCCCTGAGGAGGTTGAGAAGCTGGTCACCCAGCCAGTTGAGGGCGCGTGCGCTCTGGTGACCGGGGCCCAGAAGGTCAGCTCCGTGTCCGCGGAAGGCGTTTCAACCGTTACCATTGAGTTCCAGTGGGGAACGGACATTGAGATAGCCTCGCAGGATGTGCGGGAAAAGCTCGGCACGATTGAAAAATACCTGCCTGAAGAGGCCGAACGCCCGGCCGTTTACAAGTTTGACCCCTCCATGATGCCAGCGGTTGAATATGCTCTCTACTCTGATAAGTTCACCCAGTCCCAGCTCAAGAAGCTCGCTGAGGACATAGTAAAACCTCGTCTTGAGAGACTGGAAGGTGTCGCTTCACTGCTCATCGTCGGGGTTGAGGACAGGGAGATAATCGTTGATGTTGACATGGCAAAACTCCATGATCAGGGCCTTTCCCTTGGCGAAGTGATAAATGTGCTCCGCGGACAGAACCTCAACCTTCCCGCTGGCCACTACATTCTCGGTCCGAAGGAATACCTAATAAGGGCGGTCGGGGAGGTCAAGGAACCACAGGAATTGCTTGATGTCCCGGTGGGTTTCTCAAAATCGGGCAGACCCATCCGGCTCTCAGAGGTGGCGAGGGTCTGGACCGGACTGAGAGAGCAGAGGGGATACTACGAGATAGAGGGCAAACCTGGAGTTCTACTCATAGTAAGGAAGCAATCCGGCTCCAACACTGTCCAGGTCGCAGACAGAGTAAAAAAGGAGATGGGGGTCATAAAACCACTCCTGCCACAGGGCATAGAGACCGCCATGGTTATGGACATGAGCGAGGCAGTAAAGGCGAACAACAAGAACACCTTTGATACTGCATGGCAGGGCATGCTCCTGGCGGCCCTTATAGTTTTCCTCTTTCTCTTCAACTGGAGGCCGACCCTGGTAATATCCCTCGCCATTCCGCTCTCGGTTTTCTCCACCTTCATCGTGCTTCACTGGCGCGGAGACACCCTGAACATGATGACCCTGGGCGGCATAACCCTCGCGGTCGGGATGCTCGTTGATAACGCTGTGGTGGTCATAGAGAACATGTTCCGACACGCAGAGATGGGCAAGGATAGCTCTGCGGCCGCGGTGGATGGCGCGTCAGAGGTCGGTCTGGCCATAACCGCGTCCACCCTGACCAACATCATCGTGTTCCTGCCGCTCATCTATTCTGGAGGTGTGGTCGGTGAGATCATGAAATCCCTCGCGTTCACGGTCGTCATCACCATGCTCATGTCCCTAGTCGTCGCGATAACCATAATCCCATCATACGCGGCAAAGCTCTTCAGGGCCGATAGAAAGAGCAAGCTGGCCCGGTGGTTCAACCCAGTGTCCAGGATATACAGGTTCCTCCTGGATCTGACCCTAAGGCACCGCGTTACCGCGACCATAACGACCATTGCCATCATCGCGGCCTCAGTGTTCGTTTTTCTCAGGTTGGGCGGCGAGTTTATCCCCATGATGGACATGCGGTTCATGCCCATAGAGGTTGAGTTGCCTCCGGGAACCCCGGCGGACGCTACCAAGGCGTATCTCGATCAGGGGGCCAGGATAGCGAGGGAGTATCCTGATGTTGAGATGATTTCAACGATGGTGGGTTCTGGCGGTTTCATGTCCACGATGGGCGCGACCGCTGATGTCAACCAGGGAACCCTGTTTCTGATGATGAAACCCACCGAACAGAGGAAAAGATACTCTATAGATGTTGCCCACGAGATAATAGAGAGATTGCCCCCATACTATGGCGCGAGGGCCAAGGTCTCCAATTACCAGTCCCAGATGCTTGCCGGAGGCATGCCCGTTGAAATACACATATACGGTCCTGATGTCAATGTCCTTGCAAAGCTTGGCCAGGAGGTTGTCAACAGGATAAAGAGCATACCGGGCATAATCAATCCTGATGTGTCTGTTGAACTGGCGAAGCCTGAGATGAAAGTCCTGATTGACAAGGAGCGCGCCGCATACTACGGGCTAACAGCTTATCAGATAGTCTCGGAGATAGAGGCCCTTACCTTGGGCCGCGTTGCGAGCAGGATGGAGGTTGAGGGGGATCAGCTGAACATAGTTGTGAGGGCAGATAGCCTTGACCGCACACGCCTTGACAACGCTTGGATAAAATCCCCGACCGGCGCGCTCGTTCCACTGTCAGGGGTTACGACCATGAGTCTCGGCACCGGGCCAACCACGATAGACCGGGAAAACCAGGTCCGTTTCATAAAGGTCACGGCAGACAAGCAAGGCCGAAGTCTCCAGGAAGTCAACCGTGATGTGGCGAAGGCCCTCTCGGATTTTAAAACGCCCCCTGGCTACACCTGGGAAATGGCCGGTGAGTCCAAGCGCATGGCTGACATGATGCGCCAGATGCTCTGGGTCATCCTGGCCGCTATCGTCCTCACTTACATGATTATGGCCGCCTTATTTGAGTCCTTTAAGAGGCCTCTGGTCGTGATGTTCACCGTTCCTCTAGCCTTCACCGGCTCCGCGTTCGCGCTCTGGCTCTCGGGGATGACATTATCCATGATCTCCCTGATGGGATTGCTCATCGTCTTTGGCGTGGTTGTCAATAACGCCATAGTCATGATAGACCTCATTGATCAGCTCCGGAAAAAAGGCACCGAGGCTTACAAGGCAGTCGTTGATGGGGCTGTCTTGCGATTGAGGCCCATTCTGATAACCGCGCTCACGACCATATTTGGACTCGCGCCAATGGCCTTCATGCGGACCAGGGGATGGGAGATGCGCTCACCGATAGCCATAGCCCTGATAGGGGGCCTCCTTACCGGAACCTTTGTGACCATCCTCGTTATTCCCGTTGTCTACACCTGGTTTGAGGGGATAAGGACGAAGGAAAAACCAAAGAAGCAGGTTTAGACTGACGCGGTTGTCCACACGGGAATGCCTGCATTAAAATATGAACCTTCTGGCGGCGTAGCCAAGAGGTAAGGCGACGGTTTGCAAAACCGTTATACCCCGGTTCAATTCCGGGCGCCGCCTCCAGATTCGTTGCTAGTTAAAACTAAAAACCAGCAACCAGGAATCGTCAAACCTGCCATGAAGCTCCTCGCTTTCTCAGGTAGCCCCAGGAAGCAAGGCAAGACAGTCAGTCTGCTTTCCGAGGTCCTGGCCGGTGCCTCTGATCTAGGCGTAGAGACCGAGCTCATCCACCTCGTTGATACCCCGGTGAGGCAATGCATGGGATGTTATTCTGAAAATGCCGATGAGTGTGACCTCTCCCGTTGCACCAGAGGCGAACTTGCTGATGGCATGGCCGGCCTCTTCCAGAAAATAATCTGGGCCGACGCTGTTGTTATAGGCTCTCCGGTATACTGGTATAGCGTTTCGGGTTTGACCAAGACCTTCCTGGATAGACTCACTCCCCTTGAGAACAAGGAAAAATATCTGGATGGCAAACCCTGCGGTCTGGTTGCAGTGGCAGAGGACGAGGGTTCGGTTGCGGCGCTCGCTCCCCTGGCGGTGGCACTCAGCTGGATGGGGTTCATCATTCCCCCGTATGCTGTTGTGTATGATAACACTATAGGCCCGGACGAGGCTTTGGAGGATGCCAGGCGATTGGGCAGAAACCTGGCCTGGCTTTGCGATAAGCTAAAGGGTTATAATTTCTACAATGGCGAGACAATGCGACCAGAAGAATAATCTTGATTTTTGTACATGCACATATGAGCCGTGTTCTAGGAAGGGGTTCTGTTGTGAGTGCATCAAGTATCACCGCGACATGGGAGAACTACCCGCTTGCTTTTTTCCGCCAGAAGCCGAGCGAACCTATGATCGTTCCATTGAACATTTCCTCAGGGTTCACTCAAAGCGCCGTGACGTTTAACGGATCATAAGGGGTTTTTTATTATGAGCATGGCCTTATGGCTCTTTGGACTCGCGATAGGATCATATGATCCGCTAGCGGTGGTATTTCCCGATGATTTTCCTTTAATATTTAAGCACACAGCGAGATGATGGTTTCGTTTATCGCTTTGACCAGCTTGCTTTTCCAGGCTTTATTCGCCAGGACATATGGAGGGGTTGGCGATGATGGCGTCCACTCTATTTTTGCTACGCCAGACAGCGGATTCATTATGGCCGGCTACACTGCTAGCTTTGGTTCCGGCGGGACGGATTTTCTGGTCATAAAGCTCTCCCCTTCCGGAGCGCTTCAGTGGAGCAGGACATTTGGCGGCACGGCCGATGACTGGGCCTACTCCATTGCCGGGACACCCGATGGTGGTTTCGTGGTTGCCGGCTACACTGCCAGCTTTGGTTCCGGCGGGACGGATTTTCTGGTCATAAAATTATCCTCATCCGGTAGCCTTGAATGGGCAAAGACATTCGGCGGTCCAGGGGATGAGAGGGCCTACTCCATTGCCGGGACACCCGATGGTGGTTTCGTGGTTGCCGGCTACACTGCCAGCTTTGGTTCCGGCGGGACGGATTTTCTGGTCATAAAACTATCCTCATCCGGTAGCCTTGAATGGGCAAAGACATTCGGCGGCGCTCAATACGACTGGGCCTCGTCCCTTGTCCGGACATCCGATGGTGGAATTGCTGTTGCGGGTTATACCGCGAGCCTTGGAAACGGCGGGGCTGATTTCCTGGCGTTAAAACTTTCTTCCTCCGGGAACCTTGAATGGGCAAAGACATTCGGCGGCCTGGATGATGAATGGGCATATTCAATTGCAGAAATCCCCGGTAGCGACCTCGTTCTTGCTGGATACACATCAAGCTTTTCAGTTGGTCCAGCAGATGCCCTTTTGTTGAGGATTAGCTCCTCAGGAGACCTCCGTTGGGTCCGAACCCTTGGTGGTGGGGCAGGGGATTATTCCTGTAAGGTGGAATGGTGTCCGGATGGTACCCTGATCTTCGTCGGTTACACCTCAAGTTTCGGCGCTGGATGGGGGGATATTCTCGTTTTCAAGATGAGCTCCACAGGAAATCTTGTCTGGGCCAGAACATTTGGTGGCACGGATGATGAACAGCCTTCCTCTTTGGCCGTGACTCAACATGGTGGAATAGCGGTTGCCGGCAGGACCATGAGCTCCGGCGCCGGCAGTTGGGATTGCGTCCTCTTTCAGTTGGATTCCGGCGGCAATTATTCCGATTGCGCTTATGCCTGTTACCCAACGGTGGCGACGCCCTTTCTGTTCACCACATTGCCGGCTGGTCTGTTGGATTGCGTTGCAACCGAGGGAAGCCCCGGAATCTCTTCCACCACGCCGGGTATAAATGTCGCAGATGTCTGTCCACCGGCCGTTGAGGAGGACGGTTCTGCCTCTGGCTCCGACATAAACTGTTCGCTCATCCCACGAGCCGTGCTCTTTATTTCGTCCTCACTCTCCCCATTGAGAATATATTATCCTGATGGTCGCCTGGCCTATTCCGGGAGGCTGGAGAGGGGAGAGAACCGGATAAACCTTGATCCTGGCGTCTATATCTGGATAGTCGGACCATATAGGGGCAAGGCAGTCATCCGGTAAGTGTACAGAGACCCCTGATAAAGCAATAATAACTTGCTGGTTTGGGGAAGGAATACTCTGTCCAAGTGAACAGGTTTCTAAGAGGGACCCCTACCTGTCAGAGGATTCACTTCAGGGTAGAGCTTAGTTGGGGTAAGAGTGTTTAGGGTTGGTTACCCAGCTAACTAACAGCTGAACGAGGCCCCCGAACCGGTTTATAATTTCCGGATGATGTTCGTTGCCCTTTTCATGGCTATCCGTTCCGAGACGGTGACCGTTACTGATCTCTCCATCCTCCAGGATACGGTGGTTTCCAATCTTCTTATGGATGAGCGAATGAAGGTTTTTTACGAAAACGAAACCGTTGTTGGAATCTATCAGGGACTGACCAGCGAGTTCCTGGTGGTAAATGTTGGCGAGAAGCTAGTTTGGTTAAAACGAAAAGAGGTTGATTCCCTCCTGGTCTTTCTTCCGCTTCAGGATAGGGTCATATACACCAGGAAGGACAGGTTCATGGTTTCCCTCGCGGGGGCAGCCTTCACAGAGATAACAGCTCTTGCGATAACCGCGGCCATGAGCGACGAGCTCAAGGACAAGCTCTCCCTTCCCATCCTGGCCCTGTCGCCGTTCTTGGGTCTCGCGCTCGCACAGACCGCGGTGGGAAGCCCAGAGAAGCACCCCTCTACCACCAAGACCAGGCTTTTTCTCCTCCTGACCGAGGGCAAAGGTATGGGGGAAGGGATAAAGGCGCCAGAAGAATAGCCCCTTACCTCACCGGTATTTTTGCCCTCTGTTTCCCGGCCACCACGAAATAAACCCCCGGCCCCAGAGGGCTAATCAGGGTCTCGCCTTTTATTTCCCTGCTGAGGACAAGCCGGCCAGCGGGATCGTATATCTGGGCCAAGCCCGAGTAGCCGCTTATCCAGAACCCTCCGGGCGCGGGAGGAGCGCCAGCTTTTCTCGGATTTAGCCGGCCCTCCTCCACATCCAGAGGCGTCAGGATGAGCTCCATAGCTAACCCTGGGGCAACCGTCAGCTGAGGATTGATCCGCTATTGGGGAGACCTTCACTATCATAGTATCCTGGGCCATGAGGCTAGGCGTAGTAATGGCCGGGGCCACACACAACATCAGGCTCTTATCGGTGATTTCGGATACTTGTTTATACTGAATACCTCCTTAATCTAGGCCTACACAATAACCGAAAGCGCGTGGATGATCAAGGGCCTGTTTAAGCCGGCCCCGCGCGGACCCGATTCCCGGCTACTGACCAGTTTCCCCCGCGCTGTCGGCCCGAAGGCTGTCCCAAAGGTTCACAGGGTTTTCATACCTCATACCCAACCTCCTCTCCGCTATCATCTTTATGATGGACGGGTCTTTCAGCGCCTCCCGCCTCGCTTCTAGCGCGAGCGTCCTCGCCCTCGCGTGCAAGAGTTCCCTTTCAACTGCGGCCCGCTCCACCTTTACCCGAATGAGGCTGTAAAGGGTAGTTCCCAGGTAATAGAGGAGAAGGAGGCCCCCCAGGATAGTTAACCACCTGATAACACCTTTGACCCCACTCTTTCTTGCCAATTATCCCCCCGCGAAAGCCTTTATCCCAGGGAACTTGGCCCCGTGGTTCAGCTCCTCCTCTATGACAAGGAGTCTGTTGTATTTTTCAACCCTCTCTGACCTGCATGGCGCGCCGGTCTTCAACATACCGGTTCTCATCGCCACAGCGAAGTCGGATATGAAGGTATCCCCTGTTTCGCCTGACCGGTGCGAGACAACCGTGGTATAGCCGGCCCCGTGTGCCATCTGAACTGCCGCTATGGTCTCGGTCACCGTCCCTATCTGGTTGAGCTTTATGAGGGCTGAGTTCGCGACCTTCTCCTCTATTGCCCGCGCAATGATCTTGGGATTGGTAACGAATATATCGTCGCCAACTATCTGAACCTTGTTCCTCATCCTTTCAGTCATCGCCTTCCAGCCATCCCAGTCATCCTCAGCCAGGCCATCTTCAATGGAGATCACCGGGTAATCCCTGATAAGGGCCTCGTAGAAGTCAATCATGCCAGTGGAATCCTTTTTCTCGCCGTCAAGTAAATATATTTCTCCATCGTAGAATCCTGAGGCCGCTGGGTCCAGGGCGAGCGAGACCTCGTCCCCAGGTTTATATCCGGCCCTTTCTATGGCCTTCATCAGGAAGTCCATGACCTCCCTTGTTGTCTTTATGCGGGGTGCGAAGCCGCCCTCGTCTCCAACGGCAACCGCGTGGCCAGATTTTTTCAGGAGGTCCCTGAGAGCATGATAGACCTCCGCGCCCGCGCGGAATGCTTCGGCAAAGCCCTCAAACCCGTGAGGTACGATCATGAACTCCTGTATGGAAAGACCCGAGTCCGCGTGAGCTCCGCCGTTTATCACATTCATCATGGGCACGGGAAGAAGGTCAGCCGCTACGCCTCCGATATACCTGTACAATGGTAGGCCCAGGTGTTCAGCCGCGGCCCTCGCTACGGCCATTGATGTCCCGAGGATGGCATTCGCGCCGAGATTTGTCTTGTTATCGGTCCCATCAAGATCAAGGAGCAATTTGTCTATCTCTGCCTGGCACAGGGCATCCTTTCCGACCAACGCCTTGGCTATATTTCCGTTGACATTATGAACAGCCTTGAGAACGCCCTTGCCTCCGAACCTGGCCATGTCTCCGTCCCGGAGTTCAAGCGCTTCTTTTTTGCCAGTGGATGCTCCCGAGGGCACAGTTGCCCTACCAAGCGAGCCATCCCCAAGAAGGACATCAACCTGAACAGTTGGGTTTCCCCTTGAATCAAGCACCTCCCTCGCTCTTATTCTCTCTATTCTCATGGCAGTTCTCCCTGAGCCCTAAATTATAGCTCCGGTATTGCATACCAGCGCAAGCTTGCTTTAAAGTTTTCGTCCTGTGGCAAGAATAACCCCGACCCGGATGGTTCTCCTGGGAAAGAAGCGCCAGCGCAAGCTCGCGGTTGACGGCGCGAGCCTCCTCAGGAACAAGCGCGAGGCCCTTTTAGTGGAATTCATGGCCCTCATAAAACCGCTCCTTTCTCAGCGAAAGAACCTTGACGAGAGAACAAGAAAGGCGCTTTCTGCTCTCGCGGTTGCAATGGGAATGGATGGCCCAGAGGCCCTTGAGTCCGCCGCAATGGCCTCTGACGAAGGCCTTTTGATTGATGTTAAAGACAGAAAGGTCTGGGGAGTTCACCTTCCGTCCCTGGAATCCGGCCGCACGGCCAGGGGCCTTCTCGCCAGGGGTTATTCGCCCGTGTCCGTGACCAGCAGGATAGATTGGACCGCTGAGGAGTTTGAGGAGCTCCTGGAGGCAGTTCTCGCGCTTGTGCCCACTGAGGTCAAGCTCAAGAAGATGGGCCTTGAGATAAAGAAGACAACTCGCCGTGTTAATGCCCTTGAACAGAAAATAATTCCCGATCTTGACTCGGAAATAGCCTTCATAAGACAGGTTCTTGAGGATAGAGGCAGGGAGGACACATTCCGCCTCAAGTTGCTGAAGGCCAAGACCGAGAAGAGGGGCGGGAGGTATTGAGATAGTTGCTCGTCTCCGGTCAAAATCCCCCGGCTGGACCCGGAGTCCCAGTTAAACCCCTTAGCGCTGAGAACCTGAGCCAACAACAATCAGAGATCTCTGATAAAGCAGTAATAACTTATTGGTTTGGGGAAGGAGCATTTGTCCAAGGGAACAGGGTTCTAATCCCCTCTGAAAAATCCCACCACAAGAGCATTTCCTCAGGGTTCTAGATATGATGAGGCTCCCGGATAAGGACAAACCGGGATTTTTCAGGGGTTTCAAATCGGGTTGTTTCTGACCGCGTACATGCAATATCCTATGCGCTTGAAGATTCTGGTCATCAACTGGCAGGACATCAGGAACCCCTTTGGTGGTGGCGCTGAGGTTTATCTGCATGAGGTTTTCGGCCGGATAGCCCGGATGGGTCACGAGGTTCACATCCTGGTTTGCGGAGTGCCAGGGCTCCCATCTGATGAGAACATGGATGGTTTCCTCGTTCACAGACGAGGTTTCCGCAACATCTTCAATTACCAGCTCCCCGGCATATATAAGAAGGAATTTTCAGGCCTGGGTTTTGACATAGTGATTGAAGACCTCAACAAACTGCCATTCTACACCAGAAGATTTGTCAAGGGTCCCAAGATAGCCTGTCTGGCTATGCATTTTTTCGGCAAGGCAATATTTCAGGAACTGCCCCCTCCAATGGCCCTCTATGTCTATCTCTACGAGCTAAGTATGAGACGTTCATACAAGGGGCTTCCCTTTGCTGTAATATCGGAGAGCACCAAGAATGATCTTATCGGCTGGGGTTTCGGAAGTGATATAAGGGTAATATACTCCGGCGTGGACACGGAGACCTACAGGCCGGGGGAGAAATTCCCGGAGCCAACGGTGGTGTATGTGGGAAGGCTGAAGAGATACAAGAGAATAGAGCTGGCCATGGAGACCGTTGCCAAGGTTGCGGCTGAGATCCCGCTCAGGTTTCACATTGTCGGTGAGGGCGAATACCGGCCTGCTCTTGAGAGATTCGCTAGTGCCAGAAAGATGACAGGCTACACAACCTTCCACGGGTTCATATCCCAAGCCGAAAAATCAAAGCTTCTGGCGGGCGCTTGGGTCATGATAAACACATCGGTCAAGGAGGGTTGGGGTCTGGTTAACACCGAGGCCCAGGCCTCCGGGACTCCGGTCGTGGCTTTTGATGTCCCGGGCATAAGGGAATCCCTCGTTTCCGGAAGGACGGGATTCCTGGTCCCGTTTGGCGACACGGACGCGCTGGCAGATTCCCTCCGCGAGCTCCTGCTGAACCATGACCTGCGCGAACGCATGTCCAGGGAAGCGAGGAAATGGGTGGGTCAGTTCTCTTGGGATAGGTCCGCGAGGGAGATGATTGAATGGATTGAAAGTATTATGAAGGCGGGGTAAGCTACTTCATGGGAATAAAACCTGATTTATGGGTGTCTAATCTTCTTAGGGAAACAAAACCTTTACGGAGGTGATGATGTCAGGACTTATTATTGCACTAGTGACGGGCGTCGCGACGCCCATGGACATAGGTGTAGGCGGTGTCTTCTACATGGAGACGGATAGCCCACAGACCAAGTTCTACGGCGCGGAGGCCGAGTTCCTCGCGCACCTGATGATGGACCGGCTCTACCTCAGAACCGGCATCCTCTATTTCATCAAAGGCGAGGGCGATTATACCAGCATAGGCCTTGGCTCAGGCGTTGGCGGTTTCGGCGGCGGGTCAGTTGATGCCCTATACTACTTTACCAAGCAGAACCCCAAGAAATACAAGATGAGCCCCTATGTTCTCGGAGGTTTCTACTTCAGCAAGGTGAGCGATTTCACCAACTATGGTCTCAAGGCCGGCGCGGGCATATCCTTCCCCTTTGGAAAGAGATCCCCCATGAGATTTTTCGGCGAGGCAGGGGCACTAATTGACGGCTTTTCTGCGCCCGATCCTGTTGGATCTGATAACGCCATAACCGCGTTTGCCCGCGGCGGCGTCAGGTTCAACATCATCAATTAAGCCCTAATAAACGGGAAGGATGCAGGCGGGCCTCTGGCCCGCTTTTTCATCACGGATCTCGCGGCCTAACCAGGATTTCAGCCTTTCCCTGAGAAACATAACCCAACTTCAACGCCTCATTTTTCGGAGGAATCAAGTCCGGGGAATTGGCACCATGTTTAGGGGGGTTCTCAGCGAGACCTATTCACATACGAGGACTATTCTGTGGGGTTCTCGGATGCCCAGGGTTCTGAGG
>JBMFOM010000014.1:0-28171 GCA_049969615.1 Caldifarciminota bacterium
GCATCTCTTTAACCTCCGTTGGTTTGAAAATTATAAGCTCATCGGGGCAAGCCGAACAAGCGCGGTTTTCTCTCACCTGACACACTCAAGCACGGGTTTTTCGGCCCACTCCGGGCAATAAGCCTTCCTCACAACTCAAAGGCCTTCGGCTCCTGTCTGGACAAAGCCATAAGCTCTCCGGGTGAACCACCCGGAGGGATTTACCGAAACGGCTTATTTGAGCGCGCAGGCGATCTTGAAACCCCCTAAATCCGGCCACTATAATTTGCCCCTTAAACAAAAAACGAGGAGGTTTTTAAGATGTTGAAGAAGATAGGACTATGCACATTGGGTTTGTTGGGAGCGCTGAGCCTCATCGGTTGCCCTCAGAAACCCAGGGAGGTGAAGATAGGCGTTGTTCTTCCCCTGAGCGCTTCCGGGGAGCTCTCTGGCTATGCCAGGGATATACTGAACGGCGTGTATATGGGACTAGCAGAGACAGATGGAAAGCTTCAGGGCGTGACCATCAAGATAATAGAGAAGGATTACGCTGGCGACCCAGCCAAGCTTGATGGGATACTCAAGGATCTGGAGGCCGAAGGCGTTATCGCGGTGATAGGCCCCGTGAGTAGCACGGACGCTCTGGCTATAAAAGCCACTGTTAACGCCATGTCCATGCCAACCCTCACACCATCAGCCACATACAACAATGTCATTGAGGGTTCAAGCTATCTCTGGCGTGTATGCGCTTCAAACAAGCATATAGGCCAGGCCGCGGCGCACCTCGCCGGGAAAGATGGCCTCGGGCTTTCCGAGGTAGCGATAATTGAGCTGGATGGCAACCCGTATAGCGAGGAGCTCGCCTCCAATTTCAACGGGTTTGCTGGCGACGCGGGCATAAAGGTCATCAAGACCGTCATCCGCAAGTCCGGAGAACCCATCTGCGACGAGAACACCATCAAGGACATCATGAAATCCTTCAAGGCCTCCCCTGAGAAGACCGGCATATTCCTGCCCCTATACTACGAGGATGCTACCCAGGCCATAATTGCGCTGAGGAAGGCAGGCTATAAGGGCACCATAATAGGCGGAGATGGTTGGGACTCCAAGAAACTGCCCGCGCTGGTCGGGGATGTTCCCGGCACCTGCTATTTCGTGACCCACTTCTCCCCGGATAACCCTTCCAACAAGGCGTTTGTTGAGAAATATACGGCCAGATACTCTGAGAGCCCCACATCCTTCAGCGCGCTGGGCTACGACACCTACATGGTCCTTTACAACGCTCTCTCTAAAGCCCAGAGCCTCACGAAGGAAGGGCTCAGGGACCAGATGCAGTTTGTTGCATATGAAGGCGCAACGGGCAAAATAGAATTTGGTAAGCAGTATGAGCCGGCCGCAAAAGCCACGGTCATAATCAAGATGGAGGCCGGAAAGCTCTCCTTCTTCAAGAGGTTCATCCTGTCCCCATACAAGAGCACAGCCGAGGTCACGGAGACCCCTGATGCCAACGAGGGTTCTGGCAGGCCGACGGACAAAAAGGGCACGGAGGGAGACAGGCCCATAGGCCCCAAGTGATAGCAGGAAGGGCTTTATTAACGAGAGTAACTTTGATTCTGCTGTAAGCGAGGAGGGAGCATGAACCCCCTTTCCTTGGAGGAGGGCCGGCTATTGGTCCGGCTGGCCAGGAGGGCTATAGAATCAAAGCTGACCGGCGAGGCCCTGGCCCTACAGGAAGATATTCCAGCGGTTTTCAGGGAGAACAAGGGGGTTTTTGTTACCCTCAAGACCCACGAGGGCGAGAATCTCCGAGGGTGCATAGGTTTCCCCGAACCCATCATGCCCCTGGTGGACGCCCTGCTGAACGCGGCCCTGGCCGCGGCCCTGAAGGATCCGAGGTTCCCGCCAGTCACGCCGGAAGAGATGGACGGGATAATCATTGAGGTGACTGCTCTCTCTCAGCTAGAGCCTGTGCCGGGAAAAACGCCGGACGAGATAAAAAATAACATAAAAATAGGAACTCACGGCCTTTTGGTAAGATACATAACCGGAAGGGCGGGATTGCTCCTGCCGCAGGTTCCGGTTGAGAACGGTTGGGGAGTTGAAGAGTTCTTGGGCTACACCTGTATGAAGGCTGGAATGCCAAAGGATACCTGGATGCACCCGGATTGCGCTGTCTTCCGTTTCACTGGCCAGGTATTCCAGGAAACCGAGCCACGGGGCGAGGTCGTGGAGGTGAAGCTAGGGAAGTAGCGGAATTCCGGATATCAACGCGCCCTCGCGCACCCTTTGACAAAGGGCATATAAGGGGTCGTTCACTTCAAGGGGCGATCACATCGGTTCCCATGTAGGGCACCAGCGCGTCGGGAACCCTGACCACGCCGCCCTGGGCCTGATAGTTCTCAAGTATGGCGACTATCACCCTTGGGAACGCGAGTCCAGAGCCGTTCAGGGTGTGTGGCCAGGCCATTGTACCGTCCTTCCTGCGAAGCCTGGTTCCTGAACGTCTCGCTTGAAAATCGCCGGTATTGCTTATGGAAGAAACCTCAAGCCACCTACCAATTCCAGGAGCCCAGGCCTCAAGGTCGTATGTCCTGATGGCCGCGAAACCGAGGTCGCCCGTGCAAAGTTCAACAACTCTGTAGGGCAAACCCAACCTACGGAGAAGGCCCTCGGCCTCGGAGCGCATCTCCTCAAGGGCTTGGTCGGACTGCTCCGGCAGGACATATCGGAATAGTTCTACCTTGTCAAACTGGTGGACCCTTATCATTCCCCTGACATCCTTACCATAACTGCCGGCCTCCCGCCGGAAACAAGGGGTGTAAGCCGTATATTTCAGGGGGAGCTGTTCCTCACGGAGGGTCTCGCCCATGTGAAGATTGGCGAGTGGCAACTCGGCTGTCGGCGCGAGATAAAGCCCATCCTCGTCTCCAGTGTAATACATTTCCTCCCGGAATTTGGGCAGGTGGCCGGATCCCACTGCCGCGGCTTCCCTAGCTAGGATGGGCGGCCAGACCTCGGTGTAGCCGTATTCGGCTGTGTTGACATCAAGGAAAAAATTCATCAGGGCACGAACCATCCTGGAACCCAGGCCCCTGAACATTACAAACCGTGAACCGGACATCCTGGCCGCGGACTCAAAATCCAGTATCCCAAGCATTGGGCCGAGGTCCCAGTGGGCCAAAGGCTGAAAGGAAAAGCTCTGTCTCTCACCCCATTCATAGAGAATCCTGTTGTCTCCCGCATCTTTCCCGACTGGCACGCTCTCGTGGGGAATGTTGGGCAGAGAGAGCCAGGCGCGGTTGAAGGCTTCAGTGGCCTCAGCCTCCAGCCTCTCAATCTCCGAGAGACGGTCTGCCAGCTTCCTGACGGTTTCTATGGCCTCGGTCGCGTCCTCATTTCTTTTCTTGAGTTCGGCCACCCGTTTTGAGAGCTCGTTGCGCCGAGCGCGGAGATCATCAGCTTCCCCAACGAGGACCCTGCGTCTTTCGTCCAGGGAGATAACATCGTCCAGGAGGGATTGATCCCAGCCACGGTTGGCCAGCGCTTTCCGGAGCTCATCAGCCCTCTCTCTCAGGTATATCCTGTCAAGCATGTAGAAATTATAACCTACTTACCGTGCAGGATCATGTATTTGAGTATATAAGAAAACCGAACATACCCGAGGCAACGGTCCTAAGCCTTGACCCCAGATTTTGCGGCACCTGGGTTTCAAAGATAAATTGAGCAAAGCCTCATCATCATAGATAGAAGAGAACCCTGAGTAAATGCCCCCGTGGCGGGATTTTTCAGGGATCCCTCTTTTAGAATCCTGTTCTCTTGGACAAAGTGCCCCTGGCTCAAACCAGTAAGTTATTATTACTTTATCAGTGGTCTCATTACACTAACAGACCAGCAAGGCCAAAACCCTATAGGTAGCTCCAAAAGGCTCCCTTTTTGCCCGGTTTAAGCTCCGGTCGGCCCAGTTGCCTGGTTCTGAGGAGAACCTCCGTGATTGCTTGCAGATAAGTGGTCCATGGCCCGCGCTCGCGGATTAGCATTTGATTGATGTTTCTCGCATTATCAACGAGGATGGCGTCATCAAGGGCCCTCTCTATCGCGGAGGCAACAGAAGCCGGCGAACGTGGATCAACGAGAAAACCATTAATACCATCTATGACCCAATCCCTAATAGCTGGCAGATCAGAGACAATGGGAAACGCCCTCATAGCCATAGCCTCAAGGAGGGAAACGGGGGTCGCATCCGATAGGGCTAACGAGAGATATAACCCTGCCATCCCAACAAGGCCCAGATAATCCCTCCGTGGCAACGGGCCTTTGAACTCCACATTAACTTGGATTGCCTCAGCGGCGCGTCGGCATTCCCCTGCCATGCTCCCGGCCATCGTGAAGACCAATCTCAGACTCCGGCCTTTTTCCCCCAACAAACCGAGGGCTTCTATGGCTGTAATCGGGCTGTATATACTCTCTGCGGCCCTGGGAAATATAAGGAGGTTCTCGTGTTTCTGGACCGCAGGAAACGAGAGAGCATCAAATTCCGGGCCAAAAGGAAAAATCAAGACCCTGTCCGTAGGATAACCGAAATTCAACTGGAGGATTCGTCTGACCGCTACCGAATCAGTCACAACCCAGCGCGCTGAAGAGAGAACACGCCTGGCCAACATGAACCTGAACGCATCCCTGAAAGGCCAAACCAAGATGTCCGAACCCCAGAGAACCAGGACAAAGGGAACTCCGGCGCGCCACGCGGAAACCCCATACGCGGGGAGAAAATGGGCGAGCACAGCGTCGTGCTCGTCGGCGAGCGCCCTGATCTGTTGGCTGGGCATCCAGTATCTGAGTTTGCCTCGGCCCTGGAGACGGATAATCTTTCGCCCCGGTTCCCATGGCTCCTGGAACGAAGCGAGGGTCAACTGGTGGCCGATTGATTCAAGGCCTCTTATCCACCTATCGGTGTGTGGGGATGAAGCGTCAGCCAGGAGAAGGACCTTCATGTGATCTCATCCAGTATGCTGGCGAGCGCGCTTGCTCTATTTGCGATTGAATACCTTTCGGTGTTCACTGGAAGCCTTAAAGCTTTTTTCATGAGATCAGAATATATCTGGCATATGCTCCAGAAAACAGCCTCCGGGTCATCCGGTGGACAGATGTAGGAACCGGTCTCCCTGGCGAGCCTGCACGCGTCCGTGTTCTCCGGAGCCGCAACCAGAATCGCCCTGCCCGCGCCCAGATAGTCATATGCCTTGACGGTTGAGACCTCTGGCCCCTCGTCTGGCCCTACCAGGACCCAGAGTAAGTTGTGTTCCTGCATGAGCCTGCATGAGTCCTTGTGGCTCGTGTATGGGATGTGTTTAAAAATATCGGAAAGCCCCCTTGCCATCGCCATATCCTCAACCGGATATGAGCCTATGCCGATCCAAGTAAGGGTGAACCTGACATCTGGCCTCTTTTTTCTGACGAGAGCGAGCCCGTCCAGGAACTTGGACGGGTCTGTTTTCCTGAAGAATGAGCCGGCATAGAGGATTCTCAGGGTCTCGTCCTCCGGCATTGGGGCGTCGGGGAAATCATCCGGATCATACCCTTGGTGTATAACAGAGGCATTGACGCCGAAAGCATCCCTAAGCAGGTTTGCCATGACCTCATTTATAGCGATCACCGCGGCCGCTCGGGAAAGAACGCCCCTCTCTGCCTTGACGTTCCAGGACGCGTGGAAACCGGTGGGATAAACCCTGTATTTGTTCCCGAGCCAGAGATCACGGTAATCAAGAACCAGGGGCAGGTCGGTCTTCTCCGAGAGCCTCCGACCCAGGATAAACGAGCTGTATGGAGGGGAAGTAGCCAGGATAGCAGAGGGTTTTTCATTGCTCACGATCTCAAGCCCTCTCCTGAAACCCCGGCCTATCCAGAGCCTTCTGGTATCCGGAAACGAGAACCAGTTCGCCAAGCTTGCTCCCAGGGCTTTGGATTTTGGGTGTGGCTTTCCAGCGGCCAGAGAGTATGGCTCAGGGACGCTGACCCGCTCAATCCGAACGTCGTCCGGCAGTTCATCAAGCAGGGTCTTGTCCTCAGCCAGGAAACGGAATCCACCCGCGCAAAGGACTATGGGTTTCCAGCCATACCTGGGGAGGTATTTGGCGAACTTCGCGGCCCTCATTACTCCGGACAACCCGCATGGGGGGAAATAGTAGGAAATATAAAGAAATCTTCTCAGCCAGAGAATTATAACCCACTTCCTGTGAAGGATCAAATTTTTGGAGTTGGGGAGACCGGACAGAATCTGATGCAATGGTTCTAAAAAACCCTGAAAAATCCCGGCTTGTCAGCCTCATCATTGCGAGACGGGTTCTAAATGGGTTATAATTTGTGTCTTAACAAAGCCTTTACGGAGGTTAAAACAATGAAAAAAGTCATAGCAGGACTGGCAATGGCGGCTGGCGTTGCTCTGGCAACCGAAGCGAGAGTTGATGGAATGGGAAGCGTATACGGCTACATGCTGGACGATGAGTCCATAGTGATACTCCAAAACCCCGCGTGGGCCTATAACTTCACCGGAGTATCCGTCTTGGAGCTCAACAACCAGAACACCTTCAATGCTGGCGGCGCGTATGGTGGAATCCTGTTCAATATGGGTGGGTTCGCCACCGGTCTCTATCTCAACAACCCCATATACGAATACCCGACCCTGGACAGCATGGAAGGCTACAAGGCGGCCCATGGGTTCACCTTCGCGCTCGGTTCCACGGGCGAGGGAATGAAATGGGGACTGAGGCTCGGAGCCGCGATGGACCAGGAAGGCGACACCGGATACACCATTAAGGGAACCCAGGTAAAGTTTGCCCCTGGCGTCATTCTTCCGTTGGGAGATGCCATGATTGACGCTGTGCTTATGGCTGACATCGGCATGCACTCCGACAACACCATGGGCGAAGATAACGCGCTTGAGCCTATATCCCCGCTGGACAGAATCGCTCTCGGCGTTCGCTACATCGGCTCCGGCGATTTCAAATGGATATACGGCCTCGGCGTGTATATGACTGACTACGGCACCAAGGTCGGCGATAACGAGAGTATTGACAAGACCATGGGTGGCTCAGTGAACGCAGGGTTCAATGTGAAGCCTTCTGAGAACAGCTTGGTTGCTGGCGGTCTCTCGGTTGGTGGCTCCCAGTGGAAAGGCAACGGCGATGCCTCTGATCTCCGTCTCAACCTTGGTCTTAGCCTGGGCGGCGAGCTCGGCCTCAGCGACTGGTTCATCCTGAGGGGCGGCCTGAACAACACGCCGCTCACGATTTATCAGGACAAGTCCAATCCGGACAATGTCTGGAAGTCAATGGGTGGCTCTGGACTTTCGGTGAGCCTCGGCGCGGGCATTGCCAGGGGTCCGGTCCGCTTTGACGCGACCGTGAGCGAGGACCTCCTTTACAACTGGCCCTATTTCATTACCGGCAATCCATCCGCCGCTGTTGGCAAGCTCGCCCTCCTCTACCACTTCAGGACCCAGTAAGCTAAACCAACGAAAACAAAGCCCCCGGATGTTCCGGGGGTTTTTCTGGCCAGAGAAAGGCAGACTCATGCCAGATGATTTGTCTTGAAGCGCCGCGCGGATCAGAAAACCTGGCCGGGAAATTGAGCCCGGATTTTGTGGCGAGCGGATAATGGTGTTCAGGAGCTTTCGGGAATTATCGGGATTGGCTAGGTAAAGGCGGAGGGTGAGGGATTTGAACCCCCAAGGGCTTTCGCCCGGCTGATTTCAAATCAGCTGCCTTACCTGATTAGGCTAACCCTCCACGGAGGATTTTTGGTGTCCTGCCCTTTTTACACCGCGGATAGCCTCTCCAGGATGAGGAATTCGCAGGGTCATATTATCATCCACGCGCGGCGGCCGGATCAACACTGGCAAGGCATTTGCTACAAACGATACCTCAGCGGGATTACTTGTTGGGCGCCAGAAAGCAATGAAGCTGATAACATGACCTTTATGGCATCACCCGGTATGAAGGGCAGGATGCCAGCCTCTATGGGATCCGGGACAAATGCCGAAAGCCAGAGCGCGCCCATCAGGTATATCAAAATGCTGGCGAGTGTCATCGCGCAAAGCGCCAGGAAGAAGTTCTTGCCCCAACCCTTTTCGGTCAGAAAACCCACCAGCGCCGCGGCAAGGGGAAAGGACATCAAGTAGCCGCCGGTGGGGCCCACGAGCCAGCCTGGGCCGGCTCCGCCCATTGCGAAAACCGGCAGACCCGAAACGCCAGCGGCCAGGTAAGCCATCAGGGATAGAAACGCCCTCCTGGAACCGAGTGCAGCACCAACCAGGAGGACGCCCAGGGTCTGGCCGGTGATTGGAACCGGACTGAACGGCAAGGGAACGGAGATCCTGGAAAGCGCGGCCACGAGTCCCGCGCCGATGAATATTGCGATTAGATCAAACCAGAGGGCCTCACGAACATCCTTTCTCAGAGCCAGCTCAAGCATGAATAAATTATAACCCACTTCCTGCGCAGGATCAAATTTTTGTATTTGGGAAGACCGGACAGAGATGAAGGACGAACCATGATTTTTCAGGGGAGTTCTGGTTGATTTTCTCCGCCCGGACAGCATATACTATAGCCATGAGGCGATTATTCCTCTTGTTATTTGTGATAATGGCTTGCGAGCCGCTAAACGAGGAGTCCCCCATAGAGGAACAGAACATTTATCATGGGAGGCTCACGGTGGCCTCAGGAACCTATGAAGCCATGTTGTTCAAGGCGCAGACTGGTGATAGCATCCTGGGCGGGGCCAGGAAACTGACCGGTTCAAACTTCACCTTTTTCTGGGCAACGGATGTGGAGTTCCAGGAGTGGATGTCCTCTGGCGACCAGAACGGACTCATAAACTACACCGAAAATGTCTCAGAGGTGAGTGTTGCTGGTTCTATACCCTCTAACGGCAACTACTATGTGGTCTTCTACGCGCCTGTGGGTCAGACCAACCTGGATGTCAGGTTCAAAACGAGGAGATGGAAGGAATGACAGCGATAACCCTTTTACTGACAGCCCTGCCGGAGAGGCTAGCCCCGTCACCGGTCCCATGGGACAAGGTTGAGGAGAGAAAGCTCGCGCTCACGTCCGAGATGATTACACTGGACACGGCCTACGCCCTTAGGAATCTGGGCAATCCGGACTATTGGCGAGATGCTGTTCCGGGCCGTTTCATTGTCAGATACCAACACGGTGCTGATCCGCTCGCAATAGCCGCGGATCTGTCGGTTTTTGGTGCCAAGGTGGTCAAGAGGAGCAAAACCGGGGCGGACTTCGTGGTCGTGGAGATCAACGATCCATCCGTGGAAACAGGCGCGGATTTCATCAGGACAGCATATGCACACCCGGATATCCTCTGGACAGAACCCCTTTTCAGGGCAAGGGCGTTCTTTACGCCAAATGATCCCTACTGGACGGACCAGTGGGGGCCCTATGTGATGTATATGGACCTCGCCTGGGACCAAAGCCGGGGCTCAAAGACCGTGGTTGTTGGAGTAGTTGATCAGGGGGTTGACTACAACCATCCCGACCTCGCGGCCAACTTCGGTTCAAGCAAAGGCTATGATTTCGTTGACGAGGACTCGGACCCGTTTCCGGATAATCCATATGAAGAGACCCATGGCACGCATGTCTCCGGCACAGTCGCTGGTGTCCTGAACAACGGGGTTGGCGTCTGTGGCATGGCCAACATAACCCTGCTCTCGGCGAGGGTCCTGGACGAATCCGGTTCCGGCACCTATGACGATGTTACGGACGGAATAAGGTGGTGTGCGCAACAGGGTGTCCGTGTCATATCAATGAGTCTAGGCGGTTCATCTGGTTCCGCTACCCTTGAGGAGGCGATCAACTATGCTTATGACACCATGGGAGTCCTCATAGTAGCTGCGGCTGGCAACGATGGCATGGGAGAGGTATCCTATCCGGCCACCTATGCGGCTTGCATAGCGGTTGGCGCGCTAGACACAACTGGCGACCGGGCCTGGTTCTCAAACTATGGCTACGCGCTTGATGTTATGGCTCCTGGCGTTGGGATTATCTCAACGGTTCCCATGTCCAGCTATGACATCTATGATGGCACATCCATGGCGACACCCCATGTCTCGGGCCTTTCAGCCCTCCTTTTTTCTGTCAACTCCTCCCTCACCAACAAGGACGCCAGGACAATACTGGAGGGGACATGCGTGGACATGGGCGATGCTGGCTGGGACATGTTCACCGGCTACGGCCTCGTTGATGGCCACGCCGCTGTCATAGTCGCGCAGTCCTGGGGTCCGGCAAACCTGATCCCGGACAAAATAATCCTGAAGCAGAACCCAGCGAGGGGCACTGCGCGCTTCATCATCCCCTTCCCGGAGCCGGGGTTTTCCCTTTCAATATATGATATATCCGGAAGGCTCATGGACAGGGTGCCCGTGAGGCAGATGATGGCCTCCTGGACCGCGCCTGGCGCGGGCGTTTATTTCGCGACGTTCGGAACCAGGATGGTTAGCTTTATCGTTGAATAAAAGGAGGTTTTTGATATGATGGCCCTGGCATTGCTGTTTGCTCAGGCCCCTTCTCACCACTTGGGGTTCTGGTTGAACAACTGGTATTATTACGAGGGCATCTTCAGGGATTCGCTCGCTGGCGACCCCATGAAGGACTACGCGCTCTATGACACCACCAAGATACTGGAGGAATTTACCTACAACGGTCACCACGCCCTATCCGTTTATGCGAAGGATTCCGCGCACTCGCCCACCTGGGGGGATACCCTGATGATCAAGGGGGACACGGTGTATGACTCAATACCTTGGCTCATGCTCCTCAGCGATGTTGCCGGGGACACGACCGTGACCCTCTGGGCATACAAGACTCCGCTTGTAGTCGGAGAATCATGGTCAACTGGCCTCGCCGGCAAATACACCTGGGATATTGATGGGGATTTCACAGACGATACCATAGTGGTTAGGGTGGACTCGGCATATGTGGAGGCTCATGAGGTCAAAACCGTACCAGCTGGAAGCTTCAACTCATTCAGGATCTATGTGAAAACGAGGGCATCGGTGACCTGGGTTTCCGGCTCAGCGGATACCGGACAGATAAGAACTGACCGCTATGAATGGTGGTGCGTGGATACCGGCATGGTGGCTGACTCATCCTTCACTCAATACATAGGCTTTTATGGCAATATCCCCATCCCGCTTTACTACGAGTGGAGGACCCACAACTTGGTTGACTATCATGTGGGCATCGCGGAAAAGCCAGGGGCCGGAGGCGCTTTCAGATTCCTCGTCCAGACAACGCAGAAGGGTGCGAGCTTCATCTTTAGCCTTCCGTCAGACGGCGAGGGAACCCTGATCGTCTATGATGTATCCGGCAGAGAGATTGAGACCCTCTCGTTCAGGGGCACCAGGGGAGAGAACTCCGTTGACTGGAACGGTAAACCTGGAGTCTATTCGGTTGTTCTGAGATTTTCGGGGAGGATGCTCAAGAGCGTGTTCGTGATAAGCCGAAACCCATGAAAAATCCCCCTAAGAGAGCATTTACTCAGGGTTCTTTTTTATCTACGATGAGACTCCCAGATGGGGACCAAGCAGACCAGGAGCCTATCTCTAGTCCTCGATCACCTCATAAATAAAGGTTTGGCTTGAGCTCAGGATGTAGCAGAAGTTTCCATCATACACTATATCCCTGGCGGAGCCGTCTATCACGGAAGAGGATGCTACCTCGCTTGGGCCGTCCGGGCCCTCAACAACTGCTATGAAAGACCTGCCCTGGCCAGTCACCTTCGTGGCCGTGAAGGCATACTCCCCATCAAACCAGGCCGCATATGGGTCACCTGATGGTTTGAAGGTGGAGATAACTCTCATGGAGGATGGATTGTTTATATCAACGAAAGCCAAACCCTGCGAGCCGGAGACCACAGCGGTTGTCCCAGAGATGTGAATATCCTCGCCGGAGACGGACAGGCTGATGGTATCAGCCAGGGCCGGGCTTCCGGGAGTTGAGACATCAACGGCCCAGAGCTTCTGATCAAATGGCCCAGTGAGATAGACATAATTGCCGGATTTCCAGATCTCCTGAACATCGGCGCCGAGGTTCAGGCTTGCTATCTTGGACATCCCGCCGGGGTTAGTCACATTGTAGATGAAGAGGCCGGAGTCCCCCGCGGCCACATAGGCATAGTTGCCATCAACATAGATTCCCCATAGATCGCGTGTTAAGAGCCAGCCTATCACGGTCGGGTTCTTGGGATTTCCGACATCAATCGCAAAAATAGCACCCAATGTAGCGTTGTAGCCTACCGCGAAAGCGGTTGTTCCCTTCACGGATACATCCTGGAAGATGACATTCGTATTCTCGTATTTGCCTACCTCAGAGGGGGTGGCAACGCTTGAGACATCAACGATGGAGAGCTTGTGCTCCGTGGCCACATAGAGGTAGTTGCCCTGCACGGTTATGTGATTGCCGCCGAAAGCGAGTCCACCTCTCTGGGTCAGGGTGACGGGAGGGGTCTCGTCGCCACCTCCGCAGCCCCAAAGCCCTATTGCCAAGCCAATGAATCCTGCTATCCTCTTCATGTAAATCGCTCCTTGTTCGCGGGAATATTATACTCCATGACCGTATGCCTCTGCCAAACGACCGAATAAAAGCTATATAACGCGCTTTGTGAATCACACCGCAAAAGCCGGACAGGGGCCCCGCCCTACATCCTGAACTCTACGCCCAGCTCTTCGCCTATCTTCTTAAGCTCCTCCACGGTGGGTTCATCAAGGGGAACCTGTGTCCTGTTGCGCTCCTCAGCGAGCCACTCCTTCTCTCCGGCTATCCAGATGCGCTCCGCTCCCTCCTGCTTTGGCGCGTCCTTTAACATCCGGATGAAAGAGTCCATCCTGGCCTTGAACTCATCCAGGTCAACGAATGCCGTCGGGTCAATTGCCGCGAGAAAGTGGCAGACACCAGGAGGCGCGCCCTTGGTGCCATAGACCTCTGTGCCAACGGCCCCGAGGCTCAAGGCACCGGAGAGGATGTCCAGTATGGCCGAGAAGTCGTATCCCTTGTAGCCAGCGCCCTCCTCGCCTGAACCACCCAGCGGTGCGAGACCACCGCCAGTCCGCTCAATCATGTTCTTGAGAACCCTCACCGGGTCAGAGGTGGGCGCGCCTGTCTCGTCAGTCGCCCACGAGAGAGGCATCTCTTTCTTGAGCCGGGCATAGACCTCCAGCTTTCCTCTGGGGACGGTTGTGGTGGCCCCGTCAAAGAAGAATGGTTTCTCCTTTCCGGCGGGCACAGCGAAGGCAACGGGGTTCGTGCCGAGTATGACGGTCCTTCCAAATGTCGGAACCATAAGGGGCGCGGAGTTCGTTATGGATATGCCGATAAGGTTTTTCTCAAGGGCCATCTTCGCGTAGTAGCCAGCTATTCCGTAATGATTGGAATTGCGGATGGAGGCCGCGGCAATCCCGGATTTTTTGGCCTTGTCTATGACCAGCTCCATCACCTTCTTCGCTATGACCTGGCCGAGACCCGCGTTGCCGTCCACCAAAAGGGTAGTCGGTGTCTCCCTCAGGATGGTATGAGTGGCCTTCGGATCTATGGTTCCGGCCTGAATGTCTTTCACATAGCGTCCTAGCCTGGCGACGCCGTGAGATGGTATATCTCTCCTGTCAGAGAGTATGAGCACATCAGCGGTTATCTCCGCGTGCTCCCTCGGCGTCCCAAGCTTCTCAAGGACGGTTATCACAAAATTTCTCAGTGGTTCTATACCGACATCGGGCATGTTACCTCCAGTGGGGGCGTTCATGTTGAATCCCCGTTATGATCTTCAAGGTTTATTTGCTTATATGTTTGTCCACGACCTCAGCTATGGTCTTGCCTATGTTTAGGGCTGCCGTGGCCGCGGGGCTGGGCGCATTGAGCACATTCACGACCCTCTCGGACTCCTGTATGACGAAATCATCAACCATTTTGCCATCACGGGATATGGCCTGGGCCCTCACCCCCGCGGGGGCCGGAACAAGCATGTCGCCGGTGACATCGGGAACCAGCCTCTGTAGGGCCTTCACGAAAGCGGCCTTGTTGAAGGAACGCCACATCTCTCCCATGCCTATCTTCATGTATTTGCCCGCTATCTTCCAGAGTCCAGGATAAAAAACGGACTCGCAGAGGTCTCTGATGTTTATCGTGAGCTTGTTGTAGCCCTCCCTCGCGAAAGCGAAAACCGCGTTGGGACCACAATCAACCCCGCCGTGTATCTTTCTAGTGAAGTGAACCCCAAGGAATGGGTATTCCGGGTTTGGGACAGGATATATCAGGTTTTTGACCAAATACCAGAACTCAGGCTTTATGTCATAGTATTCTCCCCTGAATGGAACTATCTTGACAGCGGGGTGTTCGCCGGCCATTCTGGCTATTCTGTCCGAATGGAGTCCCGCGCAGTTGATCATGAGCTTGGCAGAGAAATCCCCAGCTTTTGTCGTTATGACAACTTCGCTGGATGAACGTTTTATGCCGATGACCTTTGCCTTTGTAAGGACCTTACCCCCGCGTTCCTCTGTTCGTTTGGCAAGCCGGTAGCAGACTTCCTTGAAATCAA
This sequence comes from Caldifarciminota bacterium, assembly GCA_049969615.1. Classification (GTDB taxonomy): domain Bacteria; phylum Hydrothermota; class Hydrothermia; order JBDRYB01; family JBDRYB01; genus JBDRYB01. Next base: position 14,575 of record JBMFOM010000014.1, read on the forward strand.
TTATGCCTGTATCCCTGACATGAAACGCCGCCACGCCGGCCGCATGAGGTTCAAGCTCCTTCAAGCGCTCTAGGCTTATCTTCTCGCAGTCAACACCGTTTGCCTTTGCCCTCTCGTAGATCATCTCCATGCTGGGGATTTCTTCCTTGGTTACGGCGACCACAACCTTGCCGCATATCTCGTATTTGATGCTTTCCTCATCACAGAACCTAAACATGAGTTCACGGCCCTGCCGGCAGTTTATGGCCTTCAGGGAACCGGGTTTGTAATAGACGCCAGCGTGGAGAACGCCGGAGTTGTGTCCGGTCTGGTGGTGAGCCAGATCCGCCTCCTTCTCAAGGACCACGACCTTCAACTCGGGCCTGTGTTGGGTTATCTGCCAGGCTGTTGCCAGCCCGACAATACCTCCACCGATAACGGCTACATCCGCCTTTTCCATGTCTCAAACCTCCCCTTTCGGAAGGGCCAGTATTATGAGGCCGTGGGGTGGTTCCGGACAACCCGACGCGCCAAGCTGGCTATAGCCCAGATTGGGTCCCCTCTTAGAAACCTGTTCTCTTAAACAAAGTGCTCCTGGCTCAACCAGTAAGTTATCGCTACTTTATCAGGGGTCTCCAAATATTTGATCCTGCGTAGGATGTGAGTTATAATTTTCAGCAATTGGTAGGAGGACCTGTTTTGATAGGAGTCTTCTTTATGATTATGGCGGCGGTGCTCCCAGAGGTTAAGCCAGTGAAGTTCACGACCAGGACACTGGACAATGGACTCACGATCATAGTCGTGGAGGACCATTCCGCGCCCACGGTCGCAGTCCAGGTCTGGTATAAGGTTGGTTCAAGGAATGAGTCCTACAGTGAGACTGGTATGGCGCACATGACCGAACACATGATGTTCAAGGGGTCAGCCAATGTCCAGGGCAGGTATTCAGAGATAATAGACCAACTCGGCGGTTCTGACAACGCTTTCACGGACAAGGATGTCACGGTTTATCATTGCGTTGTGCCCGCGGACGCCATTGATGTGCCGCTGATGCTTGAGGCAGACAGGATGACAAACCTGGTTTTCACGGAGTTCCCCTCTGAGCGCGATGTCGTCATGGAAGAACGCAGGTGGAGAACTGATAACAGTCCCTTTGGCACAGCTTGGGAGAATCTGTGGGCGACAGCCTACATGGTTCACCCATACAGGCACCCGGTCATTGGCTGGGGATCGGTTATCTCGGAATTCAACCTAGATGGGCTCAGAAAGTTCTACGAGACTTTTTACAGACCGGATAACGCCATATTGGTTATCGCCGGAGATGTGAAGTCCGACGACGCTATTGCCCTCGCTAACAAGCACTTTGGGAAGATACCGCGCCCGACAGTGCCTATTCCCGCTGTCACGGCCAAGGAGCCACCCCAAAAGGGCGAGAGGCGAACCACAGTATACAAGGAGGGTTTCATAAGCATATACCTTTCCGCGTATCACATTCCTGGGGCAAACGACCCCGAAATCCCGGCACTTGATGTCCTAGCAACCCTGCTTGGCGGTGGAAAGAGCTCGCGGCTATACAGGAAGGTTGTCCAGGAACAGGAGTTGGCGACCTCTGTATGGGCATATACAGACGAAAGCATTGATCCGGGCCTCCTCATCATAGGTGCTGTCCTCCAGCAGGGCAAGGACCCGAAGGATGTTGAGAAGGCGGTGGACGGGGAGATACTCCGCATAAAGGAGGGCGGGGTTTCTGGCGATGAGCTGAACAAGGCCTCACGGCAGGCACTTGCGGACTTCATATATGGTCAGGAATCGGCATCCGGCACAGCTTTCTCCGTGGGGAGCGCGGCCGCTGTCCAGAATGATCCGAACTATGTCAATCAGTATCCGGAGAGGGTCGCGGCGGTAACCACGGAGGATGTTATAGGTGTTGCCAGAAAATATCTGGTTCAAGAGAACAGGTCAGTCGTGACCCTGCTCCCGAAGGCTCCTGAGAACATAAGCGAATACATAAAGATGATGGGAGAGGGGCAGAAGAAGGAATTCAAATACTAGGAGTCCCATGAAAAGGCTATTTTTGGGTTCGTGGCTCATCCTGGCCTGTGGGCCCGGCAAAACGGAGGTAGACATGAGCAAGGCCTGGACACTTGATCCAAAGCGCTTCGCAATGGATAAGGCCGAAAAGACCCTGGACAACGGCCTCAGGGTTATAGCCGTTAGAAAAACGAAACTACCCATATTTCAGCTTGAGATGGAGATTGAGGGCGGTTCGGTTCTTGACCCAGCGGGCAAGGAGGGACTGGCATCCCTTGTCGGAGATATGCTTGATGAGGGGGCCGGCGGACTCTCTTCAGAGCGCATAGCCGAGACGTTTGAGAGCATGGGCGGAAGGTTCTATGTTAATGTGGGCAAAACCTCTACCCGCGCCTCCCTGAAGTGCCTCTCTTCGGACGCGGACACCCTGATGGCTGTTATGGCAAAGGTTATCACATCTCCTGATTTCAGAAAGGACAACTTCGCCAAGCTCAAGAAGAGGACAGTATCCTCCATATACTCCGCCAAAAGCGACCCGGACACCGTCTCTGATTGGTGCTTTGACGAGGCAATCTATCAGGGGCATCCCCTGGCTCATCCCGTAATAGGCTACGATTCAACCGTCTCAAAGATGACCCTTGATGATGCGAAGGGGTTTTACAAGGACTGGTATTGTCCAGCCAGGGCCACTATAGTGGTGGTCTCTGACATGGAACCCACCAGTGCCATTGCCCTTGTGGAAAAACACTTTGGCGCCTGGAAAAACCAAGGGAAACCCCTCCCGGCATTGCCGCCACTGCCACCCATAGAGGGAAAGAGGGTCAAGGTGGTCAGGATGCCGGAGATAACCCAGTGCTACATAGCCTTGGGCGCCAGGGGAATAAAACGGAACTCCCTCGAATACAATGCCCTTAGAACCGCTAATTACATCCTGGGTGGGTCTGGCTTCTCCTCCAAGATAACCAAGAAGATAAGGGTTGAGATGGGATTCGCTTATTCGGTATTCGGTTATTACAGCCCTGGATTCGCTTTCGGTGACAGCATATATCCGGGTATTTATTATGCTGGCCTGGAGACTAAACTCTCCTCTGGCAACCAGGCAATAGCCGAATTGCTTTCCCTAATAAAAGAAGCCAGGGACAAGGGTTTTGTCAACGAGGACCTGGAGGCCGCGAAGAAATACTATAGGGGTTCCATAGCGCGTTCATCCGAGACCTACGACCAGGTCGCTGGCCTCGTCATGTATGGCGCGGAATTCGGCCTGCCGGAGCTCTATTGGATAGAGGATATAATTGCCATATCAAACCTGAGCCTGGATCAGGTCAACGCCGCGGCAAAGGCCCATTTTGATCCCGATAACTTCGTGCTGGTCGTGGTCGCGGACACCTCGTTCAGGCTGGAGGGTTATCCGGAAGCGGAATACCTGGACTGGAAATGAAAATAAATTCGCGACGCGAGCGCCTTCAAACCAAGGTCAAGACCGAATCCATCCATTTTCTGGACGAGATAAAGAATGTGTTTGGTGATATTCAAGAGGAGGCAAACAGGCTACTTGGAGGAGATCATGAGAAGGATATTCTGGATATTATAATGACCCTTGATCCGGAGCCTGTCCGCAACTTCTACCTGATGGGTTTCCTCAGGCCTGAGTTCAACGCTTCTGCCAAGAAGCTTTACCTGCCTAAATCCCGTCTCGCCCATGAAGAATTTGAGACCTGATACCCTATACAAGCTCGCGCTCGCCGCGCTGGCCGTTTTGCCCGTGCCGATGATGTTTTTCATCTTCAGGGAGAGGCCCTTTGACGAGGGCGTGGGTTTCCCCTATCTGAGGATAGGCCTGGCCGTGGTCTCCTTCATGATATACATGATGGCAAGATACATGATGGGATTCCTGAGAATGACGAAAATACCCAGGTTTTTCCCGGGGATCCTCGCTGGAATAACCGTGCTCCTCATCTTGGTCGTGGGCGTTTTCGCGACTGCCTATGGCAAATGGTGGGCAGAATACCTTCCCCACGGGGCAATAGGCTTATATGCGACATGGAGGATGAAGCTGTGAGATGTCAGTTAGGAGCAACCTTTGAAGCTGGGCAGATCCTGCATGTAAATTATTTTGTCCGCGGATTCCGTGCGAGAGAAGATTCGGGGGCGGGTGACCTCGCGGCCAACTCTGTCCCCCTGGCTCTAAAGATTTCAGGTCCTAACGCAGGCCTATATTATAGTGTTTTTGCCTCGGATGATCAGGTTCTGAGAGGAGTCCCCGCATGAGCTACCACCCCATCTTCACCGATGACGCGCCACATTCAATGGACACCAGGCTCATGCTTAGGCTCACCAGGTATCTCAAGCCATACTGGCCACTACTACTTTTGTCCCTCCTGTTCATGGGATTGCTTACAGTGGGCGAACTGCTCCCGCCGCTTCTGGCCAGGACAGCCATAGACCGTTATATCATGCCATCCTGGGCAATAATTAACCAGGACACCCCCCAGGAACTACTGCGTGGTACACATCCCATCCAGCTTCCGGACGGCGGATTCATGATCAACCTTCCGAACCTGCCCCAGGCTCAGAGGCGGGAGATGGAGGCAAGGGGCCTGATAGGCTCAGAGCGATACCTGGTTGTTCCGGAAGAGTTAGTAGAACAGCTGAAGCAGGAAGACCTTCTCGTCACCGGAGAAAAGGTTTTCATAGCCCATTCAAGGCTGATTGGTTACGACAAAAGGATAATCTCTGGCGTCAGGGCGAGCCATCTGAGGGGCGTTGGCTGGGTGGGATTGGCTCTTTTTGCGCTCCTGACGCTGAACCTATTGCTCAACTTTGGCCAGGTCTATACCCTGCAGATGGTCAGCCAGAGGGGAATGGCGGATCTCAGACAGGATATATTCGGGAAATTCCTTAGGAGTCCGATTGAGTTCTTCTCAAAGAATCCCGTGGGCAGGCTGGTCACCAGGGCCACTAACGACATTGAATCCATAAACGAGTTCTTCGCGTCGGTTCTGGTTTATCTGCTAAAGGACGCCTTGCTTATAGTGGGCATCCTGATAATCATGATAAGGATGAACATAAAGCTAACCGGCGCGATGCTCGCCATAGTTCCACTCCTAGCTCTTTCCACATTTCTCTTCAGGCGATATGCGCGAGAGGCCTACCGGGAGGTCAGAAAATATCTGGCCCAGGTTAATGCTACCCTGCAGGAGTCAATCTCCGGGATAACCGTCATCCAGACATTTGTCCAGGAGGCCCGGATGACGGAGAACTTTCGCAAGATAAATTACAGCCTATACAAGGCATTCATGAAACAGCTCTATGTATTCGGGACATTCAGGCCGCTGATGGACCTCTCCGACGCCATAGCGGTAGCAATCATACTCTGGTATGGTGGCGGGGAGATAATACGGGGCACCCTCTCCTTTGGAGCGCTCGTCGCGTTCCTTTCGTATATTGAGATGCTCTTCGCACCTATCCGCGATCTATCCGAAAAATATAACATAATGCAATCCGCTTTCGCGGCGGGTGAACGGATATTCAAGATAATGGATGGACCCGAGGAGCCAAAGGGAGGAGATATGAAGCCCTCCGAGCTCAAAGGGCATGTAAGGTTTGAGAATGTTTGGTTTGCTTATGAGGACGAGGAGTGGGTGCTACGGGACATCACATTTGAAGCATTGCCCGGACAGACCATCGCCATAGTTGGTCCGACAGGCGCGGGCAAGACAACCATAATCAAGTTATTGCTCAGATTCCACGACCCCCAGAAGGGAAGAATACTCCTGGACGGTGTGGACATAAGGGAAATGCCCATTCGGGAACTCAGGAAGCAGATGGCTCTTGTCCAGCAGGATGTCTTTGTTTTTTCTGGTAGCGTTGAGGGAAACATAAGGCTGAGGTCTGACATACCTTTGGAAAAGGTAATTGAGGCCGCGAAAGCCGTTGACGCGGACAGGTTCATAGATCACCTTGAGGGCGGATACAGCGCGCCCCTGGGAGAGCGCGGGGCAACGCTATCCCAGGGACAGAGACAACTTCTGGCTTTCGCGAGGGCACTGGCGTTTGATCCGCGAATACTATTGCTGGATGAGGCTACCGCGAACATAGATCAGGAGACCGAGGACATAATCCAGCGCTCCCTGGCAAAGCTCCTTTCTGGGAGGACCGCTTTCGTGGTCGCGCACAGGCTTTCCACGGTTCGCGAGGCAGACAAGATACTGGTCATCCAGAAAGGCAATCTTGTTGAGGAAGGGGACCATCACGAGCTAATCCAGAAGAAGGGATTTTATTATTACCTCTACAGCCTGCAGTTTGAGAAGAACGCGGTCAAGGAGGGGTCGTGAGTCTCATTCCCAGGATTACCTGACAATGAACGCGAAACCCCTGAAAAATCACGGTTTGTCAGCCTCATTATAGCCAGAAGAGAACCATGATCCTCCTGAGTATATCTCTGGCACCTTGCCCTATTTCGGTTCTCATGACGAGGGATTTGTTTTCTCCGAGCTCAAATCTGAGGGTCCGCGGTTCAAGTCCTGTTCCTCCCACTTGATTTTATGCGAGTTTCCGAGATTTTACCCACTAACTGATAATCGCGAAAAACGCCTTCTTAGAATTGAGGGGCGTCAAAAAATCGTATTGTGAGACACGCTCAAACTGGGTTATAATTTGCGTCCTGATCAATAGAGGTAATAAATTGTTCCTGAGCATCCTGCCCCTCTTGGTGGCCGCTCTGGTGGCTGTCCCCGCGCTGGCCCTGCGATTCACCCACCTGCACCCTGAGCCCTGGCTGGGTGCCTTGATTTTTGGCGGCGGAATAGTTGCCGCGGCCTACATGCTCTCGGTCGCGTGCGAGGTCGCGCAAAAGGATATGTCAAGGACTCTCGCGATTGCTCTCCTTGCTATACTCGCTGTCCTTCCGGAATACGCGGTTGATTTCTACTTCGCGTGGATGGCTCCGCATGTCCCTGTCTATACTCACTACGCGACAGCGAACATGACCGGCGCGAACAGGCTTCTGATTGGCTTTGGATGGGCATTCCTGGTGTTTTTATACTGGCTAAAGACCAAGAAAAAGGGGATAACCCTGGAGAAGAGCTACGGCATAGAGCTCTCCTTCCTTGCCATAGCCACCATCTATTCCTTCATCATACCCCTCAAGGGCAGGCTTGACCTCCTGGACACCATGGTCCTGGTTTTCCTCTTCGGCCTATACATGTTCCAAGCCGCCAGGGAGCATAAGGTTGAGCCAGAGCTGGAGGGGTGTGCGAAGGCTATCGGCTGTCTCGTGCCAGCGATAAGGAGACCCATAGTTGTTTTCCTTTTCCTGTATGCTGGTCTGATCATACTCGCGGCCACCGAGCCTTTCGCGGAGAGCCTCCTCGCGCTGGGCAAGGGTCTGGGAATTGATGAGTTCATCCTGGTGCAGTGGCTCGCGCCCCTCGCGTCCGAGTCCCCGGAGATAATCGTCGCGACCATATTTGCCTTGAAAATGCATCCTGGCGAGGGGTTTGGCGCTTTGGTCTCGTCAAAGGTCAACCAGTGGACATTGCTCATAGGCACCCTTCCCGTTGTCTATTCGGTATCCGCAGGCAGGCCCGGCGCTCTTCATATGGACGGGCGTCAGGTTGAGGAGGTTGCCCTGACCGCGGCCCAAAGCCTCTTCGCTGTGGCTATACTCTCGGATTTCCATTTCAATATCTGGGAAGGCATCGTGCTTTTTGTCCTCTTTGCTATACAGCTCTTTATCCCCGTTCCAGCTGTCCGGTGGGGTTTCACCGCGGGCTATATAGTCCTCGCAATACTGGTTGTGCTGATAAGCAAAGACAAGCGCAGGGGGCTTGGTTCCCTGATAGCGAGCCCAGTCAGGAGGATGAGGGAGAGAAAATAACCTCTCGTTTTCTGGTTGAACCGATCGTCTATTAAGCCGCCAGGTCGCCTTCCCCGTCCATTCCCGTGATCATGGCCTCCTGAAACTCCCCCGCGGCCAGGTTCTTCGGCACACTTACCGAGAAATCCACCTCCGGCGCGTCAAATCCCGTTCTGGCGAGGCCGGGTTCATCCACCAGGAGCCTCATGCTCTTGCCGACGAGCCCTTTTTGAACCCTGATGTGCAATGAGCGTGCCGCGTCCAGTGCCTCCGCGTATCTCCCTAAAATTGTCTCCTTGTCCAGCTGTTTCATAGCCCAGGCACGCGACCCCTGTTCCCTGCAAAAGGGGAAAACCGCGACCCGTTGAAATAGGCCTGAATTTATGCCATCAAGCAGGGTCCGGAAATCCTCGTCTGTCTCGCCCGGAAAGCCAACCATGAGCTCTGTCCTGACGAAGGCCCTGGGAAGGTATCTCTCAACCAGGGACAGCGCTCTTTTTACTGCTCTCTCGCCGCCTGCCCTTGCCATGGCCCTGAGAACCCTGTGGGAGAGGTGCTGGACCGGCATGTGAATGTAGGGAACCAGGTGATCCAGCGACGCGAGGGTCCCGGCGAGTTTCCCTGTCATACCGCCGGGGTGAACATACATGAGCCTGAGCCAGAAATCCCCCCCAAGCCTATCAATAGCCGTGAGGAGGTCCTCAAGGCGTTCGCCAGTGTCCCAGCCGAACTGCGTCGTATCCTGTGCGACCAGGATAATCTCCTTCTTGCCCAGCTCAAGCATGGCGCGGGCCTCGTCTAGAATGGAACCGATTCCCCTTGAACGCAAGCGGCCCCTTATCCAGGGTATAACGCAAAAACTGCACCTTCGGGAACACCCCTCGGCTATTTTCAAATAAGCGTAGGGATACTCGTCCAGAAACCTGGTTCCCTGATCCGGGTTCCAGAACATCATCCTGGCAAGCATGAGAATTTCCTCGGTTCCAGGGGGCGTTTCGCCATATGTTTTCTGAAACCTCCGCCTCCTGGCTGGCAGGCAACCGATTACGGCGAGAGGAGCCTTTTTTGAAAGAGCCTCAATGTGTTCCTGTGCCTCTTTCTCTGCCTCGGAGATGAAAGCGCAGGTGTTCAGGACAATGAGATCTGCCTCATCAGGGCTGAAGACAAGGTCGTGCCCCTGAGCATACAGGGTCCCGGCCAGACGCTCGGAATCCACGATGTTTTTCGGGCAACCAAGGGTGAAAATGAATATTCTCAAAACCCACTGAACAGCCTTTCCGCGAGAAAGAGCGGAAGCCCTGTCTCGGATATACTCTTCGCGACAGTCCTTATATCGTATTCAACCCTGCGGCGTGAGAACACCTTCTTTTCAGTGTCAAGGAGGGCATAAGCCGCCCTGGAGTCTCCATCGCGAGGTTGGCCGACCGAGCCGGGGTTCAGGATATACCTGATTCCCTCAGTAAGATCAATATCACCGGCGCCCATGACCTGAGAGGTTATGTTTTTCTTTCTGGTGAAGCACAGTGGAAGGTGGCTGTGGCCGGTTATAATCACTTGACTCTCAACCGAGGAAAACGCGCGCTCAGCGTCCTCATGAGTGAAGATATAATGCCATCGGTTTGGCTCGTATGGTGATGCATGGGAGAGCAAGAGGCCGAGTTCTTCAGCTTCCCAATATATTGGGAGCTTTCGGAGAAAATCAACCTCTGTTTCACTCACCTTCCCGCGTGTCCACTCAAGTGCGACCCGGGCCATCGGGTTCAGCTCATTAAGGGTATCAGGATCAAAGAGCGCGGTGTCGTGGTTTCCCCTGAGCATGAGGCGCGCCTTGCTCCGTATGAGCGATAGGGTCTCAGATGGCTGTGGACCATAACCCACCGCATCCCCGAGAAACCATATTTCATCTGGTTTCACGAACTCCTCAATGTCCGACAAAACTGCCCTGGTAGCCTCAAGGTTTCCGTGGGCATCTGATATTATGGCTATTCTCATTTCGGTGTCTCGGAAGTCATGGCTCTGAGAATGCCGTCAAGAACCCCGTTCACGAATCCGGGCGACCTCTCTGTTGAGAGAACCTTAGCTATCTCTATGGCCTCGGTAATAACTACCCTGGGGGGCGTCTCGCCGGTCATGAGCTCAGCGGCCGCGGCCTCTATTATTGCCCTATCAATGAAGAGCATCCTGTCTGGCTTCCAGTTCGGGCTGGCTTTCTGAAGCAATCCGACTATGGTTTCGCATCTCGCCCTGTGTGTGTTCACGATCTTCTCAAGCAGGTCCCTTTCGCCCTGGTCAAGGTCCTCACGGGCCATTATATCTCTGAGGGACTCCTCGGAAGACTCACCGAGAAGGTAAAACCTGTAGATGACCTCCACCGCAAGCGCCCTAGCTAATCTCCTCTTGGTGAATGGATACGTTCCCATTAGACGGGTTGTTTGCTGGCTGTGGATTGCTGTCCGATAAACTGGTGAAACCTGAGCGTGCGATTGATTATGGGAAAGTGGGGTTTCATAAATGCCAATTACGAGAGCTCGTTGAGGAGCTCCTCTATCCTTCTCATCGCGTTCATCAGGGTCTGCCTGGCTTCCTCGCGCGCCTTTGCCCTGATCTGATCAGCGACATTCTTTGCCAGGCTTATTGTCTCCGCGGGGCCAGCGGCTACAGACCTCGTTTCTTCAAGTTGGGCCTTCAGATTCCTTATCTCTGCTTTGAGGGCCTCTATCTCGGCCGGATCACCGCCTATGGGAGTCATCTCAAGTTGGGCACGCAAGGACTCGCACTCCTGACGGAGTATCTCATTTTCCTGGCGCAGGGCTTTTGTCTCTGGATTGTTGATCCCGCCAGCCCTGAGAACCTCCAGCTCCTTCTTGTAGGTCTCTATCTCGCTAGTCAAAAGGAACATCTGTTCGTCCATCTTGTCCCTTTCGGCCTTAAGCTCATCAACTATTGCGAGCTGGGCGCGGAGTTCTCCCATCTGTTCCTCAAGGGTTCTTTTGTCCCTAAGCACCTCCTCCATGCTCTTAGCAACCCTCTCAAGGAAAGCCTGGACCTCTGACTTTTTGAAACCTCCGAATCCCGAGCCAAAGGTAGCCCTCCTTATGTCAACCGGGGTTAGCTTTGAAGGGGCCGCCGGAGCCGCGGTTGCCTCGGGTTTTTTCTCCTTCTTTTCCTTTTTAGCCATTATTTCCTCCTCAACGATCGGCCAAAATTATAAACCAATCTAGGTTCCCGGGGAAAGGATCACGAGTTCTCCCAATACTTGATCCTGCATAGGAAGTGGGTTAAAATATAAATCCTTGGAAAGAGATAGGTGGGATGTTATAATCTCAAGCGCTTCCGGCTCAAGGAACCTGGTTATCACCCGCAGGAAACTTCGGTTCCTCATAGCTCTGGCCGGGAGCGTAGGGGCCCTGTTCCTCGCCGGCATTGGCCTGGGGATATGGGGCCTGATGGTTCTGGGTCAAAACGCGAGGCTGAGATCTGAAAACGCTGATCTCCAGAAAAAGGTTGTCATAGTATCCCAGATGGAGCAGGATCTGGCTGAGATGCACGAGACAAACCAGCGCTTAAAATATATACTCGGACTGGACACTCTGAGCCTGCCTGAGCCATTGTCCCCTGGCACGGTCTCCCCAGCGGCCGGATCCCGTTCCGAGAATACGGTTCCCCAGGGATTACCGGTGTCTGGACCCATAACCCAGAAGTTCAGCTCCCAACACCCCGGAATTGATATAGCTGCGCCGCGCGGCACCCCGGTCGTAGCAACCGCGATGGGTCGTGTAGAAATGGCAAGGCAAGACGACATCCTCGGCCTGATGGTTGAGATAAGCCATCCATCTGGGTTCAAGACAACATATGGCCACTTGAGCAAGATACTGGTAAAGGAGGGCCAGTCCGTATATGGCGGAGATATCATAGGCAATGTCGGAGAAACCGGCAATGTGACAGGGCCGCACCTTCATTATGCTATAACGAAGGATGGGGAGCCGGTTGATCCGACGAGTGATCACCAATGAGAGTCATAAGGGTGAGCAAGATACTCACGCCAAGCGGCATTCTGGAAGGGCATTTTATCCTTGAAAACAGGGGATTCATAGAGGGAATCCTACCAGAGGGGGAGCTTTCGTGGGCGGGGCTTATCGCGGATGAAGTCCTGGAGTATCCACCTGATTCGGTGGCACTGCCGGGTTTCTTTGACCATCACGCCCACACATTTCAGAGGGGGCTATCGCTGGTGTATCCTAATCTCTCAACTGCTGGCGGGTTGGATGAGGCCGCAGGGATAATCCGGGCGAACCTGAATCTGCCGGATAGACCGATCATATTCACCGAATACGACGACTCAGGTTGGGAAAAACCGCCAACCAAGGCCTGGCTTGACGCGGTGGCTGGAGAAACTCCGGTTATCCTAAGAAGGGTTTGTGGACACAAAGCCGTGGCCAACACGGCCGCGTGCCGGCTCCTGCCAGATCCCGGCCAGGCGGATGAGAATGGTATCCTCCTGGAAGAAGCGGCACTGCACCTTTTTAACATATTCAGACCATCGCCGGACACAACGAGGAGGGCCGCGCTCGCAGGCCAAGATGAGTGCCTAAAGCTGGGAATAACCGGCATCAGGGAAATAGGGAGCGCCAGGACATTTCAGGCTTGGCAGGCGCTTGATCTTGACGGACTCCTAGAGATAGAGGTTGAGTTCTACTTCCTGCACGGTTACCTGCCACAGATGGCCGAACTGGGGTTGAGGACAGGTTTCGGGGGAAAGCTCAGGATTGGAGGAATAAAGGTATTTCTGGACGGATCAATAGGCGCTAGGACAGCCAGGTTCAAAAAACCCTACGCGGACACAGGCCAGAGGGGAGTTTTTACATTCTCGGAGGACAATCTGGTCGCGGTCATCAGGAAATCTGAGGAGGCCGGTCTCAGGCTCTTGATTCACGCCATAGGCGATGAGGCAATAGGGATGGCGCTCTCGGCCTACCGGAAGGCCGCCGGGCATGGGAATCCACTGCGCCACACCATAGAACACGCGGAGGCAATCACGGGGGACCAGCTGAAACGGGCCGCGGATCTCGGACTGGTCCTCTCTATTCAGCCAAATTTCCTTCAATGGCAGGCACAGGGAGGCCTGTATGAGAAAGCCCTGGGCAAAAGGAGGGCGAAGGCCCTGAACCCGTTCAGGGATATGATTGATTCGGGAGCAACCGTTGTCTTTGGTTCAGACTCAATGCCACCGGGGCCTCAGTACGGGATCAGCCTTGCTATGAACCACCCGGCCCCTGAGCAATCAATTGAAGCCGCCAAGGCCATAGGTCTATACACGAAAACAGAGCTGGCCCCTGGCCAACCATTGCTGTTGGCGATTACAAACGGAATACCCGGAACAATGGTTTATGGGACATTTTGCGGGTTTTCGGCACGCTTGCTGGATCAGAGGGCCTGACATAAATACTGATACCTCTGATAAAGTAGCGATAACTTAAATAGCTTATTGGGTTGAACTAGAGCGCTTTGTCCAAGATAACAGGGTTCTAAGGAGGGGCCTTCTGAAAAATTCCACCGAGAGCATTGCATCAGGGTTCTCATCTGGCTATGATGAGGCTGACAAACCGGGATTTTTGGGGGGTTTCATAGCATATTCACCAAAGCCTTGCTCTGCCTTGACCGATTGCAAGGGGAACACGCTAAGTTGTTGTGCTCCAAGAACTTACAGGCTATCCTAAATCAGGCCTTACC